>NZ_JAXCWM010000004.1:0-415501 GCF_034045115.1 Massilia sp. CFBP9012 | reverse complement strand
GAGCATGAACATTCTGTGATTTCACTTGGATCCCCGCCTTCGCGGGGATGACGATGCATACTTTGCGTATAAATATTCCGGACGCTAGTGCACCTTCGCGGGAATGACGTGCTGAGGTCGGGGTACTAACGTGGAAAACACTTTGCTGATCCCACACCCTCAGTCAGATAGCCCCTAGGGCGACCCGTTCGACTTCAGCCGATACCAGGCAATCCCGATCAGCTCATACGACGCATACCACGAGCGGCGCATGCCTTCGGCGCTCGGCACCCAGGCGACCAGCCCGCGCGCCTGCTCGCCGAAGAACATGGTCGGCGCGTCCGTCACCTGCAGGCCGCCGCCCTGGAACACGGTGCGGGCGCGCTCCATGTGCATCGCATCGGTCACCAGCAGCACCCGCTCGACATTTTCCGGACGCAGCAGCGCGGCGCTGAAGGCCGCATTCTCGGCCGTATTGCGCGAACGCCCCTCGACCCAGCGTACCGGCACCCCGAAATCCTCGCGCAGCGCGCTGGCCATCGCATCGGCAAGGCTCGTCGCGCCAGCGCTTGGCGCACCGCCGCTGACCAGGATCGGCAGCCCGGTGCGCCGGTGCAGGTGCGCGGCGTAACGCAGTCGCGCCAACGCGATATGGTCCGGGATATCACGGTCGCCGTATTCCGGCGCCGCCCGCAAGCGGCCGGCCGCCAGCACCACGATCGCCTGCGCGCCGGCGTTTGCGGGATCGCGCAGCGGGGTCGCCAGCGCCTCCAGCGGCGCGACCAGGAAGCGCGCGCCGGCACTGCTCGACAAGAAGACCAGCAGCACCAGCGCCGCGCCGGCGACGATGCCGCCGGCACGGCGCCAGCGGCGGCGCAGCAGCAGGCCGATCGCAGTCAAGAGGAGCAGGCTGGCGGGCGGAAGAATCAGGTTGCGCGCAATCGCGTTGAACAGTTCTGTCACTGGACGTTGGTGGATGACGGGGACGACGCAGTATAAACCCGGCATGACCGCAGGATAATTCCCGGCGACATGTAGATTGCATTCCCGCTATGATTTCCCGGTTCTGGACCAGCCTGGCCGGCACGCACCGGTGTAATTACGCATGTTCTCACTTATTCTCAACGGCATCGGCACGCTGATGCATTTCTACGTGGCGCATCGCCTGTATGCGCTCGCCCCGATCCGCACGCGCGTCAAAGCACGCTGGTGGTGGCTGGGCGCGCTCGTGGTCTGGGGCGTCTATCTGCTCGGCGTGCGCCTGGGCGACGCCGCCCTCGACTGGCGCTGGTGGCCCGGCCAGTTCGCCATGACCTGGCTCGGCATCCTGTTCGTCATGACGCAATACCTGCTGCTGGCCGACCTGGTGACCGGCTTCGGGCTGTGGCTGCGCAAGTGGGCGCCCAGGATCCTGGCGGCCGGCGCCATTGCCGGGATCTCGGTCAGCGCCTTCGCCATCTTCCAGGCAGTGCGGGCGCCGGCGATCGTGGAATATGAACTGCCGCTGGCCGGCCTGCCCCAGGAGCTGGACGGCATGACCCTGGTCGCGATCAGCGACACCCACCTGGGCGCCCAGCGCCGCGCCGCCTGGCTTGGCAAGCGGGTCGACCAGATCAATGCACTGGAGCCGGCGGCGGTCGTGATGCTGGGCGACCAGGTCGAGGACGAGCCGATCAACGACGACCAGTTGGCGCCGGTGCTGCGCCGCCTGCGCGCACCGCTGGGAGTATGGGCGGTGACGGGCAACCACGAATACTACGGCGACGCCGGCGGCACGATCGCCGAATTCGCCGCCGGCGGCGTGAAATGGCTGCGCGACGAGCGGGTCGAGATCGCACCCGGCCTGCACCTGGCGGGACTGGACGACATCGGCCGCGCCATGCACGGTGGCGATATCTACGCCGGACTGGAACGGACGATCCCCAACCGTGCGCAGGGCGCCACGATCCTGCTGGCGCACATCCCGGCACCCGGCCTGGTCGAGCGCGCGGCGCGCGAGGGCGTGAGCCTGATGCTGTCCGGGCATACCCACGGCGGCCAGATCTGGCCGTTCAGCTACCTGGTCAAGCGCAAATTCCCGCACCTGGTCGGGGTGCACCGCGAAGGCGATATGCAGCTGGTGATCAGCCGCGGCGCCGGCGGCTGGGGGCCGCGCATGCGGCTGTGGCAGCCGGGCGAGATCCTCAAGCTGACCCTGCGCGCGCCGCAAACGTAAAGGTCAACGCAACGCGGGCGCGCGGTACGTCTCCCCGATCTTCATCACGAAGAATTCGTCATCGGCCACGCCCTGAGCCTTGCGCGCGGTGGCCAGGTCAATCGCGGCCTGGTCCAGCCTCTCCTGCCCCATCGGGTACGTCCCCCAGTGCATGCCGACGCTGCGCTTGACCCGCAGTTCGCGGTGGATGCGCAGCGCTTCGTCGGGACTCACGTGCGAATTGCGGTACCAGACCGGCTGGTAGGCGCCGATGCCGATCGCCGCCAGATCAAAGCCGTCGAAACGCGCCGCGATGTCCTGGATGTCCTTCGAAAACCCCAGGTCGCCCGAGAAGAAGAAGGAATGCCCCGGCCGCGTCACCGCGAAGCCGCCCCACAGGGTTTCGTTGCGGTCCCACAGCGAGCGCGCCGACCAGTGGTGCACCGGCAGCAGGTGCAGTTCGAGGCCCTGGTAGACGGTCTTGTCCCACCAATCGAGCTTGACGATGCGCGAGCGGTCGCCGCCAGTCACGTTCTTTTCCAGCCACAGGTCCACGCCCAGCGGCGCCACCAGCAGCGGCGGGCCACCGGCCTGGCGGTACAACTGGCGCAGCGAGTCGAGCGACAGGTGGTCGTAATGCGAGTGGCTGATCAGGACGACGTCGATGCGCGGCAGGTCGGCAATCGCCACGCCCGGCGGCTGGTGCCGTTTCGGGCCGGCGAACGACAGCGGAGAAGCGCGTTCGTCGAACACCGGATCGAACAGCAGGTTCACGCCCGTCCCGGTCTGGAACAGGAATGTCGCATGGCCGATCCAGGTCAGCGCCGGCGTATCGCGGTTGGCGTGGATGAAGGCCAGGTCAGGCGCCACGGTCGGAACAGGCGCGCTCGGGGCGCGCACGGACTCGTCTTCGGTCCAGTTCCTGATGCGCGCCGCCCAACCCTCGAAGAAGCCGAGTTTTGGCCGCTGGTAGGCGGGATTGTTGGGGTAGTTATTGGCGAAGCCTTCGGGCCGGTGATGCGACTTGCTTGAGTCGAAATAGGGATTTTGGTTCGCACATCCCGACCCAAGCAAGACAAGGATCATGATGAGTAGTAGGGGTAAAGTACGCATGCAGCAAAGCCCTGGCTGTCGAAAACGCAAGTGTACGCGGAGTTGCGGGCGTAGTTGCGGGCTTGTTATCGAGAAATTGCCGATAATTTGGCAAGCTTGCCATGATCTGCCCTCTATTGACGGCCTCGGGCGTGTAATGACGCCCCGTTCGGCATCAATTTCGGCCCGATATCGCCTCTGCCTGATGTGTTTTGCGTGGCTTTCCGGTACGATAGCGCCTTTGCTGGCAACCGTTTGGCGTCAGCAATCCCGCAGCGACATCCTCGCCTCCGGGACGTTCACTGCTCGAACCCGCCGGTGCAGGTCGCAACTGCTGGGTTCCCTCTACTGGAAGCGAATGGAGAATCCCCAGATCCCTCAGCCGCGCCCCCGCAATCTCGTCTTGCTCGGCTGTGTGCTCCTCGTGCTGCTCATGCTCGGCGCCGAGGGCCTGCGCTGGATGCGCAGCCCCCACGCTGCCGCCCAGCCGAGCCTGGCCGGCGCCACGCGCGGCGGCCCGGTCACACTCACCGAACTGTCGAGCACCCATATTCCGGCGCCGCACGGCATGCCGTCGGCCCACGCCAGCTCGATGACGCCGCTGCCGGGCAACCGCATGCTCGCCTTCTGGTGGGCAGGCAGCCGCGAGAGCGGCCCCGACGTCAAGGTGTACGCTTCGACCTGGGCCAATGGCGCCTGGAGCGCGCCGTGGATGGTCGCCAGCCGTGAATCGCTCGGCGCCGCGCTCGGTTTTGGCGTGCGCCGCATCGGCAATCCCGTCGCCTGGACCGACCGCGACGGCAAGATCCACCTGTACGTCGTCGCCACCGGCCTGGGCGGCTGGGCGGCGTCGCGCATCGCCCATATCGTCTCGAGCGACCAGGGCGCCAGCTTCCGCGTACGCCGCGTGCTGCCGACCTCGCCGCTATTCAATACCAGCGCGCTGGTGCGCACCTCGCCGCTGGCGCTCAGCGACGGCGGCTGGTGGCTGCCCGTCTATTTCGAGATCGGCAACAAATATCCGATGCTGATGGCCTTCGATGCCCAGGGCAACCCGACCTCGCTGGCGCGCATCGGCCAGACCACCTCGACCCTGCAACCTGCGATCGTGGCGGTGTCGAAGACCGAAGTGCGCGCACTGCTGCGCGACGACAGCGACGCGCGCCGCATGCAGCACGCGGCCAGCAACGACGGTGGCGCCAGCTGGCAAGACCTGCCGGCGCTCGACCTGCCCAACCACAATACCTCGATGGCGGCCATTCGCCTGTCCAGCGGCCAGTTCCTGATGCTGCACAACCACGCCGCCGACGACGCTTCGGCGCGCAGCGTGCTGCGCCTGTCGATTTCGGACGATATGCGCACCTGGCGCACGGTGGCCGACATCGCCAAGGGCAAGGCCGGCGACGAATTCTCGTATCCGACCCTGCAGCAGGTCGGCGACGAATTGCACGTGACGTACACCTGGCAGCGCCAGGCGATCGCCCATCATCGCTATCGCATCGACGCCGGAGGATTGATTTGATGAACCTGCCGGATCTGTCGCTGCAAATCCTCTACGGCCGCCTGGGCTGGGCGATCGTCCTCGCCACCCTGCTGTGCGCGCTGTGGCGGCGGTCAGCGCCGATGTCGCGCGTGGCGCTGGCCGCGGTGCTGGCGCTCGCGCTGGCGGCGATGGCCCTGCCGGGCGAACTGTCGCCGGCCTGGTGGCTGGGCCTGGCCTTCCAGTACCCGAGCGCTCTGCTGGTCGGCTGCTGCCTGCTGCGCCTGGCCGAGCGCTGGAACGGCATGCGCCGCAGCCAGGTCATGCCGCAGGCGCTGGCCGGTGTGCTGGTCGTCAGCGGCGCGCTACTGTATCTGGACGCCGTCGGTTTCCTGGCGCGCGGCTTTTACTATGCCGGCTTTGGCCAGACCGCGGCGCCGCTGGTCGGCATCGCCGCCGCCGTCGTCTGCGTGTTCGCCATCGTGCGTGGCCATGCGCGCGGGCCGGCGGCGAGCCTGCTGGGCGCGCTCGCCCTCTTCGCGCTGCTGCGCCTGCCCACCGGCAATCTGTGGGATGCCCTGATCGACCCGCTGCTGTGGGCCTGGGCCGTGGCCGCCCTGGTGGCCGCCGCGCTGCGCCGCACCGGCCGCCGCGCTTCCGATCGCCTGGCGGAAGCTGAATCCGATCCGGTCCCCGCGCCGGGGTCAGCCTCAGGACTGCAGCCGCTGGCAACCGAACATTTTTCGTCTTTGAAGGAGTAATTTAGTGGTAGATAACAAATGGTATAAGCATCCGGTGATCATCTCGGCCACCATCATCAACACGTTCTGCCTGCTGCTGGCCCTGATCTGGGCAAATAATCCGCATGAACTGGCGCGCCTGCTGGTGGAAGACGGCATCGTCGAATGGATGCAATTCCTGGCATTCTCGCTCACGTCCGGCCTGCTCGGCTACGTCGCGATCGACCGTTACAAGACCGAGGGTTTCAATCTTGGCGTGCTGGTGCTGGCGGGCCTGACCGGTCTGGTGGCCCTGGCCGCGCTGGAAGAAATCAGCTGGTTCCAGCGCATCCTGAACATCCAGTCGCCAGAATGGTTCCTGCAGAATAACCGCCAGGCCGAGACCAATCTGCACAATCTGGGCTTTGGCGAGGAAAGCCTGCACAAGGCGGTGCTGCTGAAGATCATCGTCATCACCGGCCTGATCCACAACCTGTTCCTGCCGCTGCTCGCGCTCAAGCGTCCGGCGATCCGCGACTTCGTCGAGCGCTTCGGCCTGTATCTGCCGCCGCTGGCCGCTTCGGTGCCCTACCTGGTCCTGGTGATCCTGTCGCACCTGCTGGTCGACCATCCACGCAAGGGCGAACTTGGCGAGACCTTCGGTGCGGTGCACTATATGGCCACCGTGTTCGGCGCCTACTTCGTCGGCGTCGCCTACAACAAGAAGCCGCTGTTCGAAGGCATCAACGCGCGCCGCGTGTCGGTGCTGTTCACGCTGCTGATGTTCTACCTCTTGATGACCGGCTGGATGCTCAGCGCCGGCGCCGGCGCCGATGCGGCGCTGCTCAGCGGTATCGGCAAGGACTAAGCTTTGCCCGGCACGCGCCCGCGTGCCGATGCAGTTCTCCGGGGTCGGTGCGCCATCGCGCCGGCCCACGCAGTCTCAGCGTTCGATCAACCGACGCCCTGGCGATACTCGCTGAACACCTCCCCCATGAAATCCACCACGGCCCGGATGCGCGCGCTCGTGCGCAGGCCGCTGTGCATCGACAGCCAGATATCTTCGTCCAGTTCAGGGATATGGGGAATCGCGGCGACCAGGTTTTGCTGGTCGGTGGCCAGGAAGGTCGCCAGCACGCCAAGGCCGGCGCCGTGCGCCACACCATCCAGTATCCCGAGCCCATAACTGCAGCGCATCCACGGCGCCGGCGCACCAGGCAGTGCGCGCAGCCAGCGCTCCGACTGGAACTCCGCGCGCGGCTCGTCGAAACCGACGAATGGCAGGCTGGCCCAATCGCGCCGCGCCAGCGCGTCCGCGTGGCGCTCCGCCACCTCGCGGCTGCAATACAGGCCGAAAGACAAGGCGCCGAGGCGGCGCGTGACCAGGTCGAGCTGCTCGGGCCGGAAAGGCCGGATCGCGATGTCCGCCTCGCGCTGCGCCAGGCTGTAGGGCCGGTGCGAGGTCACGATTTCGACCTCGACGTTTGGGTAGCGGTCGTGAAAGCGCGCGAAGCGGGTCGTCAGGAAATACGACAGCCACTCATCGGTATTGATGCGCACGATGCCCGAGGCGGCATGCGCATCCTGCCGGTCGCGGGTGCGCTCGATTTCCAGCGCGATCTCGCCCATCTGACCGGCCCAGGCGATGATGCCGGCGCCGAACGCAGTCGGCACGCAGCCACCCTGGAAACGCTCGACCACCTTTTGTCCAAGCGCTCCTTCGAGGTCGTCGAGCCGGCGCGACAGCGTCGCCGGACTCAGCCCGGCCTTGCGCGCCGCGCCGCGCAAGGCGCCTTCCTGCACGATCAACAGCAGCAGGCGCAAGTCATCCCAGTTGGTGTGTTTCATATTTGAAGCATGATGCCTCGATTTTTCCTCTGTGCATATATTTATCGTGTGTGCCATGATGCGGCCCCACGTCAGCACAGAGGTTGTTTTATATGCGCACTTTCCGCGACCGCGTTCGGCACGCGCTCCTGTTCGAGGCCGTCGCCCTTGCCATTTTCATTCCCGGATCGGCCGCCCTGTTCGACCAGCCGGTCGACCACATGGGCGTGATCGGCGTCGCCTCCGCCACCATCGCCACCGCCTGGAACTTCGTGTTCAATATGGGCTTCGACCGGGCCATGCTGCGCCTGCGCGGCAGCGTCGACAAGACGATGGCGATCCGGGTCGCGCATACTTTCCTGTTCGAGGCGGGGCTGGTCGCGATGCTGATCCCGCTGATTGCCTGGTACCTGGGCATCGGCCTGTGGGCGGCCTTGCTGATGGACCTGGCCATCGTCACCTTCTACCTGGTGTATGGCTTCCTGTTCAACCTGGCGTATGACCGGGTGTTTCCCATTGCGGCAGCGGCGCCGCGGGGCGCCTGATGCCGTGTCATCGCGGCTGATTCCTGCAATCGCACCCGCGATCGAACACGACCGCCCAACGCCCCGGCGCTTCGAGCCGCCACACCGAATTGAACGTGCCGATCCGGCGCCCGGCCGCATCGCGGATCGGGCCGGTGCTGTAGGCCAGCGTACCCGATTCGACCACCTCCACCTGCTCCGGCTCCCAGGAGAACGACGGCTGCTGGCCGTCGTAGTAGCCGCGCCAGGCTTGCATCACCGCCTCCTTGCCGCGCTGGGCATCCGCCCCCGTCATGAACACCGCTTCGCGCGACAGGTAGTGACCGAAACCCTCGAAGTCGCGTGCCGCCATGGTGGCGGCGAAGGCGCGCTCGTGCGCCATCACCTGATTGCGCAAGTCGTCATGCGACACCCGCGCGCGGCCGGCGGCGATGGCGGCCACGAGGCAGATGACGATCAAGGAAAGCGAGCTGAGGCGCATACAGTGCGAAGAAAACTTTGCTGTTTGGCAATTGAGCGATTCTGTCATGCACGGGCGCGCTTGACAACCGCCTCTTGCACGCTATCCTGAAGCGGAGTATAAATACTCCTGAACCGGAGGAATCATGAACCTTGCCTATGCCTATCCCAAGAGCCGCTTCGAGCCGGCGACGCTGGTCGACCTCAATTCGCGGGCCGAGCGCGAGCGCTTGTCGCAATCGGCCCTGAAGGGCTTCTTCCGGCTGGTCGCCGCCTGGAAGCTGCGCGACGAGGATGCGCGCGAACTCTTGGGCGGTCTATCGTCCTCGGCCTTCTACGACTGGAAGAAAAACCCCGACCGGCTGCTCGAAGTCGACCGCATCACCCGCATCTCCTACCTGCTCGGCATCTATAAAAGCCTGCACATCTTGTATGGCGACAAGCTGGCCGACGAATGGGTCCAGCTGCTCAATACCAACCCCATCTTCGCCGGCCGCACGCCGCTCGCCTTCATGCTCGGCGGCGGCCTGCTTGCGATGCAGAGCGTGCGCCGCCTGCTCGATGCCCGGCGTGGTGGCCTGTAATCGATGGGTAATCTGCGGCCACGGCTGACGCCCCTGCGCCAGAACGACACCTGCCGCCTGATCCCCTCGCGCTTCGCCGACATGGAAGACTCGGTGCTGGCGCCGCTGGCCGAGGGCGACGACGTGCTGCGCGACCTGTTCGACCTCGATAACGCCACCAACGACCGCCTGCGCGGCGAGTCCGGGCTGCTGCCGGGCATCGGCGTCGATGAGCTGGTGTTCGGCGTGCCGAACTTCCGCATCATCAATGCCGCCTTCACCTATGCGCGGCCCGAGGGCAGCCGCTTCAACGACGGCGACCGTGGCGCCTGGTATTGCGGCTTCGATGCCGCGACCTCGCTGTCTGAAGTCATCTTCCACAAGACGGTGGAATACGCCGAGATCGACCGCTTCGACGACAGTGTCACCTACCAGTGCCTGCTGGCCGATTTCAACGCCAGCTTCCATGACGTGCGCGGCATCGCCGCCTACGAGGACTGTCTCGACCCGCGCAGCTATATCGCTTCGCAGGCGCTGGCGAGCGAGCTGCTCGACGGCGGATCGATGGGCGTCATCTACCCCAGCGTGCGGCATCCGGGCGGCACCTGCCTGGCCTGCTTCCGGCCGGCGCTGGTCGGCAATGTGCGCAAGGCGCAGACCTATCGGTTAACATGGGCGGGTTCGCCGCATCCTGCGGTCGAGATTCTTTGAACAGATTCACGATGAAAACCAAACCCGAGAAAGATACCGAGCTGCACGACAAGATCAACCGCGAGACCGGCCGCGTCAAATGGAGCGAGCTGGAACGCCACTTCGCCAGCGGCTCGGTGATCTGGGTCAGCGAAGCGCTGGACCTGATCGACGTCGCCCTGCGCGTCGCCCACGACGACCGCGAGAGCGTCGCGCGCTGGATGACCGAGGGCAGCGTGGCCAAGGTCAGCGATGTGCAGGCGCAGGGCTGGCTGGAGGCGGATGAGGTGTTGTGGGCGTCGGTGGTGAGCCCGTTCGTGCTGGTGCAGGCGGAGAAAAAGCAGCTGCATTGAACGGAGCAGCTGCATTAAATACGTCGTCCCCGCGAAGGCGCACTGGTGTCCGGAATAATTTCGGGCGCTTGAATAAGCCCGCTTCATAGGAAAAACCACGTCGTTCCCGCGGAGGCGGGAACCCAAGTGTGTCCGGCCAGTGGCCTGGAAATCGACCTCCGATGAACGTTCGGGCAACGCAAGTGCATGAACATTCTGTGATTTCACTTGGATCCCCGCCTTCGCGGGGATGACAATGCATACTTTGCGTATAAATATTCCGGACACCAGTGCGCGAAGGCGGGGACCCAAGTCATCGGCGTAGTGGCTGCGTTTGAAGCACCCGATACGCGAGCACACTTGGGTCCCCGCCAAGGCGCCCGGCGAGGGCGGGGACGACGCGCAACGGGTAACGATTTACTTCGACAAATCCACCGCATACAGCGCGGTGCCCTTGCCACTACCATCGTCGGCCTTCAGCTGGCTGACGTTGTCGATCCCCGCCTCGCGCGCCAGCGTGACCAGCTCCGGCGCCGAGTGGAACACCACCGGTCCGGCCGTCTTGACTTGCGCAAAACGCCAGCTGCGCGCCGCGCCCTGGGCCTTGCGGCTCAACTCCCTGGCGCTGCGGATGTAGTCGATCAGGATGTCGCGGTTATTATCGGGCGAGGCCAGCACCACATTGCTGCCGTCCAGGCCCGGGAAGCCGCCACCGCCGCTGGCTCGGTAGTTATTGGTCGCCACCAGGAATTCCTGTTTGGCCTCGACCGGCTTGCCCTGGTATGACAGCTTGCGGATGCGGTCGCCCGGCGCGCGCGTCACGTCGATCTCGTAGCTCACGTCAGGCGAGGTGATGGTGTCGAAGTTAAAACTCGGGAAGCGGCTGTTGACCAGCTCCTGCGCCTCTAGCTTCGCCGGATCGATGGTATTGAAGCGCCCCGCCGCCGTTTCCAGCCAGGCCTTCAGGCCCGCGCCGTCGACCTTCACCGCATACAGCGAGTTCGGGAACAGGTACAGGTCGGCCGCGTTGTTCAACGCCAGGTCGCCCGCCGGCACGTCGGTGTAATCGGCCACGGTCGGAAAGCCCGCCTTGAATGGCGCGGTCACCGACAGCACCGGCAGCCTGGCGTACTGCGGCAGATTGGCCTGCACGTACTTGCGGACGTACTCGGCCTGGGCGCGGTTGACCACTTCCAGCGCCGATGGATCGCCGACGTCGGCGAAATACGTCGTCATGCGGAAGGCCGAGCGGCCGACCGGGGTCTTGACGTAGGCGATGGTCGCCTCGTGCTCGGCGCGCACCAGCGCCGTCACTTGCGCATCCGGCTCGACGAAGGTCTTCGGCGCGGTCTGGGTCGAACGCGCTTCGACCACGGTCTTGTCCTTCTCGACCGTCCAGCGCTTGCCGTCCGACTTGAGGTGAAGCTGGACCACGCCCAGGTGTTTGCCCCACTGGCTCGGCATCACGGCCGGCACGCCGTGCACCAGGCCGCGCGCCTTGTCCACGCCCGGCAAGTTGAACTGGCCCACCGTGCTGTCCTTGTTCGGGAACAGCTGGTGCGCGTGGCCCATCAACACCACGTCCACGCCCGGCACCTTGGCCAGGTGCCAGTTGGTGTTCTCCATCGTCGGCGAATAGGTGGCGTCATCCAGGCCCGCATGGCCCAGCACCACGACCAGCTCGGCGCCCTTCTTGCGCATCTCGGGGATGTAGCGCTCGGCGCTGGCCTTGACGTCGACCGGCTTGACGCGGCCCTCGAGCCAGCGCTTGTCCCACGACATGATGTCCGGCGGCGTGAAGCCGATGATGCCCACCTTGACTGTGCTCTCGACCCGCTTGCCGTCCTTGCCGATGGCGACGATCTTCTTGTCGATGATCTTGTATGGCGCGAACAGCGGCTGGTTCGTCTGCAGGCTGTGGATATTGGCCAGCACGATAGGGAAATTCGGTCCGGCGCAGGGCTTGGCCTGCGGCGCGACGTCCTTGACTTTCAAACTGCTGCCGGTGATCTGGTTCAGGAAAGGCAGGCCATAGTTGAATTCGTGGTTGCCCAAGGTCGCACCCTCGTAGCCGAGCGCATTCATGATTTTATAAATGCCCAGCACCTGCTCGCAGCTCGGCGGTTTGACCAACGCCTGGTAGTCGGCGAAGGCCGTGCCCTGGATCGTGTCGCCATTGTCGAGCAGCAGCGTGTTGGCGAATTCCTTGCGCGCCTGGCGGATGAGCGTGGCGGTGCGGTCGAAGCCGATCGAGGCGTCCGGCGCCAGCTTGTAGTAATCGTAGCCGACCACGTTCGAATGCAGGTCGGACGTCTCGAGCACGGCCAGCACGGCGGTCGAACCGCTCGGGGCCTGGGCGGCGTGGGCGGGAAGGATGAGCAGCAGCGGCGCGAAGGCCATGCCAATTTGGTAACGCAAGGAGGGTTTCATGAGAAGTTCTGGAAACGAGACGGGCCGATGATACGGCAGCGGCTACCGGCGTGGCAATCCATACGGCTTCGTCGACGCAGTCGTCAGGTATAATCCCCGGTTCGATTCAACCAACTAATGAGACTGCCGAGACCATGGAAGCCGAACGCATCAACGCCATTTCCGCCCTGCTGAACGACCTGACCGGTCGTGAGGCCGAACTTCGGAGGTATCTTTGACTTCGATAAGAAGTCGGAGAAACTAGAACAGGTCAACCAGGAGATGGAAGACCCTTCCATCTGGAACGACCAGAAGAAAGCCCAGGAAATGGGCAAAGAGAAGAAGGCGCTGGAAGGCGTCGTGCACGTGCTCGAGAAGGCCAAGGCCGACCTGGCCGACGCCCGCGACCTGTTCGACATGGCGCGCGAGGAAGGCGACGACGACACTATCGAAGCGGTGTCCGCCGACCTCGAATCCGTCCAGAAGATCATCGAGGCGATGGAATTCCGCCGCATGTTCAGCAATCCGATGGACCATGCCAGCTGCTTCATCGATATCCAGGCCGGCGCCGGCGGCACCGAAGCCCAGGACTGGGCCTCGATGCTGCTGCGTCAATACCTGCGCTACTGCGAACGCAAGGGCTTCAAGGCCGAGATTCTCGAACAGTCCGAGGGCGAGGTCGCGGGTATCAAGACCGCCACCATCAAGGTCGATGGCGAGTATGCCTATGGCCACCTGCGCACCGAGACCGGCGTGCACCGCCTGGTGCGCAAGTCGCCGTTCGACTCGGCCAACGGCCGCCATACCTCGTTCACCTCGCTGTTCGTGTATCCGGAAGTGGATGACTCGATCGAGATCGAGATCAACCCGGCCGACGTGCGCATCGACACCTACCGCGCCTCGGGCGCCGGCGGTCAGCACATCAACAAGACCGATTCTGCGGTGCGCCTGACGCACGGTCCATCGGGTATCGTGGTCCAGTGCCAGAACGACCGCTCGCAGCACCGCAACAAAGCCGAGGCCTGGGACATGCTGCGTGCGAAGCTGTACGAGCTCGAACTGCGCAACCGCATGAGCGAGCAGCAGAAACTCGAAGACTCCAAGACCGACGTCGGTTGGGGCCACCAGATCCGCTCCTATGTGCTCGACCAGTCGCGCATCAAGGACTTGCGCACCGGCTTCGAAACGGGCAATACCAAGAACGTGCTCGACGGCGATCTGGACGATTTCATCTCCGCATCCCTCAAGCAGAACGTTTAACAAGGTAGAACCCGATGACGACACCCGCCCGCGCGCTGATCTTCGACATGGATGGCACCATCGTCGACAATATGGACTTCCACACCCAGGCGTGGATCACCTTCTTCGCGCGGCGCGGGAAAGTCATCGAGCCCGATGCCTTCTTCCGCGACACGGCCGGCCGCCAGGGCAAGGAAATCCTGCGTCACTACATGGGCGAGGAACTCTCCGATGACGAACTGGCGACGCTGAACCACGAGAAGGAAGAGCTGTACCGCGAACTGTACGGCCCGCACCGCGCCACCCTTCCCGGCTTCGACGCCTTCATCGCGGCGGGCGCTGCCCGCGGCTGGAAACTGGCGGTGGCCACCTCGGCCTCGCCGGGCAGCACGCGCTTCATCCTCGACGAAATGGACTTGCGTTCCCGCTTCGACGCGGTGGTGGTCGGCACGGTCGACGTCCCGCGCGGCAAGCCGCATCCGGACGTCTTCCTGAAGGCGGCCGACCGCTGCGAGACGATGCCGGCCCAGTGCATCGTATTCGAGGACGCGCCGCTGGGCGTGGAAGCGGCGCGCCGCGCCGGCATGCGCGCGGTGGTGCTCACCACCACCCTGCCGGCCGAGGCCTTTGCCGAGTTCGACAACGTCATCGCCATCGTCAACGATTTCACGCAGCTGGACGTTGAGACCCTGCTGGCCTGAATCCACCAAGACTAGAATCACACAATATGACCACCGAAAACCAAGAACAAGCCCCGCTGCAGGCCGCCGACGAAAACAAGATCATGGCCGAGCGCCGCGCCAAGCTGGGTGCGATCCGCGAGAAAGGCATCGCCTTCCCGAACGACTTCGTCCCGCAGCACAAGGCGGCCGACCTGGTCGAAACCTATAGCGGCAAGACCCGCGAAGAGCTGGAAGCCGAACCGGTCGCCGTGGTGCTGGCCGGCCGCATGATGCTGCGCCGCGAAGCGGGCAAGAAAGCCGCCTTCGCCACCCTGCAGGACAGCTCCGGCCCGGCGGCATCGGGCCGCATCCAGGTCTACATCGCCCTCGACAACGCCGGCATCGATGCCATGGAAGCGCTGCGCAGCTACGACCTGGGCGACATCCTGGGCGTCGAAGGCACGCTGTTCAAGACCAAGACCGATGAACTGACCGTCAAGGTGACCGCACTGCGCCTGATCACCAAGGCGATCCGTCCGCTGCCGGACAAGTTCCACGGCCTGGCCGACCAGGAAACCAAGTACCGCCAGCGCTACGTCGACCTGATCATGAACGAAGAGACGCGCCGCACCTTCAAGGCGCGTACCGCCGCGATGTCGTCGATGCGCCGCTTCATGGAAAAGAACGGCTTCATGGAAGTCGAGACCCCGATGCTGCACCCGATCCCGGGCGGCGCCGCGGCCAAGCCTTTCGTCACCCACCACAATGCGCTGGACATGGAAATGTTCCTGCGCATCGCGCCCGAGCTGTACCTGAAGCGCCTGGTGGTGGGCGGCTTCGACCGCGTGTTCGAAGTCAACCGCAACTTCCGCAACGAAGGCGTGTCGGTCCGTCACAACCCGGAATTCACGATGATGGAATTCTATGCGGCCTACACCGACTACAAGTGGATCATGAACTTCACCGAAGAGGTGATCCGCCAGGCCGCGATCGACGCCCAGGGCAGCGCCGTGCTGACCTATGGCGGCCGCGAGCTCGACCTGTCCAAGCCCTTCCAGCGCCTGACCATCGTCGAAGCGATCGACAAGTACGCGCCGGGCTATACGCCGGAACAGCTGAACGACGCCGAGTTCATCAAGACTGAATTGAAGACCAAGTTTGGCGTCAAGCCATTCCCGACCGCCGGCCTGGGCGCGCTGCAACTGGCACTGTTCGAAGAGACCGCCGAAGCGCTGCTGTGGGAGCCGACCTTCATCGTCGACTATCCGGCCGAAGTCTCGCCGCTGGCGCGTGCCTCGGACACCCGTGAAGGCGTGACCGAGCGTTTCGAGCTGTTCATGGTGGGCCGCGAGATCGCCAACGGCTTCTCGGAGCTGAACGATCCCGAAGACCAGGCCGCACGCTTCCTGGCCCAGGTGGCCGCCAAGGATGCGGGCGACGACGAGGCGATGTTCTACGACGCCGACTACATCCGCGCGCTGGAATATGGCATGCCGCCGGCCGGCGGCTGCGGCATCGGCATCGACCGCCTGATGATGCTGATCACCGACTCGCCGAATATTCGCGACGTGCTGCTGTTCCCGCACTTGCGTAAGGAAGACTGAGTCTTGAAGTGAGAAAGCCGCCGAAAGGCGGCTTTTTTTATTTGTGCGTTGCCCAGGCACGTGACACCCCAGCCCGCACCTTTCGCACGTCGTTTCGGCACCTTTCGCACGTCGTTCCCGCGCAGTGATGTGACCCCTTGAAGTGAGACTCCACTTCAAGGGGTCTTATGAAGTACGACGAGCAGTTCAAATTTTCAGCCGTTGAGGCCTACCTAGTCGGGCCAGCAGGCTTCACTAAAGTGGCGCAACAGCTCGATATTTCGGCATCACTTTTGCGTTCGTGGGTAGCGCGCTACCGCCTCCACGGCATAGCTGGGCTGGCGATGAGAGTGTGGAAGGCGCACAGTGCCGAGTTCAAGCTGTCGGTGCTGAAACACATGTGGGACAATGCGCTGTCCTATCGACAGGCCGCAGCTGTGTTCAATCTTCCTAACGCATCCCATATCGGCGAATGGGAGCGACGGCACAAGCAAGACGGCTTCGAAGGTTTGAAACGACGCCGTAACGAAAATCCCAGAATGAAGGCTCTGCCGCCCCCTCCTACTCGCGTCCCAGTGGACGAGACGAACTGCTCACACCATGACCTCGTAGAGGAGGTCAAGCGGCTTCGTGCGGAGAATGCCTACCTAAAAAAGCTCAAAGCCTTAGTCGAGTCGAAGTCGCCTGCGCCAGCGAAAAAACGCAAGTAATACTCGAACTAAGGCTGGAGCATGGACTGACTTACTTGCTCGAGGCTGCATCTCTGGCGCGCAGTACGTTCTTCTATCAGAAGAAGGTCCTGGAGGCGGGGGATAAGGACGCACAGGTAAAAGAAGAGATCCAGACCGAGTTCCATCGCCATCACGGGCGCTATGGTTATCGTCGGATCACGGCAGCCCTACGGCAAGCTGGGCGCATCATCAACCATAAGGCAGTTCAGCGCTTGATGGGCGAGCTTGGCTTGAAGTCGCTGGTTCGGCCGAAGAAGTACAAATCCTATAAGGCTGACGCCATGGAGGCATCGGAAGATGTCCTGCAGCGCGACTTCGAGGCAGATCGGCCAAATGAGAAGTGGGTAACGGACGTCACTGAGTTCAAGGTCGATGGCAGAAAGGTATATCTCTCCCCGATCATGGACCTATACAACCGCGAGATCGTCGCCTATGAGATACGAGAGCGACCGAGCCTGGAATTGGTGAGCGACATGCTCGAACAGGCGCTGAGCAAGCTTGAGGAACACGAGCGACCGATTCTTCACTCAGACCAGGGCTGGCAATACCGGATGCCGGCATTTCGGCATGCGCTCGATAAGGGTGAGCTGAAACAGAGCATGTCCCGCAAGGGAAACTGCCATGACAACGCGGCCATGGAGAGCTTCTTCGCTGTGTTGAAGTCCGAGTTTTACCATCTCAACAAATTTAGCAGTGTCGAGCAACTCGTGAGCGGCCTGAAGCAGTACATCAACTACTATAATCATGACCGCATCAAGATCAAACTGAACGGCCTGAGTCCTGTGCAATACAGAGCCCAGGCCGTCTGAACGAACATCTACCCGTCTCAGTTTAAGGGGTCACATCACAGGCGGGAACCCAAGGTTGCATGCGCTGTCGTTGCGTTGAGCGACAGTGGCGAAGCAAAGGTCTTGGGTTCCCGCCTCCGCGGGAACGACGTGCCAGAGCAACGGGCCCTTACTGCACGATCGTATAGCAAGGCGTATACGCCTTGCCCGGCAACTTCATGCGGCTCTGCTCCACGAATGACGCCAGCAGCGCATCCATCGGCCCCATGATCTCCGCCTCGCCACTGATCTCGTACTTGCCGTACTGTTCGATCGCCCGGATCCCTTCTTCTTTCACATTCCCCGCCACCACGCCCGAGAACGCACGCCGCAGGTTCGCAGCGAGCAAATGCGTCGGAATGCCGCGATGCAGGTCGAGGCCACGCATGTTTTCATGCGTCGGCTTGAACGGCTTCTGGAACTCGTGGTCGATCTTGAGCCGCCAATTGTAGTAATAGGCGTCGCTGTTCGCCTTGCGGAAGGCGCGCACCTCTTGCACGCCGGCCTGCATCGCGCGCGCCACCGCATCCGGATCGTCGATGATGATCTGGTAACGCCGCTGCGCTTCCACGCCCAGGGTCACGCCGATGAACTGGTCAATTTGGGTGAAGTAGTCGCGCGCAGAGGCCGGGCCCGTGAACACCAGCGGGAACGGAATCTCGGCATTGTCCGGATGGAGCAGGATGCCCAGGATGTACAGGATCTCTTCGGCGGTGCCGGCGCCGCCCGGAAACACGACGATGCCGTGGCCGGTGCGCACGAAGGCCTCCAGGCGTTTTTCGATGTCCGGCATGATCACCAGGTCGTTGACGATCGGGTTCGGCGATTCGGCCGCGATGATGCCCGGCTCCGAGATGCCCAGGTAGCGCCCGCTGCCCAGGCGCTGCTTGGAGTGGCCGATGGTGGCGCCCTTCATCGGGCCTTTCATGGCGCCCGGTCCGCAACCGGTGCAGATGTCCATCTCGCGCAGGCCGAGCGCATAGCCGACCTTCTTGGTGTAGTTGTATTCGATGCGGCTGATCGAGTGGCCGCCCCAGCACACCACCAGGTTCGGGTTGCGCTGCGGCTGCAGCACGTTGGCGTTGCGCAGGATGTGGAACACGGCATCGGTGATGCCCTCGCTGCGGGTGAGGTCGAATTTGGGGTTGTCGGTGACGTCGAAATTGACGAACACGATATCGCGCAGCACCGAGAACAGGTGCTCGTGGATACCGCGGATCATCTTGCCGTCGACGAAGGCGTTGCCCGGCGCATTGCGGATGTCGAGCTTGATGCCGCGCTCGCGCTGCATGATGTTGATCTCGAACGACGCATAGCGTTCGAGCAGCTCCTTGCCATCGTCGATGTCGCTGCCGGTATTGAGCACGGCCAGCGCGCACTTGCGGAACACGTCATACAGGCCGGCCTTGCCGGTTTCGAGCAGCTTGGACACCTCGGACTTCGACAGTACTTCGAGACGGCCTTGGGGTGAAATCAGGGTATCGACAAGTTGCAGGCTTTCGGGCGAAACGAGTGTATCGACTACTTCATGGGTCATGGTCTGGCTATCCTCGGTTATTCGATGGTACGGATGGTGGTGTAAAGACTATCCTGACAAGCAATATACGCCAATCCGGCGGTGCATGCGTGCCCCAGAACAGGGTGCGGCGCACCATCTTCGAACCGTATTAACACATCCGGAAAAATTCTTCTTGTGATGAAGAATATGCACTAGAATGCGTGCCTATTGGAATGTTCGCCCGTCGAATGGCTCCATATAACTATTACTCTGTCATTACATTTTCTTCGGGAGGAACCGCATGAGCGGTGCAGCTACTACACCCGCCAAGGGACCTCTTCCAGAATTCAAGCAGATCATGGGCCACCCAGCACCGCTGTGGATGTTGTTCATGACCGAATTCTGGGAGCGCTTCGCTTTCTACGGCATTCGTTGGGCACTCGTCCTTTACATCGTCTCCCAGTTCTACGGCGGCGACGCGGTCGGCCAGGCCGACGCCAACCTGACCTACGGTTCCTACCTCGCGCTGGTGTATGCCGGCGCCGTCTTCGGCGGCTGGGTAGCCGACCGCGTCATCGGCTACCAGCGTTCAATCCTGGTTGGCGCCATCTTCATGGCGGCCGGCCTGTTCATGATTTCGATCCCGAACCAGGACATCTTCAAGCTCGGCCTGGCGACCATCATCGTCGGTAATGGCATGTTCAAGCCGAACATCTCGGCCATGGTCGGCCAGCTGTACGCGCTGAACGACACCCGTCGCGATTCGGGCTTCACCATCTTCTACATGGGCATCAACGTCGGCGCGCTGTTCGCGCCGGTCGTGACCCAGCTGCTGGCCGAGAAAGTGTTCGGCACTACGGCCATGCCATCGTACAAGATCGTGTTCCTGGCCTCGGGTATCGGCATGCTGATCTCGCTGTTCTGGTTCTATGTCGGCCGCAAGTCCCTCCAGGGCATCGGCGCCCCGATCGGCGACCTGGCCAGTCCGAAGCGCCTGGTGATGACGATTGTCGGCGCGCTGGTCGTGATCCCGATCATGTACCTGCTGCTGCAAGCTGGCGCCGCCAACCTGCAGGTGCTGCTGACCATCCTGTTCGTCGGTCTGGCCGCGATGCTGATCATTGAAGGCATCCGCGAAGGCAAGGTCTCGCGCGACAAGACCTGGGCGATGATGATCATCTTCTTCTTCAATATCCTGTTCTGGTGCTTCTTCGAACAGGCAGGCAGCTCGTTCACCTTCCTCGCGAACAATATCGTCGATCGTAACCTGGGCGGCTGGGAATATCCGGTGGCCTGGTTCCAGTCGGTGAACTCGGTGGCCATCATCGTGTTCGCGCCGATCATCGCCGCGATCTGGGTCTGGCTCGGCAAGCGCAACGCAAACCCATCGATCCCGCGCAAGTTTGGCCTTGGCCTGATCTTCAACGGCGTGGCGTTCGGCCTGCTGGTGTTCGCGCTGTCGTCGCTGGTCGACGACAAGGGCATGATCCCGTTCTGGACCCTGTTCGCGGTGTACGTGATCCAGTCGGTCGGTGAGCTGTGCCTGTCGCCGATCGGCCTGTCGATGGTGACCAAGCTGGCCCCTACCCGCCTGGTTGGCCTTGGCATGGGCGGCTGGTTCCTGTCGACCGGTATCGGCAACAACCTGTCGGGCATCTTCGCCTCGCACGTTTCGGGCGAGACCGGCATGACCGTGGCTTCGGCCCTGGAAGGCTACAACTTCGGCCTGTGGTCGCTGCTCGGCGGCGGCATTCTGCTGGTGATCCTGGCGCCAGTGATCCAGAAGCTGATGCACGGCGTGAAGTAATCGCTTGACCCTGCAACGAGAAGGGCGGCCCGCGGGCCGCCCTTCTTGCATTTTCGCCGCCGTCGCACCGTCTAGCGGTAATCGAGATGCGCGCTCATTGCCGCCATCTCGGCCACCATCCATTCGCGGAAGCGCCGCACCTTGAGCATATGTTCCTTGTGCGGATTGGCGAGAAAGCGGTAGCCGTTCGCGAACGGCACGCTGCGGCAGGGGATCAGGCGCAGCGCGCCGGCGGCGATGTCCTGGAACGCGATCCCGTACGGCACCAGGGCCACGCCCTGCCCCGCCACCGCCGCCTGCACCAGCACGCCCCAATGGCTGTAGGCGCGCGAGAAATCGTAATCGCCCTTGAGCGCGCGGTTCTCGTTGAGCAGTTGCAGCCAGGCCTCGGGCGAATGCACGATCAACAGACGGTGCGCGCCCAGGTCGGCCAGGGTCAGCGCGGCCTGGCCGGGCGCCAGCAGCTCGGGGCTGTACGCCGGCACCAGCCGTTCGCGAAACAGCACCGTCGGATCGCCGTCCGTGACGGCGCCGTAGCGGATCGCGACGTCGGTGCTGTCGGCCTGCAGATCGACCGGGGCGTCATTCGAGTCGAGCCGGATGTCGAGTTCCGGATACAGCTTGGTAAAGCGGTGCATGCGCGGCACCAGCCACTTGATCGCGAACGAGTGGGTGGTGGCGATGCGCAGCACCGCCTCTTCGTCGCCGCTCTGCAAGGCGGTGACCTTGGCGCGCAACTCGCCCAGCATGCGGGCGGTGGCGATCGCCAGCTCCTGCCCCTTTTCCGTCAGTGCGACGTGGCGCGGATGCCGCACAAATAGAGCAAATCCAATGGTTTCTTCCAGCTGCTTGACCTGGAGGCTGACCGCGGCCGGGGTCTTGTGCAGCTCGTGCGCGGCCAGCTTGAAACTGCCCCAGCGCGCGGCGCACTCGAAGTCGATGAGGCCCGAAAGGCTGCGCAAAGCCTTCATTTTGGGTCCATGGCTAAGTTTTTCTTATTCATTGACATGTCTTTTTCTCGTTTGATGAATTGTACTTCCCCTAGGAAAATAGTGGTGATCACACAAGGAAGCGCCATGCCCAAGAATATTCTCGTGATCGGTGGGACCCGGTTTTTCGGCAAGCTGCTGGTGCAGCGCCTGGTCCGGGCCGGCCACCACGTCACCATCGCCACCCGCGGCTACGCACCGGATCCCTTCGGCGCGCGGATTGCCCGG
Source organism: Massilia sp. CFBP9012 (assembly GCF_034045115.1). Lineage (NCBI taxonomy): Bacteria > Pseudomonadati > Pseudomonadota > Betaproteobacteria > Burkholderiales > Oxalobacteraceae > Massilia > Massilia sp. CFBP9012. Next base: position 393,669 of record NZ_JAXCWM010000004.1, on the reverse strand, counting down.
GTGCGCGTCGACCGCCGCAACGAGCAGGCCATGCGCGCCGCCTTTGCCGGCGTGAAGTTCGATATCGTCTACGACCAGATGTGCTATTCGCCGCTGGACGCCGCCATCTCGAGCCGCGTCTTTGGCGGCAATGTCGGCCGCTACGTCATGACCTCGACCATCGACGTCTACCGCGCGCTGGAACCGCAGTCGCAAGCCTTCGACGAAGAGTCGCTGCACGTCGACGCACAGCCGATCGATACCGCCTATCCGTGGCACGATCCGGCGCGCGCCATCGACAGCTATGTCGCCGGCAAGGTCCAGGCCGAGGCCTATCTGTACCGTGCCGGCAGCATGCCGGTTGCCAGCGTACGCCTGGGCCACGTGCTGGGCGGGCCGGACGATTTCACCGGCCGCCTGGCCCATTATGTGGACCTGGTGCGCCAGGGCGTCGCCCTGCAATACACCAGCGCCAAGGCGCGCACCTCCTTCCTCGAGGCGCGCGAGGCGGCCGACTTCCTGGTCTGGGCCGGCGCCCAGGCGTTTAGCGGGCCGGTCAACGCCGCGGCCGATGGCGCGCTGTCGGCCTACGAGCTGCACGGCCGCGTGGGAGCGGCGTTGAATGCGCCGGCACGCATGCGCAAGGTCGCCGCCGGCACGCCGTCGCCGTTCGACCTGGTGACGCCGCTGATGCTCGACACCGGCCGCGCAAAAGAACTCGGCTACCGCTTCAGCGATACCGACGACTGGATCGACAGCGCCATTCGCCAGCACGACCTGGCCTACGTCTGATCCACAGCCCTTTAAACAACAACGCCGGCTCAAAGCTGGCGTTGTCGTTTGCGCTTAGGTTTTCTTGACCTTCTCGCGCGCCACCCACCACAGCAGCAGCACGATGGCGCCATACGGAATCATGCTGAGCCAGTTCGCCCCCACCCCTTCGAAGAACGGATTCGACACCTTGGCCCAGGCGCCGATCGCAGCGTCGAAGTCGGTGAAGATACCGGCCGTGATGGCGATGATGATGCCCGCCAGCGCGCCGCCTGCGATATAGCCCGAGGCCAGCAGTACGCCTGCGCTGCGGTCGCCCGCCGCCTGGCGCTCTTCTTCGTTCAGGTGCGCGTTCTGCGGCAGCTTGTTGTTGCGGCGATCGGCCAACCAGCGCACGGTGCCGCCGATCGCGATCGGCAGGGTCGCCACCAGCGGCAGGTAGACGCCGACCGAGAACGCCAGCGAGGCGATGCCCGCCATCTCCAGCACGATCGCGATCATCACGCCGAACAGCACCAGGGTCCACGGCAGTTCCTGGTCCAGGATGCCCTTGATGATGTAGGACATCAGCACCGCCTTCGGCGCATCGTACTTCTTCACCTCGGTGCCGTCCGGACGCGTGCTGTGGTGGCCGTTGATGCCCGGGTCCACCAGGTACACCGCCTTGCCCGCCGCATCGACGAAGTACTTGCCGGCCGGGCCGCCCACCGTGTCAGTCTTGTGCCATACCTTATAGGTGTTCGGGTCGTCCTTGGCCTGCGGGCCGTGCAGCTGCCCGGTGTCGCCCAGGGTCGAAGCATCGACCGTGAGGCCGGGCGCCACCTGGGCCGCCGGCACGTAGACGGTGCCGGCTTCGTTCAGCTTGAGCAGGATCGGTCCCAGGATCAGGGCCGAGGCGAAGGCGCCGCACAGGATCGCATACTGCTGCATGCGCGGGGTGGAGCCGACCAGGTAGCCGGTCTTGAGGTCTTGCGAGGTGGTGCCGGCATTGCTGGCGGCGATGCAGACGATGGCGCCGACCGACAGCGCGGTCACATAATATTGGCCGCCGGTCCAGCCCATCACCAGGAAGATCAGGCAGGTAAACAGCAGGGTCGCCACCGCCATGCCCGAGATCGGGTTCGACGACGAGCCGATCTCGCCGGTCAGGCGCGAGGACACGGTGGCGAACAGGAAGCCGAACACCAGGATCAGCACCGCGCCCAGCACGTTCATGTGCAGCGGCGTGGCCAGAGAAATGATGGCGATGATGGCCAGGCAGCCGATCACGACCCACTTCATCGGGATGTCGCGGTCGGTGCGCAGCGACTCGTCGCCCTTCGACCCTTGCCGCACGCCGGCCAGGCCGCCACGCAGGCCGTTCCAGATCGTCGGCAGCGAGCGCGCCAGCGAGATCAGGCCGCCGGCCGCCACCGCGCCGGCGCCGATGTACAGGATGTACGAGGCGCGGATGTCGTCGCCCGTCATGTCGCTGATCGGGATCGTGGCCGGCGACAGCGGCACGGTCGCCAGCTCGCCGAAGAACTTGATCATCGGGACCAGCATCAATGAGGCCAGCACACCGCCGGCCGCCATCGTGTAGGCGATGCGCGGGCCGATGATGTAGCCGACGCCCACCAGTTCGGGCGAGATCTCGGCGCCGATGCTGCCGGTCTTGAGCGGCGCACCGAACTCGAAGTTGATGGTGTCGCGCCAGCCCTTGAACGACACGCTCAGGGTTTTGTACAGGATGCCGATGCCGAAGCCGCCGAAGATCAGCATCGCGCGCCGTTTCGCCGTCTTCATGGCGTCGCTGCCTTCCGCCGTCGCCGGGTCGCGCACTTCGCCCGCGGCTTCGCGCGAGACGTCGGTGGCGGCGGCCTTGAGCACCTCGGCGCAGGCCGTGCCTTCCGGGTATTTGAGTTCGCGGTGCTGGTCGACGATCAGCGTGCGGCGCAGCGGGATCATCATCAGGATGCCGAGCAGGCCGCCCAGCACGCCGACCAGCATCACGCGCGAGATCTCGAGGTCGAAACCGAGGATCATGATGGCCGGCATGGTCACGCCCAGGCCGAAGGCCAGCGATTCGCCGGCCGAGCCGGCCGTTTGCGCCACGCTGTTCTCGAGGATCGTCGATTCGCGCGCGCCGAGCTTCTTCGCCATGCCGAACAGGGTGATCGCGATCACCGCAACCGGGATCGAGGCGCTGACCGTCAGGCCCACCTTGAGCACCAGGTAGAGCGAGGACGCGCCAAAGATCATGCCCAGGATGACGCCCATGATCAGGGCGCGCGGGGTCATTTCTGGCAGCTGGGCGGTGGCGGGGATATACGGCTTGAAGCCGGCCGGTTTCGAATCGAATGGCATGGATTTCCTTCGTTGCTGATGCGGCCCGCCGTGCCGCCGGCGGGCCCAAAGCGAGAATATCGCACATGCACGAACGGAAAGAAAGTGCATATTGAAAGCGGATTATAATCGGCCGCTCCTGGCCCACATCAGGGCCGCACCGCGAAAGTCCAGCAGTGAGCGATACCAACAAGCAGTCCAACAAAACCCTGTTCGGCATGAAGCGCCTGCACGCCTTCATCCTTGTCGCTTCGACCGCGATCCTGCTGCCGATCGCCGGCGCCGTGGTCTACCTGACGACCGCGATCATGCCCAAGGTGCCGCCGATCGATGCCGTGACCGACTACCGGCCCAAGATCCCGCTGCGGATCTACACGGCCGACAATGTGCTGATCGGCCAGTTCGGCGTCGAGCACCGCGACTTCGTGCCGATCGCGAAAATCCCGGCCATGATGAAGTCCGCCGTGCTGGCGATCGAGGACACGCGTTTCTATGAACACGGCGGCATCGACTTCATCCGCGCGCTGGGCGCCGCGCGCGCCAACCTGCGCGGCGGCTTCCGCCAAGGCGCCTCGACCATCACGATGCAGGTGGCGCGCAACTTCTTCCTCACCAACGAAAAGACCCTCGCGCGCAAGTTCACCGAAATCGCGCTGGCCTACAAGATCGAAGATTCGCTCACCAAGGACCAGATCCTCGAGCTCTACATGAACCAGATCTACCTGGGCCAGCGCTCCTATGGCTTCTCGAGCGCGGCGCGCAGCTATTTCGGCAAGACGCTCGATCAGCTCACGCTGGCCGAGACCGCGATGCTGGCCGGCCTGCCCCAGAATCCGGCGCGCACCAATCCGGTGTCCAACCCAAAGCGCGCGCAGGCGCGCCAGCACGCCATCCTCAAGCGCCTGCTGGAACTGGGCGAGATCGATGAAGCCCGGTACCGCCAGGCCCTGGCCGAACCGCTGCGCGTCAAGCGCGACGCCGGCCAATCGTTCGACACCCGCGCCGAGTACGTGGCCGAGCTGGCGCGTCAAACGGTCTACCAGCAGTTCGGCGAAGAATCGTACACGCGCGGGATCACCGTCACCACCACCATCCTGGCGGCCGAGCAGAACGCCGCCTACGACTCGGTGCGGCGCAACGTGCTGGCGTATGACGGGCGCCATGGCTACCGCGGCCCGGAAGCGCGCGTCGAGCTGCCGCTTGATGCCGAAGAGCGCGAGGAAGCGATCGTCGATGCGCTGCAGAAGCGCCCCAGCAGCGACGGCCTGTTGCCGGCCGTGGTGCTCAAGGCCAGCAGCGAAGCGGTGCTGGTCGACACGCTGTCGGGCGAAGACATCACCATCCGCGGCGCCGGGCTCAAGTTCGCCGCCAACGCCTTGTCCGCCAAGGCGCGCGAGAACGTCCGGATCACCCCGGGCGCCATTATCCGCATCAGCAAAAACAAGGAAGGCGACTGGAGCATCACCCAGGTGCCGCAGGTGGCCGCGGCCTTCGTCGCGATCGACGCCGACACCGGCGCTTATCACGCGCTGGTGGGCGGCTTCGACTACAACCTGCAGAAGTTCAATCACGTGACCCAGGCCTGGCGCCAGCCGGGATCGAGCATCAAGCCTTTCGTGTACTCGGCGGCGCTGGAAAAAGGCTATTCGCCGACCACCCGCATCCTGGACCAGCCGATCGAGCTGCCCGGCTCCACCCTCGAGACGCCCTGGACACCGCAGAACGACGACGGCGTGTTCGACGGCGAGGTCACGCTGCGCCAGGCGCTGGTGAAATCGAAGAACGTTCCGACGGTGCGCGTGCTGCGCGCGGTGTCGGTCGATTTCGCCCACCAGTACCTGGAGCATTTCGGCTTCGACCTGGCGCGCCATCCGAAGAACTACACGATGGCGCTCGGCACCGGCGCCGTCACGCCGCTGCAACTAGCCGGCGGCTATGCGGTGTTCGCCAATGGCGGCTACCGGGTCAAGCCCTACCTGATTGCCAGGATCCAGGACGGCAACGGCGCCATCATCCTCGAGGCGAAGCCGCCGGTGGCAAAGGATGAAGCCAGCCGCGCGGTCACGGCGCGCAACGCCTTCGTGGTCGACAGCATGCTGCGCGACGTGGCCCGCTTCGGCACCGCCGCCGGCGCCACCAAACAGCTGGGACGACAAGACCTAGCCGGCAAGACCGGCACCACCAACGACGCCGTCGACGGCTGGTTCGCCGGCTATGCGGGCAATGTGGTGGCGGTGTCGTGGATGGGTTATGACGACCCGCGTTCGCTGGGCGGGCGCGAATTCGGCTCGACGCTGGCCATGCCGATCTGGATCGACTACATGCGGGTGGCGCTGGCCAAAGTGCCACCCGTCGAGCGCACCCCGCCGGAGGACGTGGTGCACGACGGCGAGGACTGGATCTACCCGGAATTCATTGACGCGGGCGAGACGCGCACGATCGACATCGAGCAGGCGCCAGTGGAGCAGCCGCTGGACCTGCCGCCCGGCAGCCAGGAAGTGGCGCCCGACGCCTCGCCGTTCGACGAACGGCCGGCCATCGAGGCATTGCCCCCGGTGGCGCCGCCGATCGCGCCGGCTCCCGCGCCAGCCGCCGTGCCGCCACCGCCAGATCCCCCGCCCGCGCACAACCCGCTGTGGTAAGCCATGTGGTAATCTCACCCCTTCCCGGCCGGCGGTCTGCCGGTCGGGAAGGGGCGGCGCGCGTATTTCCGCTACACCTTTCAGCGACACCTCACACATCACTTAGTGCATCACCTCACCTCAGGAGATCATCATGGCGTATGTAGACGGTTTTGTCCTTCCCTTGCCCACGTCGAAGATCGACGAGTACCGCGCCCAGGCCAACCTGGCCGGCCAGGTCTGGCGCGAACATGGCGCGCTCGAATACCGCGAATGGATCGCGGACGACGTCAAGCCGGGCGAGCATACCTCGTTCCCGCAGAGCGTCAAGCTGGAAGACGGCGAGACCGTCATCCTGGCCTGGGCGGTCTATGAATCGCGCAGCCACCGCGATGCCGTGCTCGAGAAGGTGATGAAGGATCCGCGCCTGGAAGACATGATGAAGCCGGGCGGCGTGCCTTTCGACGGCAAGCGCATGTTCTTTGGTGGATTCGAGAACCTGGTCGATTTATAGACCCGCGGCGTGTCGGAACGGCACGGCCATTGAAAAATGTGAAGTGGAAAGGCGCGCACGGTTGACACTACACCTTTTCACATGCCAACATCTGTTACCTAAATTCAATAGCCGCGGCCCGGCAACCGACACCATGACCGTCACGCCCCTCGCCTTCGACGCGCCCGACCTGGCTGCTCGCCTGGATCAATGCACGCCGGAACAGCTCGATGCGCTCGCGTTCGGTGTCATCGGCTTCGGCGCCGACACCAATGTCACGCTGTACAACGTCTTCGAATCCCAGGCGGCCGGCCTGTCGCCGCAACGGGTACTGGGCCAGCCCCTGTTCACCAACGTTGCGCCGTGCATGAACAATTTCATGGTGGCGCAGCGTTTCGAAGACGCGCAGCAAGACAATAGCGTGCTGGACGACACCATCGACTACGTCCTGACCCTGCGCATGCGTCCAGTCAAGGTTGCGCTGCGTCTGCTATCGAACCCGGGCGGGAGCCAGCGCTACGTGCTGGTCCAGCGCCAGCTGCGGTAAGCCCCCGATGAGCGCGGATGCAAACGACTTCGGCGCCGAGCACGAGGCGCTGATCCAGTTCCTGTACCTGGCGCCGGTGGGCCTGGTGCAGACCAACGTCCAGGGCGACGTCACCATGATGAATCCGGTCGCGGCCCGGCTCCTGATGCCACTGTCGCAGGACGGCGGCCTGGACAACCTGTTCACGGCCCTCGAGATGGTGGCGCCCGAGATGCGCGAGCGCACCGCCCAGCATGGCGAGCCCTACGGCAAGATCTGCGACGGCCTGCACCTCTATCTGGAAGCCGGCGCCGGCGGCAAGCGCGCGCCGCAGATCCTGGCGCTCACCCTGCTCAAGCTCGATCCGGAACGCGTGATGGCGGTGATCGACGACATCACCGAGCAGGTGCGGCGCGAGCGCCGGCTGCGCCAGAACGACGCCTGGCTCAAGGCCATCCTGGCCGGTGTCCAGGATTACGCCCTGGTGAGCCTCGACCTGCAGGGCCGGCTCTGCGACTGGAACGCGAGCGTCGGGCGCGTCACCGGCTTCGGTCCCGATGCCGTTGGCCGGCCATTCACGATCTTCTACCCGCCGGACGCGATCGCGCTCGAGTACCGCCAGGACCGGCTGCGCGAGGCCGACGCCAATGGCTGGTCGTTCGACGAGGGGCGCCGCCTGCGCGCCGACGGCGCCGTGTTCTGGGGCAGCACGCTGGTCGCGCCGCTGCCGCTGCCTGAGCACGAGGCGCTGCCCGGCGAGCTTGATGCCGCCGCCTACTGCCTGATCCTGCGCGATCTCGGCACACCGCAAGACACGACCGCCCGCCATCAGGAGGACGCCCATGCAGCATGAACCGGTCGACGCGTACGAGACGCTGGTGCAGTTCCTGTACCGGGCCCCGATCGGCCTGGCGCAGACCACGCTCGACGGCACGGTCGAGATGCTCAATCCGATGGCCTCGAGCCTCCTGATGCCGCTCGCCACCGACGCCGGGCTGGACAACCTGTTCGACGTGCTGGCGCCGGTCGCGCCCCAGCTGCCGGCGATGGTCGAGGCTTTCATCGAACCTTCCGGCATGATCTGCGAAGGTCTGCGCCTGCCGGTCGGCGTGCAGCACGCCGCCAGCGGCTCGCTGCAGGTACTGTCGCTGAACCTGACCAAACTCGACCCCGAGCGCCTGATGGCGACGGTGGCCGACGCCACCTTCGAAGTCCAGCGCGAGCAAGAGATGCTGTCGCGCCGCCTGCGCAACGCCGCCCGCACCGATAGCCTGACCCGCATGCCCAACCGCGCCGCGGTGCGCGAAGAGTTGCAGCGCGTGCTCGCGCGGCCACAGGACGCACACGGCTTCGCGGTGCTCACCCTGAACTGCGACCGCTTCCGCCAGCTCAACGACAGCCTGGGCCAGGCCGGCGGCGACCAGCTGCTGATGCACATGGCCGACCGCCTGCGCGGCGCCCTGCGTCCGCCGGCCAGCGGGTTCGAAACCGCCGCGCGCGGTGGCCAGCTGGCGGCGCGCATCGGCGGCGACGAATTCGTGGTGGTGCTGGACGGCCTGCGCGCGCGCCTCGATGCCGAACGGGTGGCGCTGCGCCTGCTCGACGCCCTCGCCCATCCTTATGTGATCGGCGGCCACGAGATCGTGTGCAGCGCCAGCCTGGGACTGGCCTGGGGGCCGGACGCGGCGGCGCTCGATGAGCACGATGAGCTCGATGCCGACAGCCTGCTGCGCGACGCCGGTATCGCGATGGTCGAAGCCAAGCGCGCCGGCGGCAACCGCCACGCGGTGTTCGAGGCCAGCATGCGCGAACGCGCGGCGCGCCGCGCCGACATCGAGGCCGACCTGCGCCAGGCCTTGGCCGAGGAACAGCTGTTCGTGGTCTACCAGCCGGTAGTGCGCCTGCTGCCGGGCGGCGGCGTCGATCGCGCGGCCGGGGTCGAGGCGCTGGTGCGCTGGCGACATCCGCTGCGCGGCGTCGTGCCGCCGATCGAGTTCATCCAGGTGGCCGAAGAGTGCGGCCTGATCGGCGCGCTGGGCGACTTCGTGCTGGCGCGCGCCTGCCGCGACTTCATGGACTGGCAGGCGCATCTCGGCGACGCGGCGCCACGCCTGATGGCGGTGAACCTGTCGCGCGCGCAGCTCGGCCAGCCCGGCTGGATCGACAGCGTCGCCGCCGTACTGCGCACGAGCGGCATGCCGCCCGCCAGCCTGCAGCTCGAAGTCACCGAAAGTCTCGCAGCCCAGGACCAGGACACGCAAGTGCGCCTGCACGAGCTGAAAGCGCTCGGGGTCAAGCTCGCGCTGGACGACTTCGGCACCGGCTACTCGTCGCTGTCGAGCCTGCACCTGCTGCCGGTGGACACGGTCAAGATCGACCGCTCCTTCGTGTGCCTGGCCGACACCAGCTTCCACCACCGCGTGCTGATCGAGGCGACCGTGAAAGTGGCCCAGAGCCTGGGCATGACGACCGTGGCCGAGGGCATCGAAACCCGCTCGCAGCTGGACGTGGTGCGCGAGCAGCGCTGCGACAAGGTGCAGGGATATTATTTCAGCCGGCCATTGCCAGCGCCTGAGCTGCTCGACTGGCTGGCGCAGGAAACGATCGCCGCCTGACGCCGTAGCTGACGCAGCACTAAGGTGAAATCCTACACGGGTAGCCGACGTGTTCCTATTCTCGCAAATGATTGTCATTGCGAAAATGAAAACACTCAGAAACCTAAGGAGAACACCATGAAACGCACCATTCAAAGCGCAGTTCTCGTGGGCATGATGGCTTTCGGCCTGGCAGCCTGCAACACCACCGACACCACGAACGACTCGATGAGCGGCTCGAGCGCCACCGGCTCGACCATCGGCAGCGGCATGCAAACGCCAAGCACCACCGGCGGCGCCAATAGCTGGAACTCGGGCGCGAACGGCGCCAGCGGTGTGAATGCCGCATCGGGCACCACCAGCAACAACGAGCAGGCCACCGACACCCCGGTCAGCCGCTGACCGGCCTGGCGCATGCGGGACGGCGCGGATATCCGCGCCAGGCCGTCGCGCATGCCCCAGTCCTGGATCACCACTCAAGGAGAACCATGATGAAGAAGCTGCAGACCGTTTTGCTGGGCAGCATGATGGCCTTTGCCCTGGCCGCATGTAACACCACCGGCACCACCGGCACCACCAGCGGTTCGTCCTCGGCAGGCGCAGCCCAGGCCGGCTCGACCGGCAACCCGACCATCGACGCGCAGATGGGCATCAGCCCGAACGACGTGCAGAACACTGGCCCGTCGAACGCCACCGGCAATGCCTCGACCCCGACCAATACCGGTCACACCACCACCGGCTCGAACAACGGCCAGTAACAGGTGAAACAGCGAACGGCCCGGCGCCGCGCAAGCGGCGGCCGGGCCGTTTCTGTTCGCGATAGAATGGACGCATGATCCCCTTCCTCGACGTTGCACGTTCATGAAACGCTGGCTCGCCCGCCTGTTCGGCACGCGCGAAGCGGACGTACCAGTGGCCGCTCCTTCCGACGTGGCGCAAGGCCGTCCCGGCGCCGCCGCCGACGACGCGACACTCGCGGAACTCGACCTCGATCTCGCCTTTTTCCACTGGTTGGCCGGCCCGCACGTGACAGGGCGCCCCGCCCCCGAGGGCCCCGTGCTCGACGAACTGGCGCGCCTGGCGCGCGATCCGCACAGCGCGGCGGAGCTGGTGCCGCGGGTGCCTGCCGTGATTCCGCAACTGCTGCGCAGCCTGCGCGAGGAGGACACGGGCACCGGGGCGCTGGCGCGCCAGGTGGCCCAGGACCCGGTGCTGGTCGCCGAGGTGATCCGCGAAGTGAACAGCCCCTATTACCAGCCCGCGTCGCCGATCCGCAACCTCGAAGGGGCCGTGCTGCTGCTCGGCCAGAACGGCCTGCGCATGCTGCTGGCGCGGGTCGCTTTCCGCCCGATCATCAGCCAGCAGGCCTCTCCACTGGCGCGGCTGATTGCGCCGCCGCTGTGGCGCCAGTCCGAACTGTGCGCGCAGGCGGCCAGTTTGCTGGCGCCCCGAAACAAGGCCGATCCCTTCGAGGCGTATCTGGCGGGCCTGCTGCACAACGTCGGGCTGGTGGTGGCCTTTCGCGTGGTCGAGCAACTGGTGCCGCCAGGCGCCCTGCCCGACGGCGACGCCTTCGGCACGCGGCTGGTGGCGGCGGCGCGCCTGATCTCGGCCCGTATCTCCGACGCGTGGGAACTGCCGCCAGCAATCGGCCATGCGATCGCGCACCTGGGCGACTCCGGCGCCCTGCCAACCGTGCTGCACGATGCCGACCGGCTGGCCAAGCTGCGCATGCTGGCCACGGGCGGTCAGCCCCTGTTCGTGCGCGCCGTGCTCGCGCTGCCGCCGGAGGCGCGGCAAGTCTACGACAAACTTTTGGAACAATCCGACCGACAGGACGCCTGAATGCCGTTTCCCATCGAAGAAAAACTCGTCATCGGCGTCGCCTCCAGTGCGCTGTTCGACCTGTCCGAATCGCACCAGGTGTATCTCGACCGGGGCCCCGACGAATACCGGGCATACCAGGAGCGCCAGCGCGACGTCGTGCTCGCACGCGGCGTGGCCTTTCCCTTCATCCGGCGCTTCCTCAGCATCAACAAGTGTTTTCCGCAGCAGGCGCCGGTCGAAGTCGTGCTGTTCTCGCGTAACTCGCCCGAGACGGGATTGCGCGTGATGCGCTCGATCGCCCACTATGGGCTCGATATCTCGCGCGCGGTGTTCATGACCGGCAAATCGCCCTACCCCTACCTGCCGGCCTTCAACGCCGCGCTGTTCCTGAGCGCGAACGAGGAAGACGTCAAGAGCGCGATCGACGTCGATTATCCGGCCGGCCTGGTGCTGCCTTCGCGCATCGCCGACGAGGAAGACGACATCGAACTGCGGGTGGCCTTCGACTTCGACGGCGTGCTGGCCGATGACGAATCCGAAGCAGTCTTCAAGCGCGACGGCCTGGGCGAATTCCACGCCCACGAGACGCTGCACATGGCGCGTCCCCATCAACCGGGCCCGCTGGCCGGGATGTTCCGCAAGCTGGCCATGCTGCAGCAGCTCGAGAACGAGGCCGAGCGCGACGACCCGGACTACCGCCGCATCGTGCGCATCGCCATCATCACGGCGCGCAGCGCGCCCGCGCACGAGCGCGTCGTCACCACGCTGGGAAGCTGGGGCGTCTCGCCCGACGAGACATTCTTCTTGGGCGGGATGGACAAGAGCCGCGTGTTGTCGGTGTTCAAGCCGCACATCTTCTTCGACGACCAGCTCACCCACCTCACCTCCGGCCCGGGCGGCACGATCCCGATGGTGCACGTGCCGTTCGGGGTCGCGAACCGGCGCATGGCCGATGCGGTGTCCGGGGAGCCTACAGGCGCGGCAACGCCATCAAGCGATCCAGCTCCGGCTGCATAGCCCTGGCCCAGATGGCATAGCCGGCCTCGTTCGGGTGCAGCGCGTCCGGCATCACGTTCGCCGGCAGACTTCCATCAGGCGCCAGAAACGCGTCGTTCACGTCCAGGAAGAACACGCGGCGCCCATCGGCCAACGCCGGCAGGCGCGCGTTGACTTGCTCGTTCAGGCGGCGCAGCGGACCGCCGGCCTTTGCATCGCGCGGGAAGATCGCCAGCAGCAGGATGCGCGTGCGCGGCAGGCGTGCCTTGAGCTCCTCGAGATTACGTTCGATGCCGGCCACCGTGATGGCGGGGAAGTCGCGGCGATGCCCTGCGTTATTGGTGCCGATCAGGAGCACCGCCACCTTCGGATCGATGCCATCCACCTCGCCGTGCCGCAGGCGCCACAGCACGTTCTCGGTGCGGTCGCCACCGAAGCCCAGCGCCAGCGCATCGTGGCGCGCGTAATACTGCTGCCACACCTGCGCGCCCTCCTTTTCCCAGCCCTGGGTGATCGAATCGCCGACGAAGACCAGCTGCGGACTGCGGCCTTCGGCGACCATGCGCCTTGACTCTTCCAGCTTCTGCTGGTGGCGCGGCAGCCACCAGGAGGTGGACCACGATTCGTTGAGGGTGTCGGGCGTAACGGCCACCGTGCGCCAGTCGGGGCAAGGCTTATTGGGCGTGCCGCCCTGCGCGAACGCCACGTTGGCGACACTGACCTGGCCGCTGCCGGTGCCCTCCAGCTGGAACGGACGCGTGACGGCGCCAAAATCGTCGCCGTCGCGCGCGAAGCACGACATCGACAAGACGATGCGCTGCCAGCCCTTGCCCTCGGCGGCGCGTCCCGGCAAGACATAGGAGACGTGACGCTCGCAATCGTCGCCGCAGCCGACCCGGAACAGGATCCCGCCCTTGTCCAGCGCATCGACCTTGAGGTCGAAGGCGAGCGTGCCGGCCGCCAGGTAGGGGCGCAGGTCGAATGATGGACCGGCAAAGCGCACGCCGCTTTTCCAGATCTTATCCCAGCGCAGGGTCAGGGCCCCGCGGCCGTCCGGCCCCGCGCCGCGCGCCAGCTCGATCGCGCTGCCGGGGAACTTGGCGCGGATGCCTGCATCGGCATCGACGCGCTCGCCCGTGAGAACGTGCTCGGTATCGGGAGCGATTGCCGATACGGTCACGCCCTGGCGCGGCGCGCCGTCGAACAGGACCAGATCTACCGGCGGCGCCGCATGCGCAAGGGCCGGCAGCATGGATGCAATGGTTAGGGAAAAGGCGGCCAGGCCTGTGCGCATGGGTGTCTCCTGTCTTTTTTATGTGGAACCAGGATCATGCGCGAGTTTCAGCCCGACCACAACCCGGCCTCATGCACGGCATACCCAGCCGCGGAACACCCCTCCTACATAAAACACGTCGATCTCACTGAAGCCGGCCTCGCGCAGCAGGGCTTCGTCTTCCTGCGGCGCCAGCACCGACAGGCTGGCCTCGATGCCCTCGCGCCGCTGGCGCGCCATCTCCGGCGCCACCCCGCCGGCCACCGCGAAGGCCTCGTCGCGCGCCATCCAGCGCGCGCGTTCTTCGGCCCCACCTGCGACGCTCATGTGCATGACGACGAAGGGGCCGCCGGGCTTCAGGCGCGCGTGGATCGCGCCCAGCGCATGGCGGCGCTCGTCCGGCGGCATGAAGTGCATGGTCAGCAGGCAGGCAGCCGCGTCGAACGGACCGATAGGCGCCACATCGACATAGCCCTGGTGCAGGCGCACCCGGTCGCCGTGCGCTCCGACCAGTTGCCGCGCCAGGTCGAGCATCGCGGCCGATGGGTCGACGCCGTCGAAGGTCCATCCCGGCTGGCCGTCCGCGAACGCCTTCAGTTCCAGGCCGCCGCCGGCGCCCAGCACCAGCACCTGGGAGTCATGGGGTGCGCGCTCGGCCAGCAAGACCCGCGCCATGCGCTGCATGTCGGCGAAGCCGGGGACGAATTTCGGCGGGCCTTCGTGGTAGCGCGCCACCATGGCCGGATCGTGAAAATGGGACATCGGAGTCCTCGTCGGGTTTATTTGTAACTTAGAATATTACGTAAACGGACGCTATGCAAGCGTCAGGGCGGCCTGGTGCGCCTTCGTCTATAATTGATGCCTACTTCTGACGCGAACGTAACAGCACGCTGCATGCCTTTCGATCTCAAGAAACACCTCCCCAAACCAGGACAGCGTTTCGTGCTGCCACTGGCGCATGGCTCGTCCGATGCCTATGCCCTCGCCACCGCCGCACTGGCCCTGAAGGCCAATGGCCAGATGCTCACCGTCGTCGTCGCCAATGCGAGCGACGGCCAGCGCCTGCTCGACGAAATCCCATGGTTTGCGGACGGCAAGCTGTCCTGCCACCTGCTGCCTGACTGGGAGACGCTGCCCTACGACGCGTTCTCGCCGCACCAGGACCTGGTGTCGGAACGCCTGGCCACCCTGCACGAGATCCGCAACGGCCAGTGCGATGTGCTGGTGGTGCCGGCCACCACGGCGCTGGTGCGCCTGGCGCCGCCGTCCTTCCTGGCCGCCTACACCTTCTTCTTCCGCCAGGGCGAACGGCTGGACGAAGCCAGGCTGAAGGCCCAGCTGACGCTGGCCGGCTATACGCATGTCTCGCAAGTGATGTCGCCGGGCGAGTATTCGGTGCGCGGCGGCCTGATCGACCTGTTCCCGATGGGCTCCGTACTGCCCTACCGGCTCGACCTGTTCGGCGACGACATCGAATCGATCCGCACCTTCGACGCCGACACGCAGCGCTCGCTCTATCCGGTGAAAGAAGTGCGCCTGCTGCCGGGCCGCGAATTCCCGATGGACGACGCGGCCCGCACCGCCTTCCGCGGCCGCTGGCGCGAACGGTTCGAGGGCGACCCCACCCGCTCGCCGATCTACCGCGACATCGGCAGCGGCATCGCCTCGGCCGGCATCGAATACTACCTGCCGCTGTTCTTCGAAGAGACGGCCAATCTGTTTGACTACCTGCCCATTGAGGCGCCGGTGGCCCTGGTGGGCGATATCGACGCCGCCATCCAGCGCTTCTGGCTCGACACCGAATCGCGCTACCGCTTCCTGAAAAGCGACCGCGAACGGCCGATCCTCGAACCGCAGGAGCTGTTCCTCGGCGCCGAGCAGTTCTTCACCTGCATCAAGCCGCACGGCCGCTGGAATATCGCGCGCGACCCGGCCGCACCAGCCTCGGAGTTGTCGGCGCCGATTCCCGACATCGCCGTCAACCGCCGGCTGGACGACCCGCTGACCAATCTGCGCGCCTACCTGCAGCGCAGCGACACGCGCGTGATGATCTGCGCCGATTCGGCCGGCCGCCGCGAGACCTTGCAGCAGTACTTCGGCGAATACAAGCTCGACCTGACGCCGGTGGAGGGCTTCGAAGGCTTCCGCCAGAGCGACGCCAGGCTCGCGCTGGGCGTGGCCCCGCTGCAGGCGGGCTTCGAGCTGCTCGATACCGAATCCGGCCACCTGGCCTTCATCACCGAGACCGAGCTGTATGCGGGTTCGGGCCGCCGCGCCGGCAAGAAGAAGCAGGAAGCGACCAGCCAGGTCGAGTCGATGGTGCGCGACCTGTCGGAGCTGAAGATCGGCGATCCGGTGGTCCACATCAACCACGGCATCGGCCGCTACATGGGCCTGACCAGCATGGACCTGGGCGAAGGCGAGACCGAGTTCCTGCACCTGGAATATGCCAAGGATACGAAGCTGTATGTGCCGGTCTCGCAACTGCACGTGATCTCGCGCTACTCCGGCACCTCGCCCGAGGACGCGCCGCTGCACTCGCTCGGCTCGGGCCAGTGGGAAAAAGCCAAGCGCAAGGCCGCCGAGCAGGTGCGCGACACCGCCGCCGAGCTGCTGAACCTGTACGCGCGGCGCGCCGCCCGCCAGGGCCACGCTTTCGAATACTCGAGCACCGACTACGAGAACTTCGCCCAGAGCTTCGGCTTCGACGAGACGCCGGACCAGGCGGAAGCCATCCACAACGTGATCAAGGACATGACCTCGGGCCGGCCGATGGACCGCCTGGTGTGCGGCGACGTCGGCTTCGGCAAGACCGAGGTCGCGCTGCGTGCCGCCTTCATCGCCGTCATGGGCGGCAAGCAGGTCGCAATCCTGGCCCCGACCACCCTGCTGGCCGAGCAGCACGCGCAAACCTTCGCCGACCGCTTCGCCGACTGGCCGGTCAAGATCGCCGAGCTGTCGCGCTTTCGCACCGGCAAGGAGATCAATAACGCGATCAAGGGCATGGCCGACGGCACGCTCGACATCGTGATCGGCACCCATAAACTGCTGTCGCCAGACGTCAAGTTCACGCGCCTGGGGCTGGTGATCATCGACGAGGAACACCGCTTCGGCGTGCGCCAGAAAGAGGCGTTGAAAGCCCTGCGCGCCGAGGTCGACGTGCTGACCCTGACCGCCACGCCAATCCCGCGCACGCTGGGCATGGCGCTGGAAGGCTTGCGCGATTTTTCGATCATCGCCACCGCGCCGCAAAAGCGCCTGGCGATCAAGACGTTTGTCCGCAGCGAAGACGGTTCGATCATCCGCGAAGCCTGCCTGCGCGAGCTCAAACGCGGCGGCCAGATCTACTTCCTGCACAACGAAGTCGACACCATCGAGAACCGCCGCGCCATGCTGCAGGAATTGCTGCCGGAAGCGCGCATCGGCGTGGCCCACGGCCAGATGCACGAGCGCGACCTCGAAAAGGTCATGCGCGACTTCGTGGCGCAGCGCTTCAACATCCTGCTGTGCACGACCATCATCGAGACCGGCATCGACGTGCCGACCGCGAACACGATCATCATGCACCGCGCCGACAAGTTCGGCCTGGCCCAGCTGCACCAGTTGCGCGGCCGCGTCGGCCGTTCGCACCACCAGGCCTATGCCTACCTGATGGTGAACGACGTATCGAACCTGACCAAGCAGTCGCAGCGCCGCCTGGACGCGATCCAGCAGATGGAGGAATTGGGCAGCGGCTTCTATCTCGCCATGCACGACCTGGAAATCCGCGGCGCCGGCGAGGTGCTGGGCGATAACCAGTCGGGCGAAATGCTCGAGATCGGCTTCCAGCTGTATTCGGACATGCTCAACGAAGCGGTGCGCGCGCTCAAGGCCGGCAAGGAGCCGGATCTGGCGGCGCCGCTGTCGTCGACCACCGAGATCAACCTGCACGTGCCGGCCCTGCTGCCGGCCGACTACTGCGGCGACGTGCACGAGCGGCTGTCGATCTACAAGCGCCTGGCCAACTGCGAAAGCCAGGACCGCATCGATTCGATGCAAGAGGAATTGATCGACCGCTTCGGCAAGATGCCGGACGCGGTAAAGGCGCTGGTCGAAACGCACCGCCTGCGCATCGCGGCCAGGAGCGTGGGCATTGTCAAGATCGACGCCCATGGCGAGGCGGCCAGCCTGCAGTTCATGGAAAAGCCGCCGATCGACCCGATCAAGATCATCACGCTGATCCAGAAGAACCGCCAGATCAAGCTGGCCGGCCAGGACAAGCTGCGCATCACGGCCAGCATGCCCGACCTGGCGGCGCGCGTGAACCAGATCAAACAGACCATCAAACAACTGCTCGCTTGAAGAGAACGACATTCATGACCACGAACCTGGTGCTGCAAGGACCGCAGGCTGATCAAGCAACCCTCGAACGCCTGGCGCATCTGGCCAAGCCGCAGCGATTGACTGCACTCGGCGCCCGCTGCTTGCGCGCCGAAGGCGTCGACTACAGCGCCGCGCTCAAGCAGGAGATCGACGCCGCCGCCTTCGCGGCCGGCGTCGACGCCACCTTCATCGCGGCCGGCCGCACGCTGGCCGATTTCAGGCTGGTAGCGATGGACATGGATTCCACCCTGATCACCATCGAGTGCATCGACGAGATCGCCGATATGCAGGGCCTCAAGCCGCAGGTGGCCGCGATCACCGAAGCCGCGATGCGCGGCGAGCTCGATTTTTCCGAGAGCCTGACGCGGCGCGTGGCGCTGCTGGAGGGGCTGGACGCGTCCGCCCTGCAGCGCGTGTATGACGAACGCCTGCGTATCTCGATGGGCGGCGAAGCGATGCTGCAGGCGGTGCAGGCGGCCGGCCTCAAGACCCTGCTGGTGTCGGGCGGCTTCACCTTCTTCACCGACCGCCTCAAGCCGCGCCTGGCTCTGGACCACACCCACGCCAATGTGCTGGAAGTCGTCGACGGCAAGCTGAGCGGCCGCGTGCTGGGCGGCATCGTCGATGCCGAGGAAAAGAAGCGCACCGTGCAACGCGTGTGCACGGAAATGGGCATCGATCCAGCGCAGGCCATCGTTATGGGCGACGGCGCCAACGATCTGAAAATGATGGGCATTGCCGGCCTGTCGGTCGCCTTCCGCGCCAAGCCGGTGGTGCGCGAACAGGCCAATGTCGCCCTGAATTTCTCTGGCCTGGACGGCTTGCTGACGATTCTCGCCTGACCTTTCCGCATTACTGTTTCTGGGTATCTGCTGATTTTTAGCGGGCAACCCTTCCCATCAGAAATCCGCACGACGCAGCGCAAACAATGTAAGCGACCGTACCCGCGTCGCATGCGCTCTGCGCTATCGTGGACTGGCGCTCGTACGCGACCGCCAGTTCTCGACCTTTCTCAGGAGCCCGCCATGTCCCTTCCGGATTCCAGTGCCTCCGACTCGCCTGTCACTCCTTCCACGTCGCCCCTCCAGGGCGATCATGGCGTTGACCAGACCCGACGACGCATCCTGCTCGGCGCACCGGTCCTCGCGGGCGCGCTGGCCGCGCCGGCAGCCGACGCACTGGCCCAGGCGGGCCTGCCCGAGCGCTGGAGCGCGGGCTGGGGCTGCGCGCCGGCCGGCCCGCCGCCGGCCGCCTCGCTGCTGACCTTCACCAACCAGACCTTGCGCCTGATCGCGCGCACCAGCCTCGGCGGCAACCGCGTTCGCATCCGGCTGTCGAACGAGATGGGCGATACCGAGTTGCGGCTGACCGGCGCCCATGTCGGCCTGCGTGCAGGCGGCGCCGTCGTCACCGCCGGCACCAGCCGCCAGCTCACCTTCGGCGGGCGCACCAATGTCACGATCCCGGCCGGTGCGCCAGTGGTGTCCGATCCCGTCTCGCTGGCGGTGGCGCCGTTCACCGACCTCGCGATCAGCCTGTATTTTTCCGGCACGGTCCAGGCGAGCACCATCCATAACGCCGCTTACCAGGCCAGCTATGCGTCGACCACGGGCGACTTCGGCACCCAGGCCTCGCTGCCGGTCCAGCGCGCGTTCGCCTCCTGGCCCTTCCTCACCGAGGTCGACGTCGACCGCGCGGCGCCGGTGCTGGTGGCGGTGGGCGACTCCGTCACCGACGGCGTGGGCAGCACGTCCAACGGCAACCGGCGCTGGCCCGACTTCCTGGCGCGCCGCATCCAGTCCGAGCTCGGCAGCAATCGCATCGGCGTCGTCAACCGCGGCATCTCCGCCAACCGCATGCTGGCCGACACGCCGACCGCCCTATTGGCCGGCAAGGATTTGCTGGAGCGTTTCGACCGCGACGTGCTGTCCACCGCCGGCGTGCGGGGACTGGCGGTGCTAATCGGCATCAACGACATCGTCTACAGCCCATCGTCAGCGCCGATCCCGGCCAACGACCTGATCGCCGGCTACCTGCAGTTGCTGACGCGCGCCCACCTGCACGGCATCCCGGTGCTCGGCGCCACCCTGCCGCCCTTTCTCGGCTTCGTCTACTACACACCGGCGCGCGAGGCGGTGCGGCAGGCGGTCAATGCCTGGATGCGCAGCGCGCTGCCCTTCGACCTGCTGGCCGACGTCGACCTGGCGCTGCGCGATCCGGGCACCCCGCAGCGGCTGCGCCCCGCCTATGACAGCGGCGACCGTCTGCATCCGAATGACGCCGGTTACGAGGCGCTGGCCGCGGCAGTGCCGTTGACGGCGCTGTCCTCGCTGATGGGCGCCTAGCGTCGGGGCCAGCACCGTGTAACAGGGTGTAATTCCCTCAGCACACTGGTTCGGCTACCCGTATGATGACAATATCAGGAGGAGCGTCATGAAAAATATTGCCATCATTCTCGGGTCGCTCGGTCTGCTGGCCGGCTGCGCCGCGCCCGGCCCGACTTATACCTACGCGCAACCATCCGACCCTAGCCAATGGCGGGTCGTGTCGGTCACGCCGGTGCCGGTCGGCACTGGCGCCCAGGTCGCCGCCTCCGGCCAGGGCGGGGTCGTGACCTCGACCCCGATCGCAACTGCGGCGCCAAATTCGGGCTGGACGACGACGTCGGTGACGCCGGTCTATCGCACCCAGCAACCTGTGATCGTGCAGCAACAACCGGTATGGGTGCAGCAGCAGCCGGTCTACGTGCCGCAACCGGTGGTCGTCGAACAGCCGCGTTACTGGTATCCGCCGATCTCGATCGGCCTGGGCTTCGACTTCGGCCGCAGCAGCTGGCATGGCCACCGCCATCGTGGCTGGGGTGGCAGTATCGGGACCCGCTGGCCTTACGGCTGGTAAGCAACGTAGTGAAAAGCAAAGCCGGCCGATGCCGGCTTTGTCGTTTCTTGGCTTCGCCTGATCCAGCGTCGTGTTTCGTGGGCCGTCACACCACGGCGGCGCTGAACGACTCGGGCCGCCGCGCGAGCAGATGCGACAGCCGTTGAAGACCCGCCTGCAGGCGTCCACGGTCCTTGATGCTGCCCAATGAGATGCGAATGGCATTCACGGCGTCGCTGCCCGTCGCGAATGCCTCGGCCGGCGTGACAGCGATGCCCTCGCTGTCGGCCGCACGTGCAAGCTGCGATGAGTTCCAGTACGTCGGCAGCTCGAGCCATACATGCAGGCCGTCTCCGGCGCCGCCATAGCGCCCCGCCAGGATATCGCGCGCCATCTGGTGGCGCAGGCGCGCCTCCCTGCGGACGCCTTCCATCAATCCGCCAGCCGAACCGTCGAGGATCCACTGCGTGGCCAGCGCGGCGCCCAAGGGAGCGACCATCAGCGCGAACGACCTCAGCGCCGCCAGGAAACGCTCGCGTTCCTGCGGGTCGCGCACGAGCACGAAGGCGACGCGCAGGCCGGGTGTCAGGCATTTCGATAGCGTCGAGATATACACCACTTGCTCCGGGGCGAACGCGGCGATGGGTGGTGGCGGAGCATCGGCAAGCAGCCAGTAGGGATCGTCCTCGACGATGCGCACATTGCAGCGCTGCGCGATGCTGGCGAGTTCCTTGCGCCGGCTTTCCGGCATGGTGATGGCGGTCGGGTTCTGTAGCGTGGGATTGAGATAGACCAGCCTGGGCTTGTGTCGGCGGCACGCTTGTTCGAGCATTTCGGGCATCATTCCGTGCTGGTCCGCTTCCACGGCCACGATGTGGCGGCCGAATTGGGTCGCCGCCGTGCGCAAGCCTGGATACGTCATCGGCTCCGCCAGGATGACATCGCCAGGCTCCGTCAGCGCGAGGATCGACGCGGCGATCGCCGCTTGCGCCCCCGGACAGACGACCAGCTGCCCCGAATCCAGGTGTCCAAACATCGGTTCGAGCCATGTGGCGCCGGCCTTGCGGTCGGCGTCGCTTCCTCCGCCCAGGTGGTAAGTCATCAGCAATTCACTGTCCGCCCGCATCAGGACTTGAGACAAACCCTGCTTCATCATGTCGTCGAAGTCCACGCCGGCCGGCGGCGGTGGCGTGTTCATGCTCAGGTCGAGGATCGGGTTCAGTTCGACTTTCGGCGCCGCGACGTAGGTGCCCCGGGCGCCACGACCCTCAAGCAAGTTGCGGCGTCTGGCTTCATCGTAAGCGCGCGTGATCGTCGTCAGGTCGACATCCAGCTGCGCCGCCAGCTGGCGCTGCGGCGGCAAGCGATCGCCGGGCTTGAGCGATCCATCCACCAGCGCCGCCTGCAAGGCATCGGCAATCTGCAAAAACCGGGGGCCGCCGTGCACGGCCAGGCGCGGCAACCAGATTGGCACAGATTCATCTTGTATGGATTTCAACTGGGACATTTTGTCTCGATGTATGGAGATTGCTTTCAAGTAGTATGCCTCAACGCGTCGGCACCTACGCCATACATCTACAACGACCCGAGGTAGCGTTCCTCGAGATAGTCTCAAGTCATCGCCAGGAAATACTCAAAATCATGGAATGGATCCCTATCGTCTTCGTCATATTCAAGGCACTCGTGCTTGGCACGGGCATGTTCTACGCCATCAAGTGGCATTACGACCAGGGGAAGAAAGGGAAGATCCAGGAAAGGCGCGCGGTGCTGCGCGCGGCCGGCAAGGTGGCCGCCATCTTCGTGCTCGCGCTGCTGGCCTTGGGCCTGCTCACCTACGTCATTGTCACCAGGCTCAGCCTGGACCTGGGATTGACATGACGCCGCCGGCGACCGCCGGGAATGACACACTGCCCTCCGGGTCGGCCGCCATGCGCTGAAAATCAGTGCCCGTGCTGGCGCTCGTACTCGTCCGCTTCGGCCTTGGTGGCGTGGATGATGCCGTCAGGATGTTCCGGCGGGGTGTACAGGGTGTACAGGCGCATCGGCTCGGTCTTCGAGGTATTGATGACATTGTGCTCGGTGCCGGCCGGGATCACCACGGCGACGCCGTCTTCCAGTTTGTGTTCTTCGCCGTCCAGCAGCGCCACGCCCTCGCCGGCTTCGACGCGGATGAACTGGTCGTGGCCATCATGGTGCTCGAGGCCGATCTCTTCACCCGGTTGCAGCGTCATGATGACCAGCTGGCTGCGCTTGGTGGTGTAGAGCACTTCGCGGAAGTTGTTTCCTGCAAGCGTTTTTTCTTCGATATTGATGCTATAGCCCGACATGAGATTCTCCAGGATGCTGCGCGCAGGAACAAGGCCGCGCGCGGTGGTTCACGGGCGGCCGATGCCGCTCTGTCATCGATTGTATAAGAGCCGGACGATTCATGTGCAGGGCGCCCCCGCACCCCACGAATGTCGTGTCAGCCCGCGCCAAACAGGTCGTGCGCATCGAGGATCGCCCAGGCGATCTCGGGCCGCTCAGCCAGGCGGCGCCGCACCGCGGCCGGCACCGACTGGCGCAGCTTCTTGCATAGTCCGGGACGTTCCTCGAGCACGATCACGATGCCGCGCACGGTGCGCACCTCGTTGGGGCCGGGTGCGATGCGCAGCTCGCTGCCGACGTTCTTGAGGATCAGACTCTGCACGTGCTGCAGGTCGGCATAGCTGTCGACGCGCCCGATACGCTCGATCAGCTTCTGTTCGTGCTGGCGCGTGATCAGCAGCGGCCGCTGGTCCGCCGCCGGATCGGCCAGCGCCTGTTCGCGCGCGCACACGCAGGCGCCCGGCGGGCACTCGACCCGCAGGGGCATGCCGGCAATCGTCGCCGGAGAGTGAGTTGATGCTGCGGCAGTGGTCGTCACATCAAGAAAGAAGATCGGGGATTCGGCTGATTCTACACCGGCATGCGCCACCTACCCGCGCATCAGTTCCAGCGCGTTCGGCACCGAGGCGCCCTCCGCCGTATTGTCGAAGACGCACCAGACCTTGCGTCCCTGCGCCACCAGCGCATCGAACTCGGCGCGCCAGCGTGCGATCTCCTCTTGCGGATAGCGCGAGTAATAGATGCGCGGTGTACCATGCAGGCGCACATATGCCTCGCTGTCGCTGGTGGGTTCGTGCGGTCCCGGCTGGCCTGCGGCCGGATCGGCGATCACGCGAATCACGCCGCATTCGCGCAGCAAGGCCGTGGCCGGCTCGGAAAACCAGCTGGCGTGGCGCGCCTCGAAAGCGATGCTGCAGCCAAAGCGCGCGCGCAAACCGGCGAAGAAGGCATGCGCCGGCGCGTCAGTGAAGCCGAAGCGCGGCGGCAGCTGCACCAGCAGGCAGCCCAGCTTGTGGCCCAGCATGCCGGCCTCGCGCTGGAAGCGGTCGAGCTGTTCGTCGGCCTCGATCATGCGCGCCTCGTGCGTCATGGCGCGCGGCACCTTGACGGCGAAGCGAAAATCATCCGGGACGCTCGCGGCCCAGCGCGCATAGGTTTCCGGCTTGTGCGGCTTGTAGAACGAGGAATTGATTTCCACCGTGGGAAAGACGGCGGCATAGCGTTCCAGGTGGCTGCCCTCGGCGGGGAAAGCGTCGGCGCAAGCTGTTGGCAGGCTCCAGCCGGCGCAGCCGACGAGCAGGCGCCCGGTGGATTCGGATTGAGGCATCGGACTATCGTGGTCGTGTCGTTTCCCTCATTCTATGCACGTCAGGCCGACCGCGGCGCATGGCTGGGCGGGCGACGGCTTTGCACGGCGCCGCTTACAATACCGTCATCGTTTCAGATGAAGGAGAACACCATGAGCGACCCGCTCCACGTCGTCTGTCCGCACTGCGATGCGGTCAACCGCATGCCGCAGGCGCGCCTGCTGGACGCCCCAACTTGCGGCAAATGTTCGCAAGCCATTTTTAACGGCCGCCCGCTGGACGTCGACAGCGCCCGCTTCGATCGCCACGTGGGCCGCAACGATATCCCGGTGCTGGTCGACTTCTGGGCCGAATGGTGCGGCCCGTGCAAGATGATGGCGCCGGCGTATGCCCAGGCCGCCCAGCGCATGGAGCCGAAGGTGCGCCTGCTGAAGGTCGATACCGAGCGTTCGCAGGATTTATCCGGGCGCTTCGCGATCCGCAGCATCCCGACCCTCGCGCTGTTCAAGGGCGGACGCGAGATCGCGCGCCAGTCGGGCGCCATGGATGCGGGACGGCTGATGGCATGGGTCCAGCAACATGTAGGCTGAATCCTTCATCATTCCGGCCGGCATCAATCGATACAAGCACGACCGACGCTGCTACAATGACAACAAACGGGGGCTATCCCGTCTTTCATGAGGAGCCACTATGTCGCAAGAACTGGTTTTGGAACGCGGTGTCGAGGACAACAAGCACTGGGCGCGCATCCTGTACGTCATCCACGCGCTGACCTTCTTCTTCTCGCTCGGGATGCTGTCGATCATCCCGGTGATCGTCAACTACATCAAGCGCCCCGAAACCGTGGGCACGATGGTCCACAGCCATCACACCTGGATGATCCGTTCGTTCTGGTGGTACGTGGCCTGGATGGCTGTCGGCGGCGTGCTGTTCATCACCGTCATCGGCATTCCGCTCGCCTACCTGCTCTGGTTCGTGGTCTGGGTCTGGAAAGCCTACCGCCTCGTGCGCGGCTTCCTTGACCTGAACAACAACCGGGCGATGCCGGTATAAAAACAAATGGGGCCGACCAGGCCCCATTCTCTTTTACAGCTGGCCGAAGGCCCGCTCCAGATCGGCAATCAGGTCGCCTGGCTCTTCCAGGCCGACATTAAAGCGCACCAGCACGCCGGGATCGGTCCACTTGTCGCGCAGGCTCTTGATACGGTACGGCATCACCAGACTGTTCGGTCCGCCCCAGCTGTAGCCGATGCCGAACAGGGTCAAGGCATCGACCATGCGGTCGACCTGGGCCTCGTCATAACGTGGATCGAACACGACCGAGAACAAGCCACCGGCGCCCGTGAAATCGCGTTTCCAGAAGGCGTGGCCGGGGCAATCCTCGAACGCCGGATGCAGCACCCTGCTCACCTCGGGCCGCGCCTTGAACCAGGCGGCCAGCGTCCGCGCGCTCGCGTCGTGGCGCTCGAAGCGCAGCTTCATCGTCGGCAGGCCGCGCTGCACCAGGTAGGCATCGTCCGGGCTGACGCCCATGCCCAGCCGCATATGTGCTTGCGCGATGCGGTCGTTCAGTCCACGATCGCGGGTGATCACGGCGCCCATCAGCAGGTCCGCCCCGCCCGACTGGTACTTGGTCAGCGCATGCATGACGATGTCGACGCCGTGATCGAAGCCGCGCAGCGCCAGCCCGGCCGCCCAGGTATTGTCCAGCGCGACGATCACGCCGCGCGCATGGGCCGCCTGGCACAGGGCCGGCAGGTCCGGCACTTCCATCGACACCGATCCCGGCGCCTCTGTCCATAGCAGCCTGGTGTTCGGCTGGATCAGCTCCGCGATGCCGGCGCCGATCATCGGATCGTAGTAGCGCGCGGACACGCCGTAGTCCTGGGTCAGCCAGCGTCCCAGTTCGCGGTTCGGGTTATAGACGTTATCCGGCAGCAGCACGTCGTCGCCGCTCTTGAGCAAGGCGAAATCGACCATCGCGATCGCCGCCAGGCCGGAAGGCGTCAGCAGGCAATGCTTGCCGCCTTCGATCTCGGCCAGCTTGCCTTCGAGGGTGAACGTGGTCGGCGTGCCGTGCAGGCCATAGGTATAGGCTTGCTTGTCGCGCCACTCGGTCGAGCGCATCGCGGCGGTGTTCGGGAACAGCACCGTCGATGCGCGGTGGATGCCGGGCGGGAAGGCATCGAAACCGCTCGGCGCGACGTAGTCGCTATGGACCAGGGTGGTCTGGATCGACTTCTCGTTCATGGGACTCGCGCGCCGGAGGTTAGTGGAAATACTTCAGACCGGGTTGGCCCACAGGTCGTGGGCGTCGGCCTTGGTAATGACCACGTCGGCGAACTGGCCGACCGCCAGCTTCTGCTTGCCCGGCACCAGCGGACGCTTGATGTGGACCACGCCGTCGATTTCGGGCGCATCGGCGCTTGATCTGCCGATGGCTTCGCGCGGGCCGACTTCGTCGATCAGCACGCGCACGGTCTTGCCGACCTTGGCCTGCAGGCGCTTGGCCGAGATTTCCTCTTGCAGCAGCATCACGCGCGCGCGGCGTTCTTCGCGCACTTCTTCCGGCACCGGATTGGCCAGCTCGTTGGCGGTCGCGCCCTCGACCGGCGAATAGGCGAAGCAGCCCAGGCGGTCGATCTGCGCTTCCTTCAGGAAGTCGAGCAGGTATTCGAATTCGGCCTCGGTCTCGCCCGGGAAACCGGCAATAAAAGTAGAGCGGATCGTCAGATCCGGGTTCATCTTGCGCCAGTTGAGGATGCGCTCGAGGTTCTTCTCGCCGCTGGCCGGGCGCTTCATACGCTTCAACACATCCGGGTGCGCGTGCTGCATCGGGATGTCGAGGTAAGGCAGCACGTGGCCGTCGCCCATGAACGGGATCGCATGGTCGACGTGCGGGTAGGGATAGACGTAGTGCAGGCGCACCCATGCATCGTACTGGCGCGCCAGCTGGCCCAGGGCCTCGACCAGCTGCGTCATGTGGGTCTTGATCGGACGGCCGTTCCAGAAGCCGGTGCGGAACTTGACGTCGACGCCGTAAGCGGACGTGTCCTGCGAGATCACCAGCAGTTCCTTGACGCCGGCCTTGAACAGGTTCTCGGCCTCGATCAGCACTTCGTCGATGCGGCGCGACACCAGGTCGCCGCGCATCGACGGGATGATGCAGAAGCTGCAGCGGTGGTTGCAGCCTTCGGAAATCTTCAGGTAGGCGTAGTGCTTGGGCGTGAGCTTGACGCCGTGGTCCGGCACCAGGTCGATGAACGGATCGTGCGGCTTCGGCAGGTGCAGATGCACCGATTCCATCACCTCGGTCACGGCGTGCGGGCCGGTCACGGCCAGCACCTTCGGGTGCACCTTGGTGATGATGTCGTCGCCCGCGGCATCCTTCTTGGCGCCCAGGCAGCCGGTGACGATCACTTTGCCGTTCTCGGCCAGCGCTTCGCCGATCGCGTCGAGCGACTCCTGCACCGCGGCGTCGATGAAGCCGCAGGTATTGACGATCACCAGGTCGGCGCCGTCATAGGACGATGCGGTCTGGTAGCCTTCGGCGCGCAGCTGGGTCAGGATCTGTTCCGAATCGACCAGCGCCTTCGGGCAGCCGAGCGAGACGAAGCCGACCTTCGGCGCGGTCAGGCCTGCGGCCGGCGTCGGAATGACGATGGCTGGGGCCTTGGCGGCGGCGGCGATGCTGCCGGAGTTGGCGGAAGGATTACGACGGAGTTCAGGCATGGGCGGACGACAAATGATTTGGGCAATCCGCGATTGTACCTGAAGCGGGTGTGATGGTGGGACCGCTAGCAACCCCACGTCGTTCCCGCCCTCGCCGGGCGCCTTGGCGGGAACCCAAGTCTGTTGCGTAGTGGCTTCGTCGGCCGTAGTCACTGTGCCAAGAAACTTGGATTCCCGCCTGCGCGCACTAGCGTCCGGAATATTTATACGCAACGTATGCATCGTCATCCCCGCGGAGGCGGGGATCCAAGTGAAGTCACAGAATGTTCATGCTCTTGCGTGACCCGAACGTTCATCGGAGGTCGATTTTTAGGCCACTGGCCGTGCACACTTGGGTTCCCGCCTGCGCGGGAACGACGTGCTGAGGCTGGTGACGATGGTCGCGCAGGCGGTGTGCGCGACGAGCTTATTTCTTGTCGGTCGGATTGGTCGGCATGCCCGGGAACGGGAAAGCGCCGAACATCGCCTTGCTCTGGTTCTGCATCTGCTCCTGCATCTGCATGAACAGGTTCTTGCTCTGGTCGATGTAGTTGTTCATC
Organism: Massilia sp. CFBP9012; assembly: GCF_034045115.1. Taxonomy (NCBI): domain Bacteria; kingdom Pseudomonadati; phylum Pseudomonadota; class Betaproteobacteria; order Burkholderiales; family Oxalobacteraceae; genus Massilia; species Massilia sp. CFBP9012. The sequence continues at coordinate 365,080 of NZ_JAXCWM010000004.1, read as the reverse complement.
ATGCCCTGCATCATCGGGCCCTGGACGTTCATGAACTGGGTCCACATTTCGGGGCTGAACGGCTTGCCTTCGATGGCTCCGGCGGCGTTGCTGGTGAATTTATTCTGGATGTCGGTGAAAGCCTGGACGTTCTTTTCCAGGTAGGATCCCATCATGCCCTGCATCGCGTGGCCGTAATAACGGATGATCTGGGCCAGGACGACACTCGAGAACATCGGCGCGCCGTTCGCTTCTTCTTCGAGAATAATTTGCAACAGAATGCTGCGGGTCAGGTCCTCGTTGCTCTTGGCATCGACCACGGTAAACTCATCGGCGTCGAGCACAAGCTGTTTGACGTCGGACAGCGTAATGTATGAACTGGTCTGCGTGTCGTACAGGCGACGGTTCGGGTATTTCTTGATCAGGCGTTCCGTACTTTTCTTCACACTGCTCATCTCTCGTTCCATAGGTTGCGCCGCGGCTTCGTGAGCCTCGTACTTAGAATTGTGTGCGCCGGCATGGCCGGTTCGTCTCCTGCCCATCCGCCACCAGGTCGACAGTAGACGGACAGCAGACACCATACCATGCAATTGACGCAGGTGCAGCAATTACCAGTTTGCCTACTACCCTAGCTTTTCTGTCAATTAAACGCACTGCCGTTCAGTCGCCCCGCGCCTTGACGTAGCGTCCAGGCGCCGGTTCCAGCGCCGCATATTGCGCATTACCAGGCGTCTCGGGCGCCGGCACATCGGCACCGCCATGCTGCGCCAGGAACTTTGCCCATTCCGACCACCAGCTCCCCTTGTGCTCGACCGCGCCGTCGAACCAGGCGCCATCGTCCTTCGGACGCGACTTGCCACCCTTATCGTTGACCCAATAGCTGCGCTTGTTCTTCGCCGCAGGATTGATGACGCCGGCGATGTGGCCCGAAGCGCCCAGCACGAACCGGTTCGCCTTCGCATTCTTCGGGTTAAGCAGCCCCATCGAGGCATAGGCCGCCTGCCATGGCACGATATGATCTTCCTTCGAGCCGTACATGAACACCGGCGCGTCGATCTTGCCCAGGTCGACCGGCACGCCGCACACCGTCAGCGCGCCCGGGTTCTTCAGCTTGTTCTCGAGGTAGGTATTGCGCAGGTACCAGCAGAACATCGGTCCTGGCAAGTTGGTGCTGTCGGCATTCCAGTACAACAAGTCGAAAGCCGGCGGCTCCTTGCCCTTCAAATAGTTTTGCTGAACATAGTTCCATACCAGGTCGTTTGGACGCAGGGCCGAGAAGGTCGTCGCCAGGTCGCGCCCCGCCATCAGGCCGCCGCCGCCCAGCGTCTGCTCGCGCAGCGCCACCTGGGCCTCGTCGACAAACACTTCGAGCACGCCGGCATCGGAAAAGTCGAGCAAGGTCGTCAGCAGCGTCAGGCTGGCCGCCGGCTGACGGCCACGCGCGGCCAATACCGCCAGCGCGGTGGCGGCGATCGTGCCGCCGACACAGAAGCCGAACACATGGGCTTTCTCTTGCCCGGTGATCTCACCCACCACCTCCAGCGCGCGGATCGCGCCCGTCTCGACGTAATCGTCCCAGCGCAGGTTCGCCTGGCTGCGGTCCGGATTGCGCCAGGACACCATGAACACGGTATTGCCCTGCTCCACCGCGTAGCGCACCAGCGAATTCTCGGGCTGCAGGTCGAGAATGTAGAACTTGTTGATGCAGGGCGGGATCATCAGCAGCGGCACGCTGTGCACGGTCGGCGTGGCCGGCGTGTACTGGATCAGCTGGAACAATTCGTTCTCGAACACCACCTGGCCCGGCGTGTTGCCGACGTTGCGGCCGACCTCGAAGGCGGATTCATCCGATTGCGAGATGCGACCCTTCTGCAGGTCGGCCAGCATATTCGCCATGCCCTTGGTCAGACTCTCGCCCTTGGTGTCGATCATTTTCTTTTGCGCTTCTGGATTCGTCGCGAAGAAATTGGCGGGCGACATGGCGTCAACCATTTGCTGCACCGCGAAACGGATCTTCTGGCGCTCGCGTGGGCCGGCGTCGACCGCATCGGCCATGGCCAACAGGAATTCGGAGTTCAGCAGGTAGGAGGCGGCCGAGAAGGCCGACATCGGGTGCGCCGTCCATTCCGAGGCCGAGAAGCGCCTGTCATGCAGCACGGGCGTCTTGCCCGATACAAAATCCTGCCAGAGCTGGGCGCCCTTTTTGAGGTAGTCGTCGCGGATCGACTCCAGCTTGCCCGGATCGATGCCGGCGCCAATATCTTTCAGGAAGCCGGCCAGCGGGTTGGCGGATGCGGGCGGCGGGGTCATAGGCGCCATCTTCATCCAACCGTCCCAGGCCTTGGGATCGGTGAACTGGGACAACCAGGTTGCGGCAAAAGCTTGCGGGTCAGGCATGTTCATGTAGGCATCCGTTGTTAGAATCTCGTCTCTTCAACCAGGAAACAAAACATCATGTGGATCGTCGCCATCGCTTGGATTTATGTCGTCGTGCTCATGGCGGCGACCGAACCGACCGTGGTCGGCGGGATCATGACCTTCGTTTTTTATTGCGCAGTACCATTATCCATTCTTTTCTATCTCACTGGCGCAAAGCGGCGTCGGCAGCGTCGGCAGATGGCAATGGGAGGGCAAGACCAGGGCCGAGACAAACCCGGAAACAAGGATGCGGCTGGGGATGCCACCGAAGCGTCCCATGGGGACGGCGACGGCGACTGAGCAGTATCAACCAGGATGCTGGCCGGTCACTTGATCCAGATCAAGCTGGCCTGACGGCCGGTGACGCCATCACGGCGGTAGGAATAGAAGCGCTCGGGTGCGCTGGCGGTGCACAGGCCGCCGCCATGGACGCGTTCGACGCCGTCGCGCGCCAGCATCAGGCGCGCCAGGGTGAACATATCGGCCAGGAATTTTCCCGGACGGCCAGGATAGTCACGGAAGCAGGCCCGTGCGGCCGCTCCCGGGATGGCTGCCACGAAGGCGTCGACCACGTCCTGCCCCACCTCGAAGGCGTCGGGTCCGATGGCCGGCCCCATCCAGGCGGTGATCTCACCGGCGCCGGCCGCGCGCATGGCATCGACGGTCGCGCCCAGCACCCCACCAGCCAGGCCGCGCCAGCCGGCGTGGGCCGCCCCCACCACCTTGCCGTCGAGGTCGGCGAACAGCACCGGCAGGCAGTCGGCAGTCAGGATGGCGCACACGACGCCCGCTGCCGTGGCCATGCTGGCGTCGCCGGTACACACCGGCCGGTCCGGCCCCACCGCCGCGGCGTCGACCACGTCGGCGCCATGCACCTGGGCGATCCAGGCCGGGCGGCCCGGCAACCAGGCTTGCAGGCGCTCGCGGTTGGCGCGCACCGCCTCCGGGTCGTCGTTGACGTGCAGGCCCAGGTTCAGCCCACCGGCACCCTTGCCGTCGTCATACGGCGCGGCGCTGACGCCGCCATCGCGGCTGGTGGCCAGCGCGCCGATCGAGGCCGGCAGGTCGGGCCAGTCAGGCCAGACCAGGTCGGCGGCGGTCAGGCCTTGCGTCATACGCGGTAGGTGACGACGCCGTCGTCGTCATCCTCGTCGTCGAATTTGCCAGCAGAATCGCTACCGAATCCGTCATCCTGCGGCTCTTCGATGCCCGCCTGCGCAATCAGCGCGGCGAAATCGTCGGCCAGCGGCACCGTCCATTCGCATTGTTCGCCAGTACCCGGATGCACCAGGCCGAGGCGGCGCGCCTGCAGCGCCTGGCGGTGGAAAACCGGCGTCAGGTGGCGCTTGCCATAGACGGCGTCACCCACCAGGGCGAAGCCCAGCGATTGCATGTGGACGCGGATCTGGTGGGTGCGGCCGGTTTCCAGGCGGCAGCGCACCAGCGACACCGGACGGCGATCGAGCTCGCCGCTGACGACGCGCTCGTAATGGGTGATCGCCGGCTTGGCGAACGGGCTGTTCGAGACCGCCATCTTGACGCGGTCTTTCGCATCGCGGCCCATCGGGCTGTCGATGGTGCCCGAGGCGCGCGGCGTGCCCCACACCAGCGCGAAGTACTCGCGCTTGACGGTGCGCGCCTGCAGCTGGCGCACCAGGTCGGTCTGGGCGGCCAGGGTCTTGCCGACCACCATCAGGCCGCTGGTGTCCTTGTCCAGGCGGTGCACGATGCCGGCGCGCGGCACGCCCACCAGTTGCGGGCAGTGGTGCAGCAGGCCGTTGAGCAGCGTGCCGCTCCAGTTGCCCGAACCGGGATGCACGACCAGGCCGGCCGGCTTGTTGACGACGATGATGTCGTCGTCCTCGTGGACGATGTTCAGGTCCATCGCTTCCGGCGTGAACGCCGTGTCTTCAGGCGCGGCCTGCGGTTCGACGACGATCGTCTCGTCGCCATAGGCCGTGTCCTTGCCGCGCGCCGGTTTGCCGTCAACCGTGATGTGGCCGCTTTCAAACCATTGCTGCAGGCGGCTGCGCGAGAACTGGGGCACGAGGCCGGCAACCACCTTGTCGAGGCGCTGGCCGCAGTGTTCCTCTTGCAGCGCGAGCGTCATCGGCGACAGGTCGATGCCGGGCACGGGGGCGAACCCGGCCTCCAGTTCATCGTCAAAGTCAGGGTCAATAGGTAAATCCGCCGAATCCGGCGCAGGAGTTAATATCACGTCAGTCCCATCGGCTATAATCAGCCGTTCGTTGAATCTAGGTAAAACTTCTCTGCAAAAAGCTATGCAAAAAAAATTGTCTGTGTTGGTCGCAACTTGCGCCCTCGTCGGCCTCTCGGCATGCAGTGTTCTGCCGAAGCCTACCGACGAATCCAAAAACTGGTCGGCGGAGAAATTATACGCTGAGGCGCGCGAGGAGATGGCCGGCGGGCACTACGAAGCCGCAATTCCCTTGTTCCAGCGGCTCGAAACCAACTTCCCGTTTGGCGTCTATGCAACGCAGGCGCAGATGGAGATCGCCTACGCCCACTACAAGGCGCAGGATCAGGCCGAGGCCCTGGCCGCCGTCGAGCGCTTCATCAAGCTGCACCCGAACCACGCCCAGGTCGACTATATGTACTACCTGCGTGGCCTGATCAACTTCAATGACCAGCTGGGCTTCTTCAGCTTCGTCTATGAACAAGACCCGACCGAGCGCGATCCGCGCGCGACGCGCGAAGCGTTCGCCGCCTTCAAGGCCCTGGTCGACAAATTCCCGAACAGCAAATATGCGCAAGACTCGATCGAGCGCATGAGCTACCTGATCAACGCGATGGCGCAGTACGAAGTGCACGTGGCAAATTACTACTATCGCCGCGGCGCCTACCTGGCGGCGCTCAATCGCGCACAGGACGCGGTCGCCAACTACAGCGACGCACCGGCACGCGAAGAAGCGCTGTTCATCATGATCCGCAGCTACGACAAGCTCGGCATGCCGCTGCTGCGCGACGATACCCAGCGCGTGTTCCTGCTGAACTATCCGGACAGCTACTTCCTCAACCCGAATGCGCGAGGCAACGCCGCCTGGTGGAAGTTCTGGGCCAAGAATGACGTGCGTCCAAGCCCGAACCTGAGCGCCGATGCGCCTTGGTGGAAATTCTGGGCCAAGAGCGGGCCACGGCCTTCGCCGAAGGATGCGGTGGAATAAGGGAGTGGGCTGTTCTTGTTGACTTGGGTTCCCGCCTGTGCGGGAACGACGTGCTGGTAGTGTTCAGCCGTCGCGACTTTTATCACGCGACCGTTGAACGTCGTTCCCGCGCAGGCGGGAACCCAAGGCTAGAAGATCAGCACACGACCTAAGCCTCCACGCGACGGCGAAACACCCAACTGTGTTCGCCCGAGACGTTCGCATCGTAAGCATACCCGTCAACATCAAACTCCTTGAGCTGTTCAGGATCGGTAATGCCCTTGTCGGTCGCATAGCGCGCCATCATGCCGCGGGCGCGCTTGGCGAAGAACGAAATGATCTTGTACTGGCCGTTTTTCCAATCCTGGAACACCGGCTCGATCACCGGCGCATCCAGCAGCTTCGGCTTGACCGACCTGAAGTACTCGGTCGAGGCCAGGTTGACCAGCGCCGTAGATTTGCTCTCGGCCAGCTGGCGGTTCAGCGCCTGGGTGATGGTCTCGCCCCAGAACGCATATAAATCCTTGCCGCGCGCGTTCGCCAGTTTGGTGCCCATCTCGAGGCGGTAGGGATGCATCCGGTCCAGCGGACGCAGCAGGCCATACAGGCCCGACAGGATCCGCACGTGGCGCTGTGCGTATTTCAGCCCTTGCGCGTCCAGGCTCGGGGCGTCGAGGCCGGTATATACGTCACCGTTGAAGGACATGACTGCCGGACGCGCCTCGGCATGGTCGGGCTGCCAGTGGGCGTAGCGGCCGACGTTCAGCACCGAGAGCGCATCCGACAGGTCCATCAGCTGGCTGATCCGGGCCGGCGAATAATCGCGCAGCACCTCGATTAGTTCCGCGGCCTGCGGAATGAAGTCGGGCGTAGTATGTTGCTTGGTGGTCAGGGGCGATTCGAGATCGAGCGACTTGGCGGGGGACAGGACAATCAGCATGAACGAACAGAAAATTTCCACGAATAAACAAGCTACATGATAACCGTTCCAGCCAAACCTATCGTCATCGACACCAATGTCTTGCTCGACCTGTTCGTCTTCCACGACCCGCGCTGGGCCGAGCTGCTGGCCGCCATCGAGGCGAAACAAGTCGATGCGATCACGCGCGCCGAATGCCGCGACGAATACCTCGCCGTGCTGCGCTACCCGCACCTGCCGCTGGATGAAGCGGGCCGCGAGCAGGCTGCCGCCCGCTTCGACGCCCTGCTGCGCCTGGTCACACCGGAGTCAAAAGCGATCCGCCTGCCGATCTGCACCGACCGCGATGACCAGAAATTCATGGAACTGGCGCGCGACGCCGGCGCCTCAGTCCTGATCAGCAAGGACAAGGCCTTGCTCAAGCTGGGCCGCAAGACGGCCCAGGCCGGCCTGTTCCGCATCATGCTGCCCGAAGCCTGGATCAAGGCCAGGGCCGAAGGCACGCTAGAATAAGAGCATCTTCTTCACGATCCGCCCACGCCCATGAGCCTACCTCCCCTGGTTTCCCGCCTGCCCCAGGTGGGCACCACCGTCTTCACCCAGATGTCGCAGCTGGCGCTCGAGCATGACGCCGTCAACCTCGGCCAGGGCTTCCCCGACTTCGCCTGCGACCCGAAGCTGGTCGACCTGGTGGCCGAGGCGATGCGCGCCGGCCATAACCAGTACGCGCCCATGACCGGCATGCCGGTGCTGCGCCAGGCGATCGCCGCCAAGATCGAGGCAACCTACGGCCGCCGCTACGACGCCAACACAGAGATCACCGTCACTGTCGGCGCCAGCCAGGCAATCCACACGGCGATCCTGGCCGTCGTGCATCCGGGCGACGAAGTGATCGTCATCGAGCCGGCCTACGACTGCTACGCGCCGGCGATCGCGCTGGCCGGCGGCGTGGTGGTGCCGGTGGCGATGCATTTCGACGAGGCCGGGTTCAGCGTGCCATGGGAATTGGTCGCCGCCGCGGTCACGCCGCGCACGCGCATGATCGTGGTGAACACGCCGCACAACCCGACCGGGACCATCCTGCGCCAGGCCGACCTCGATGCGCTGGCGACGATCGTTGACGGCACGCCGATCCTGGTGCTGTCCGACGAAGTCTACGAGCACATGGTGTACGACGGCGAGCCGCATGCGTCGGTCTCGCGTCATCCGGTGCTGGCCGAACGCGCCTTCGTGGTGTCGAGTTTCGGCAAGGCCTTCCACGTCACCGGCTGGAAGATCGGCCATGTGGCGGCGCCAGCGGCCCTGATGACGGAGTTCCGCAAGGTCCACCAATACAATGTGTTCTGCGTGACGGCGCCGATGCAGCATGCGTTCGCGGCCTACCTCGAAGATCCGGCGCCGTGGCGCGACCTGCCCGCCTTCTACCAGGCCAAGCGCGACCTGTTCCGCGCCGGCCTGGCCGGCTCGCGCTTCACTTTGCTGCCGTCGGATGGGACGTATTTCCAGTGCGTGCGCTATGACGCCATTTCGGACCAATCAGAGGCGGACTTCGCACGCTGGCTGACCACCGAGATCAAGGTGGCGGCGATTCCGGTATCGGCCTTCTACGGCCAGCCGAAGCAATTGCGGGTGGTGCGTTTCTGCTTCGCGAAGAAGGACGAGACGCTGCAACTGGCCTTGTCGCGCCTCGGCCGTCTCTAAAATTTAGTAGCCTCGCTGCGGCCTCGTGGCCATCGCCACGATCGCGGCGCCGGCGGCCACGATCAGCGCATCCTCGATCAAGCCGCTCCTGGTCTGGCCGATGCGCGCCATCGCCTGCTTGCGGCCGGCCAGGGTCAGGTAAGCCAGCGGCACGGCGGTGGCCACCGCGGCCGCGGCGCCCGCCTTTTCCCTGCCCTTCGGCGCCAACGCCGCGCCCGCAATCCCCGCACTCATCACACGCGCCAGCAGGCCCAGAAAGACGGTGCGATCGGGTGCGCTCTTCATCTTGTCGCCGAACAGCTCACCAACGCCCATCGCCAGCGCGCCATATTTGAAGGCCGGACGGTCCAGCAGGAACAGTTCGCCCGAGGTGCCACGGCCGGCCAGGCGTGCGGTGGCGATGGTGGCCATGGGCGTCATCGAGCGGGCGCTGGCGACGGCGCCGATCAGGATCGAAGAAAGCAGGTTGCGGATAGACATGTAAGCGGCTCCAGTATGTTGATGGCGGCTCGCTTCCAGGAGCGAGCCGGATCACCACAGGCTACCAAAGCGCCCGATATATTGACGCACGGCTCAGCTGCGCGCCAGGCGAGCCGTTAGTCGAGCCCTTAGTCGGTCAGCGAACTCACCGACAGGGGCGCCGTATCGGCGCGTTCCAAGCGCTTCACCAGCAACTGGTCGATCCGGTAGTGGTCGACGTCGACCACCTCGAAGCGCATGCCTTCGTGTTCGACGCTGTCGGTCGGCTTGGGCACTTTGCGCAGCATATACATCATGAAGCCGGCCGCCGTTTCGTAGCGCTCTTCCTCGGGCAGCGACTGCAGGTCGAGCACCCGTTTCATGTCGGCCACCGGCGTGCTGCCGTCGATCAGCCATGAGCCGTCGTCGCGCTGCAAGGTCTGCTGGTCGGCCTCCAACGGACTGCCCCAGCGGCCCATGACGGTGACCATGATGTCGCTCAGCGTGATTACGCCGACGACGAAGGCATATTCGTTGATCACGATCGCGAAGGTTTCCTTGCTCGATCGGAAGCGGTCGAGCATCTCGGACAAGGTCAGGCTGTCCGGGATCATCAGCACCGTGCGGATGGTCAGCTCGCTCAGCTGGAACTTGGTCTGTTTGCTCAGCAGGCGCACCAGGATGTCGCGCGTGTCGACATAGCCGACCACGCGGTCGATCACGCCGTCGCACACCGGGAACTTCGACAGCGAATGATTGGCGATCTTCTGGCGGATGCTTTCCTCGGGCTCGGTCAGGTCGAAGAACACCACGTTTTCGCGGGTCGTCATGGTCGACGTCACCGTGCGCGACTCGAGCTCGAACACGTTCTCGATGAAATGCTGCTCCTGCTTCTGCAAAACGCCGGCCTGGGCGCCGGCTTCGACCACGGCCGAGATCTCGTCGAAGGTGATGCGGTCTTCGCGCGTCATGTCGACCCCGAACAGGCGGAACAGCATATTGGCGATCTTGTTCAACACCCAGGAAAATGGGCTGAACAGGCGGATCACGAACAGCACCGGGCGGATCACCGCCATCGCCGTGGTTTCGGGCGCGATCATCGCCAGGCGCTTGGGCATCAGGTCCGAGAACAGCACGAACAGGGTCGTGACGAACACGAAAGATAGCGCGAAGGCCACGTTGTCGCGGCCCGGACTGCTGTAGAACAGCGACAGCCAGTCCAGGAAGAACGGCCGCAGGGCGCCCTCTCCCAGGATGCCGCCGAGGATGGCGATCGCGTTCAGGCCCAGTTGCGAGACGGCGAAGAAGTCGGCCGACTGGGCCTGCAGCGCCATGACCTTCTGGGCGCGCTCGTCGCCCGCCTGGGCCAGTAGTTTCAGCTTGATCTTGCGTGCGCCTGCCAGCGCAATCTCGGTCAGCGACAGGAAGCCGGCCGCCAGCACCAGGAGCGCCAGGACAGCCAAATGTTCGAACAGATTCATGGGACACCCGGGGTTTATTTTTAGGTCACTTTGACCGGGGGGATACGCACTGGCTGCATGCTACACCAGCAATCATGCCACTTTAGCACATGGCTGCCCTAGCGCCCGTCGCGCGTCCGGTCCAGCAGGATGTCGAGCATGCGCTCGGGGTTCACCACGAAGTCGTGCATGACCTGGAAGTGCTCGGTGTCCTGATAATGCACGCGCTGTATGCCTTCAGCCGAACATTCATACACCCAGGCATCCGGATAGGCCATCAGGATCGGCGAGTGGGTCGTGATGATGAACTGGGAATCGTCGTTGGCCAGCTCGTGGATCCGGCTCAGCAGCGCCAGCTGGCGCTGGGGCGACAGCGCGGCTTCCGGCTCGTCGAGCACGTAGAAGCCGCGGCCCCCGAAACGGTTCATCACCAGGGCCCAGAACGATTCGCCGTGCGATTGCTCGTGCAGGGATTTGCCGCCGTAGGAATCGATAATGCGCGGCGCGGCGGCGCCTTCGCCATCAAGGTGCTCGATCTCGGTAGCCAGGTTGAAGAAGCTTTCGGCGCGGAAGAAAAAGCCATCCCTGGGTCGTTTGACGCCCTTCGACAGCCGGATGTATTCGTGCAAGCGCGAGTGCGACTGGCGCGTATTGAAGCCGAAGTTCCTGGTGCCGCCCTCGGGATTGAAGCCGTAGGCGACGGCGATGGCTTCCAGCAGCGTCGACTTGCCAGAGCCGTTTTCGCCGACGACGAACGTCACCTTCGGATGCAGTTCGAGGGTGCCCAGGTGGCGCACCGCGGGCAGGCAGAAGGGATACTCGTCGAAGCTCGCGACCTGGTCGGCTTTCAGGGCTACCCGCGAGACGAATTGTTTGGAGATCATGCCCGTTTCGGCGCGTGGCCCAGCTTCGTCAACGTCTCCATCACCAGGTCGCAATGATCGCCCTGCACTTCGATCACGCCATCCTTGACGGTGCCTCCCGAACCGCAGGCCGTGCGCAACTGCTTGCCCAGCAGCGCCAGCGCGAGCGGATCGAGCGCCACGCCCTTGACGAGGGTGACCGTCTTGCCGCCCCGCCCCTTGGACTGGCGCGACACGCGCACCACGCCGTCGCCGACGACAGGCGCCTTGGCCGAACAGGCGCAGGCGCCGACCGGCTGCCGGCATTCGGGGCACATGCGCCCGCTCTCGGTGGAATAGACCAGGCCACCGTTCGAACTATGCTTCATCTTGCCCTCCACTATCCTTGCTCTTCGCTTCCCTGACTTTCACGCCGCGGCGGGCCAGGCTCTCGCGCAGCAGGAACTCGATCTCGGCGTTCACGCTGCGCAGGTCGCGCGCCGCGAGACGCTGCAGCTCTTCCCACAGGGCGGGATCGATCCGCAAGGGGAACGCTTTTTTGCCCGGACTTGCCATGCTGTTTCGCTGCTAGTTATACAGGGTGCCGGTGTTGACGATCGGCTGGGTTTCCTTGTCCGAGCACAGCACGACGAGCAGATTACTCACCATCGCCGCCTTGCGCTCATCGTCGAGTTCGACGATGCCGCGCTCCGACAGGCCCTTGAGCGCCGTCTCCACCATGCTCACCGCGCCATGCACGATTTTAGCGCGGGCGCTGATGATCGCCTCGGCCTGCTGGCGGCGCAGCATCACCTGGGCGATCTCGGCGGCATAGGCCAGGTGGGTCAGCTTGGCGTCCAATACCTCGACGCCGGCAGCCTCGAAGCGCGCCTGCAGTTCGACCTTGAGCGTATCGGCCACCACGTCCATGCCGGCACGCAGCGTGGTCTCGCCCGGGGCCAGGTCTTCGCCTTCGTCGTAAGCGTATTGCGAGGCCAGGTGACGCAGCGCCGCTTCGGCCTGGATCGAGACATAGCGCTCGAAGTCGTCCACCTCGAACACGGCCTGGGCGGTGTCGCGCACGCGCCAGACCACCGCCGCACTGATCTCGACCGGGTTGCCGCGCTTGTCGTTGACCTTGAGCGTCGGCGCATTGAAGTTACGGGCGCGCAGCGACAGGCGGCGCTTGACGTAGAACGGGAAGGCCCAGCGCAGCCCTTCGCTGCGGTCGGTGCCGATGTACTTGCCGAACAGCGTCAGGATCGCACTTTCGTTCGGCTGCAGCATGTACAGGCCGCCCAGGGACAACAGACCGGCGAGCCCCAGTGCCACGGCGCCGATCAGGAACGAGAGGCCCTCGGACGACTCGGCCATCCTCTTGAGCAGATAGAAGGACGCCAGCAGCAGGACGATCCCGGCGCCGGCCGCCAGGTAGCCGTTTGCCGATGCGAACGCCGATTCGCGGCGCGTGTGTGCTGCATTCATGGTGGACACCCCTCAGGTAAGTAGCATCAAAGTGATATCACTTTAGGATCACCCGGGGTTCTTGTCAAGCAACTTGAAAGGTAATTATTGCAAGCGCACGGCGACGTCGAACAGCCAGGTACGGCGGATCTCGACCACGTCGTACTGCCGCGCCAGCGCCGGTGGGAACGGGCCGTACGGCGCCTGGCTCGCGATGATCTTGCGGATGCCGTCGTCGATTGCAGCCACCCCGCTCGAGGTCTCGAAAGTGACCTTTTCCACGGAACCGTCAGCGCGCACCGCCACCGTCACGACCGGCTGCGTATGCGGCTGCTTGACCGCTTCGCGCACCATGTCCAGGGTCCGGTTCAACTCGATCTTGCGGCCCATGGCTTGCGCATACTGGACCAGGTCCTGGTTCGGGTCAGCGCGTCCGAACAGCCAGCCGCGGCGCAGGCCGCTGACCGTGGGCGGCGGCACACCCGGCGCACTGCCGGCGCGGTCGCGCCCGGCGGACTCGCGGGCCAGCTGCTCGGCGATCGCGCGCAGTCGTTCGGCGCGCGGCGCCAGTTGCGCAGCCTGGCCCCGCTCGGCAGGTCCCTGCTGCACCGGCGCCTGGCTGGCCTGCGCCTGCGCCTGTGCCTGTGCCTGTGCCTGCCTTGCCCGTTCCTGCTCGCGCTGGGCTTCGTCCAGCCTGGCCTGCTCCTGGCGTGCCTGCTCCTGGCGCGCCTGTTCTTGCTGGACGGCTTCCTGGCGCGCCGCCTCGAGACGCGCAGTCTCCTGCTCGCGCCGCACGGCGTCGAGACGCTCACGTTCAAGACGCTCGGCGTCGAGACGCGCCGCAGCGGCGTGTTCTTCCTCCAGGCGGGCCAGCGCGTCGCGCCTTTCCTGTTCCTGCCGCGCCGCTTCCCGCCGCTCGGCCGCGATCCGGTCGAGCTCCACGCGTGCGCTTGCCTCCCGTTCGGCCTGCTCGCGCGCGAGCGCGATCAGCTCCACCTGGCGCGACTGCTCCGCGGCTTGCTGGTCCGGCTCGGGTTCGGGTGTGGGTTTGAGTTCAGCCTTTGCTGGCGGCGCTGCGGCCGGCCGCTCACGCGGGGCAGGTGCCGGCGCAGGAGGCGGGAGCGGCCGTGGCTTCACGGCAGGTGCTGGGGGCGTGGCGGGTGCTGGGGGCGTGGCGGGTGCGGCGGGCGCGGAGGGGGCTTCAGGCGCCAGCACGATCTGCAGGTCGCTGGCGGCAAGGCGCCGCTCTTCCCATGGAAGGCGCAGGCCCGAAAGCCCGAAGACATCCCCCTGGATGGGAATGCTCAACAGCAGCAGGTGAAGCAGCACGGACAGCGATAACGCCATGCGCATGCGCCATGGCGCGGCTGGAGGGACGAACTGCGTCGATGTGAGCACGTGACTTTGCGAATAGATGCCAGGAATGAAACGAACCCGGCGATGCTATCACAAGGGCCGCTGTAGCCGCCGGGACTCGATTATCGTTCGAGCTGTCCCAGGCGGCGCTCGACGAAGGCGGCCAGCTCGGGCGACAGCGTCCCGCTGCCAAGGGCCTGCCAGAACGCCGCCACCGCGTCGGGATCGCGCTTCTCGGCCTGCAGCGAAATGCCCAGGCCCATCCACCACACGCCATTGCCCGGCGCAGTGCGCAGCGCGGCCTGGTAGTGCTCGGCCGCTTCGCGATGACGACCTTCGCGCTGCAGCACGCCGGCCAGGAAGGCGTGGTATTCGCCATTGCCGGCCGCATGCGGCAGGGTGCGCATCAGGGTGTCGAGCGCGGGACCGCCCCGCTCCAGCTGCAGGCGTGCCAGCAGCATCGCCATCGACGGTTGACGGGCATCGAGCACCAGCGCGGCCTGCAACTGGCGCATCGCGTCGTCGGTCCGTCCCGCTTCGATCAGCAGTCCCACCAGCGTCTGGCGCGACGGCTCATGCTTCGGATCGATCCGCAATCCGGCCTGCAGGGTCGCGATGGCCTCGGTCACGCGTCCGTCTTCCAGCACCAGCAGCGCGCGGCGATAGGCATTCTCTGCACGCTGCGGCGAGGTCTCGACCCGGCCTTGCACTGCCGGCGCCGGCTTGGGTGGCGCCGGCTTGCGCGGCGCGGGCGCTGGCTTCGACGGTGGCGGCGCCGGCTCGGGTTCCGGTTCCGGTGCGGGCACGATCGGCGCCGGTGGAGCGACATCGATCACCTGCACCGGCGCGGCCGCCGGCATCTCGACCAGCACCGCCTTGGGCGCGGAGGCGGCAGGTGCGGCAGGCGCAGCAGCGACAGCCGCCACGGGCACGGGCACGGGCTGTTCGCCCACCATCCGCCAGCCGATCACGCCGGCCGCGGCGACGGCGATCACCGCCCCACCCGCCAGCGCGCCACGCATCCACTGTCCCCGCGGCTCAGGCGCCGGCGGCAAGCGCACGTCGGCCGGCAGCGGCGTGGCGCCGGGCTGGCCGGCGCGCGCATCGAGGTCTTGCAGCATCTTGTTAATCAAGCTCATAGCGCGAACGCCCAGGCCAGGCCGCCCGCCGCGCCGGCGACGACGGCGCCCCCTAGCAGCCAGGTCCAGATCGTGCGCGTCACGCCCACCGTATCGCGCGCGGCGATGGCCACGTGGCTGCCGGCCACCTGCTGCTTGCCCTGTCCGTAGCTGAGCATCAGCGCCTTGTGCGCCATGATGTTGACCAGGCGCGGCACGCCGCCGCTGGCTTTATACAGGCCGCGGATCGCCGCGCCCGTGAACAGGCGCGCGCCGTCGAAGCCGGCCACGCGCAAGCGGTGCGCCACGTAGACATCGAGGTCATCGCGGCTCAGCGGGCCGAGGTGATAATGAAAGGTGATGCGCTGGGCCAGCTGGCGGATCGCATCGAGTTCGAGCTTGCGATTCAGTTCCGGCTGGCCGAACAGGACGATCTGCAGGAGCTTCCTCTTCTCGGTCTCGAGATTGGTCAAGAGGCGCAGCGCCTCCAGGCTCTCGACGGGAATCGCCTGCGCCTCGTCGAGGCACAGCACCACGCGCAAGTCCTGGCCGGCCAGCTCGAGCAGGCGCAGGTTGATCGCCTTGAGCAACTGGTGCTGATCAACGTCGCGCTCGAGGGGGATGGCCAGTTCGTCGGCCAGCGCCAGCATCAGAGTGCGCGGCTCCAGGTAGGGATTCGGGATGTAGGCGGTGACGAAGCCCTCGCCCAGCGTGGCCATGAACTTGCGGCACAACAGCGTCTTGCCGGTGCCGACTTCACCCGTGATCTTGATGAAGCCTTCGCCGCCGCGGGTCGCCACCAGCAGCGTGTTCAGCGCTTCCTGCGAGCGCGGGCTGCCGAAGAAGAAGCTGGTGTCGGGCGTGATCCCGAACGGCAGCTCGCGCAGGCCGAAGTGCGTCGCGTACATCAGTCCGCGCCCAGGGTACGGCCGCGGCTGCGCGGATCGAGCTGTTCGATGCGGCGGCTGGCGTCGAGCATGTCCTGGCTCCAGTCGCTCGCCCCTTCGACGATGGTCGGCTTGATCAGCACCACCAGCTCGCGCTTCTGGCTCATGCGGGCCTTGTTGCGGAACAGATTGCCCAGCAGCGGGATCTTGTCGGCGCCCGGCAGCTGGTCGGTGTCGCCGCTCGAGGCCTGGCGCATCAGGCCGCCGATCGCGACCACCTGGCCGTCGCGGCCGCGCACGATGCTGTCGAGCTCCGATGTGCTCGACGCCGCCAATGGCAGGCGCAGCGTGCCGCCCGAGCCCAGGTCGACGTCCTTGTTGACGGTCGTGACCTGGCTCACCGAAGGGTGCACGTGCAGCAGGATGTTGCCCTTGTCGTCGATCTGCGGCGTCACGTCCAGCACCACGCCCGAGAAGAACGGCTGCACCGTCACGCTCGGGCTGACGATGGTGCTGCTGTTGCTGGTGTTGATGTTGTTGGTGATGCCGGTGACGAAGAATTCGTCGGTGCCGATCTTGAGCACGGCCTTCTGGTTGTTGATCGCCGCGATGCGGGGGCTGGACAGCACGTGCACGCTGCCCTGCGACTCCAGGAACGTGATCAAAGCCGCGAAGTTATTGGTCTGGAACGCGAAGCCGAACAGCGAGCCGGCCGCGCTGGCCGCGTTCGACAGCGAAAAGCCGGTGCTGGCCGCCAGGCCCGAGCCGTTGTTGATCACGGCCGGCTGGCCGCCGTTGTATGGCAGCGGCGCCAGGTTCGCGCCGGGCGAGATCATGCCGCTCGAGACGCGGTTGGCGGTGCCGCCGCGGAACGAGGCGAACGAGGCCCAGTTGATGCCGCTCTGGAAGCTGTCGGAGAGCTCCACCTCGAGGATCTTCGCTTCCAGGATCACCTGACGGTCCACCGAGAGCTGGGTCGCCTTCAGGTAGGCGTCGACGTTGCGCAATTCGTCGGGCATGGCGCGGATCACCAGCACGCCGGACTGCGGGCTCACCACCACGCTGCGCCCGCCCTCGAGCGTGCCGACGATGGCAATAATCGATTCCTTCAGGTCTTTCCAGAAGTCGTTGTCGGAGCGGGTCTGGACGTCGGTGCTGTTGAGCTGGCGCTGGCCGTTCTGGTTGTTGCCGTTCTGGCCGTTCTGCCCGTCCTGGTTGCCGAAGCCCTGCCCCATGCCACCGCTGTTGCCGCCGCCGTTGTTACCGCCGTTATTACCATTGTTGCCGGCATCGGCGACCGAGGTCGAGGACACGCGCGTGTTCGACATCCCGCTCCGGCTGGCGGTCAGGTAGTTCACCTGGAACATGCGGGTCTGCATGGTCAGCGGGCGAATACTGATGCGCGCGCCATCGATCCTGTAATCGTAGCCGTACATATCGCGCACCGCTTCGAGCGTTTCGACCAGGGTCACGTCCTTCAGGTTGGCGCTGATATTGCCGCTGACGTCCGGGTGCACCAGCATGTTGTAGCGGGTGCCGGCCACGATCGAGCGGAAAAACTGCTGCGCGGGCACGTTGTTGAAGGCGACGTTGAAGCGCTCCTCGAGCGCCGGCCGCGCCTTCGGCAGCTGGCTGGCCAGGGTCGCTGCCGGCGGCAGCAGCGCATTGGCCACCGCATCGTCGACCGCCGGTCGCGGCGCCGGCTGGCTGCTGGCCTTGGCCATCTCCTGGGCGATGGCGTCGTAGGTGGCGTTCGGCGGAGCGCTCTGGCAAGCGGCCAGCAACAGCGTCGCAGCCAGCACGCAGGGAGTCGCGAAAAACTTGGTCATATTGGATTGCCTCGTCATTTGGCGGCCGGCGTCATGCCCGGCAGCGGCGCGTCCATGCGCAGCACCTGGCGTTCGGCGCCGCGCACCAGCACGACCTCGTTGGCGCTGACGCGCGCCACGCGCGCGCCCTTGAAGGTCTCGCCCAGGCGCACCGTCTCGCCGTCGATCACGGCCACATGGCGGCCGCCCGCATGGCGCGCGATCAGCACCGACTGCAAACGCGGCGCATCGTCGGCGGCGGCCAGTTCAGGGGCGATCCGGTCCATGCCCGGCGGAGGACGGGTGGGGTCGAGCAGCGCTTGCGCGGCGGCGGGTTGGGCCAGCGCCAGGCACGCCAGCGCAGTCAGGAACAGGTTCTTCACAGCTTCATCCATTGTCGGTCCAGGCTCAGGGTATGCAGGGTGAGCGTCAGGCGCGCGGCGGGATACTCCTCCACGTCGAGCTGGGCACGGCCCCAGAACATCCGGGTCGGCATCGCATCGAGTGCGCTCATGTAGTCGACCATGTCGAGATAGTTGCCGCGCACCGAGACTTCGATGCCGTGGCGGTACAGTAATGGCGCGGCGGCCGGTGCGGACGTTGGCGCGGGCGCCTGCTTGTCCGCCAGCGGTTCGACCGGCAAGGTGCGCATCGACACCAGCTTCAGGCGCCCGTTGGCGCGCAAGATGCCGTCGACCAGTGGGCCCATGCGCTCGGGCGGCAGCAGGCCATGCTCGATGGCCAGCAGCTGGTCGCCGAGCTGGCCCATTTCCTGGCGCAGCGCATTCAGGCGCGTGCGCGCCGCGGCGTCGGGGTCGAGCTGGAACGCCTGCACGCGGCCCGTGATGGCCTCGTCGATCGCCGCCATCTCGGTGCGCTGCTGCGCGATCTGGCTGCGCAGCGACTCCTGGGCCGCTTCCATCGGCGCCAGCACCAGCACGTGGCCGGCAAAGGCCAGCAGCGCGCACGCCGCCAGGCATACCAGGCCGCGTTCGCGCAGCGACAGCGCGTCGATGCGCGCGCGCAGGGTCAGGATCCGCTCTTTCATTTGCCCGCTCATGGACGAGATTCCTCGGGGACCGATTGCAGGCTGAATTCGATATAGGGCGCCGGGCGCGTGGCCGGCTTGCCGTCGGCGTCCTGCACCTGCAGCGGCGCGGCCTCGCCGATCTGCAGGCTGGCGAAGGATTTGCCCTGCATCAGCGGCTCGTGGGTCAGGCGGTTCAGGTAGCCCGGCACCATGGCCGGATCGACGGTGCGGCCCTTGATGCCGATCTGCGCGCCGCCGGCGCCGACCGTCACGCCGGTCAGCCACAGTCCTTGCGCGCTCTGGCGCGCCAGCGCCTTGAAGTAGCCGGCGAAGCCGCTGGTGTCGCCCAATTCTCCGCGCGACAGCGCGCCGGAGATGTGGCGCATCGCAGCCAGTTGCATATCCGCTTGCGCGATCTGCGCGTCCAGCGTGGCGTCCTTCTGGCGCGGCGTGAACTCGCGGTTGGCCGTGGCCAGGCGCGCCTGGCGCTTTTCGAGCTGGGTGGCGCCGCTACTTGCCTGCTGCTGCAGTTCCGCGGTTTCCATTTTGCCGGCCACGGCAAGGATGGCGATGCCGACGATCACGACGCCCACGGCCAGCGCGATGGTGGCGCTCGACAGCACCTGCTTCTGCGGCTGAAAGGCCGGATTGAACAGGTTGATCTGTTGCTTCATGCGCCCTCGCCTTCGCGCAGCGCGGCGCCGATCGCGAGAAAGAAGCGCTGCTGCTGCGCCTTGTCCGCCAGCTCGGGCGTGCGCGACAGGTCGAACAGCGTGGCCAGGTCGAGCGTCTCGACCGGCGTATAGAGGTTGCTCGACAGGTATTCGTCCAGGCCGCTCACGGGCGACGGTCCGAGCACCAGCTTGGCGATGCTGATGAAGGAATACTGGCGCTCGAAATGGTCGAGCGAGCGTTGCAGCTCGAGGGTGATCTTGTCGAAGCTCTGGTGCTTGCGCTCGTGATCCGGCTCCAGCAACTGGGCCAGCGTGACGTCGAAGCGGCGCGACAGGTACAGCTCGCCGCGATAGGACACGGTCAGCAGGCCGCCGTCGTCGCCGAACGACAGCATGGCGACGCCGCGGCCTTCGGGTTCGAGCATCGCCGATACGTTCCGTTGCGCCATCTCGGGGATGTCGATCGCGTGCAGGTCGACTTTCGCGTCGAGGAACAGCTTCTGGCGCGGCTGGATTACGGTATTGCGGGCGGCGACGGCGAAGACCGATTGCTGCGCCCGCGAATTGGCGTCGAGCGGGATGTCGAGCACGTCGATGGTCGCTTCCGCGGCCGGAAAATCGAGGATGTCTTTCAGGCGCCAGCGGATGGCGGTCTTCATTTCCTCGCGCGGCACGTTCGGCGCTTCGACGTTCAGGATCTGGTATTCGCCGCCGGACAGCAATGTGACAATGTGGCGCGATGCGGCATGGCCGTCGCGCGCCACCTTGTCCAAAGCGTCGTCACCAGGGTGGCCTAGGAAGAACTGCATCGCGCCGAGGGCTGGCCTGGCATTCGCGTCGCGGTGGACAGTAACAGTCGCCACCCCATCTCGCAGCAATGCAATGGACAGCCAGCCTTCCTTCTTTTTTCCTCTGTTAAACAGGCGCATGCAGGCAGCTAAGGTAGTCGAGACGGCTGCCGGTGGCAGAACTCTCTTAATTATAGACAATGCCGCGCGGAAAAATCGCAAAAACTCGCGAATCCAGCAGCCGAGCACTTCCGGCGTGGCATGCGTACATCAGGATGGAGGGAGTTTGTCATCCACAAGGATGCCGCAATAAAAAAGCGCTGCCTGGGCAGCGCTTTTCTGGTGCCCGGACAGTTATTCACATTTGAGCGGATTCGCCACCGTAATCACAGCGGCACCGCCACTCTCAGGAGCCGTATAGATGACGTTGCAAGTGTCCGCGAGACCCGCAGGCAGGTTCTTTGGCACAACGCGCAGACCCTTGTTACCGATAAAGTTCGTGGTGAAGTCTTCGTCCAGGCCGGCCGCTTTCGCCATCGTCGCAGCGGTCGGATAACCAGACTCCATCGCCACGACGTGTCCGCCTTCGACCGTGATCGAGTTGGCGTTATTAATCAGCCACTTGCCGTGCAGCATGGCCGAGGTCGATGTCAGCGAGCCGCGTGCCGCCTGGACAGCAGCCGCGCGGGCATCGCCGCTGAGGCCTGCGAATTTCGGCAGCGCAGTCGCGGCCAGGATCCCCAGGATGACGATCACCACGATCAGTTCGATCAGGGTGAAACCACTCTGTACTTTCTTGTTGAAACTGGTTTTCATTCTTCTTTCTCCGTTACGATGGTGGGGACGAGTGGTCGTCCTGTCGAGCGCTGCACTGTGGAACAATTCTACCGTGAGATTATGCAACTTTGATGTCTGGACGGCAAAAGGATCTCCACAAAGCAATGTTTCGTTGTTGAAACATTAAGATTGGTCAAACGAGTGCGTTCTTTTCGCAACACTTTCACGGCGTTTAGTCTATTTCGAATGCAGCGCCGCCTGTCCCAAATCCCACATCGGCATGAAGATTCCCAGCGCCAGGACCAGCACCATCGCGCCCAGGAAGGTGATCAGGATCGGCTCGATCTGACTCGACAGGGTCTTGAGCTCATAGTCGACCTCGCGCTCGTACATCTGCCCGATCTCGTCCATCAGGTCATCGATCGACCCGGTTTCTTCCCCCACCGCGATCATCTGCAGCACGATCGGCGTAAACACCCCCGCCGCGGTCGAGGTGCGCAGGATGCTCTCGCCGCGCTCGACGCCGTCGCGCATCTGCTCGATGCGCGAACTCAGGTAGGCATTGTCTGCGGTCTGCGAGACCACGGTCAGCGCATGCACGATCGGCACCCCGCTGCGCATCGACAGCGCGAAGCTGCGCGCGAAGCGGGCCATCGTGCCCTTGTGGATGATCTTGCCGGCGATCGGCAGGCGCAGCTTGTAGCGGTCCCAGGTCAAGCGCCCTTGCGCAGTGCGGGTCCAGGCCCCGAACCCATACCAGCCAAGGATCGCGACACCCGCCAGCGCCGGCCACCACTTGACCGTGAAGCCCGACGTCGCCAGCAGGATGCGCGTCATCAGCGGCAACTCGGACCCGAACGACTTGAACACCGAAGCGAACTGCGGGATGACGAAGATGTTGACCACCACCATGGCGATGACCATCGCGATCACCACGAAGCTTGGATAGCGCAGCGCCGTCTTGACCCGCTCGCGCATGTCGCGGTCGAACTCCAGGTGATCGAACAGGCGCAGGAAGACTTCTTCCAGCCGTCCCGTCATCTCGCCCACTTTCACCATCGACAGGTAGAACGGCGAGAAGCACTGCGGGTGGCGCATCATCGCGCTGGATAATTCGCGCCCGGCGTCGAGCGACTCGCGCAAATCCTTGATCACACGCGCGAACGATTTGCTGATCGCCGACTCCTGCAGCCCGGCCAGGCCGCGCATGATCGGCACGCCGGACTTGAGCAGCGTATGGATCTGGCGGCTGAACAGCTGCACGTCCATCGACGTGACCTTCTTCTCGAACAGGCGCTCGCGCCATCCCAGGCCGCCGGTGGTCGCGGCCTTGCGCGTGACCGTGATCTCGATCGGCGTGACGCCGCTGCCGAACAGCTGATCGGCCACGGCGCCGCTGTCGGCGCCTTCGAGCACGCCATGTACCGGCTCACCGCGTCCATTGCGGCCCTTGTAGGCGAAATATGGCATGGGCTGTTAAATCAGTCGTCCATCTGGTTACTGACCCGCATCGCCTCGGCGATCGTCGAGCGTCCCTGCACCGCCAGGTTCACCGCGTGGCGGCGCAAGGTCTCGCCGCGCATCTCGGTGTGGGCGACCTTGAGGAAGTGGCCCGGGTCCGGATGATTGACCGCGTCGGTGACGGCGCGCGTCATCTCCAGCAGTTCATAGACGCCGGTGCGGCCCCGATAGCCGGTGCCGTTGCAGTGCGAGCAGCCCTTGCCATGATAGAAGCGCGTGGTCGCGGCATGCTCACCCAGTTCACCGCGCAGCCAGTCGATCTCGTTGGCGGCCGGCTGGTAGTCGACGCTGCAGCTCTCGCAGATCACGCGCACCAGGCGCTGGGCCAGCACCGCCTGCAGCGAACCGCTCACCATATAGCGCGGCACGCCCATGTCCATCAAACGCAGCGGAGTAGAGGCGGCATCGTTGGTGTGCAGGGTCGACAGCACCAGGTGGCCCGTCATCGCGGCGCGCAGGCCGATGGCGGCGGTTTCCTGGTCGCGCATCTCGCCGACCAGCACGATGTCCGGGTCTTGCCGCAGCGCCGAGCGCAGCACGCGTGCGAACGACAGCTCGATCTTGTCGTTGACCTGCACCTGGTTGATGCCCGACAGCCGGTATTCCACCGGGTCCTCGACCGTGATGAGCTTTTTCTCGACCGAGTTCAGTTCCGACAAGGCGCTGTACAGGGTGGTGGTCTTGCCGCTGCCGGTCGGCCCGGTAACCAGCACCAGGCCGTTGGGCCGGGCGACGATCGCGCGGAAGCGCTCGACCAGGCGCGCCGGCATGCCGATCGCATCCAGCCGCAGGTTGGCGCTGACCTGGTTCAAGAGACGCATGACCACCGATTCGCCGTACTGGGTCGGCATGGTCGAGATACGCACGTCGATGCGCTGGTTGCGCACCTTGACCGCGAAGCGGCCGTCCTGCGGCAGGCGTTTCTCGGAGATGTCGAGATCGGCCATCAATTTCAGGCGCAGCGCCAGCGGCGTCGCGACCTTCAGGTCGGCCTCGGTCTGCAGGTGCAGCACGCCGTCGATGCGAAAGCGGATCTGCAGCCGCCCTTCCTGCGGCTCGATATGAATGTCCGAGGCGCGCACCTGGGCCGCGTCGTCGAACACCGATTGCAGCAGCTTGACGATCGGCGCTTCTTCGAGCCCCGGATTGGCGGCCAGCGCGCCGAAGTCGATCGAGGCGTCGCCCAGGTCGGCCTCGACCTCGCGCGCCAGGCCCGTGATCTCGCCGGTGCGGCGATAGATGCGGTCGATCGCCGCCAGCACCTCGGTCTCGTTGACCACCGCCAGCTCCACGCCCTTCTTGATCAGGCGCGCGATCTCGTCATAGGCGAACAGGTCGGTCGGGTCGGACACACCGACCAGCATCGTCTCCTTGCGGTCTTCCAGCACCAGAGCGCGGAAACGCCGCGCCGCGGTCTCCGGCAGCAAGCGCACCAGCTCGGCGTTGATGTTGTAGAACTTCAGGTTCAGGTAAGGGATGTCGAGCTGGCGCGCCAGCGCGCCCGAAATCTGGTCTTCGGTGACGAAGCCGCTTTCGACGAATACCCGGCCAAGCTTGCGGCCAGTGCGCTTCTGGTCGGCGAGCGCCTGCTGGAGTTGCTCTTCGCTCAACAGTTTCTGCTGCATCAGCACTTCGCCGAGGCGGACTTTCTCTGGCCTTGCCATACCATCCCTTGGATTAATTCCTGCAAGGAGGATTTTAATGCCTGACGGAACAATAGTGATTATTGGCATCATGCCGGCGTGCGATTCTGTCTCGGTTTTGCCTCGTCTCCCACACCTGACGGTAACAATCCAGCATCGACCAACGCTTATCTGGCATTGCATAAGGACAATATGGCCTGTCTGTCATGTTGCACAGTGAAGACGATGCACAGCGGCAATTAAACCCGCCGCTATGCGGTATGGATGGGGGCAGCTAACATGGTGCCTGCGTCCATTACCGTGTTGAAACCAGGAGTCGTCCTTGCCGTTTGCCCGTCTTTCGCTCCCCTCGATCCGCGCCAAGCTCTATATCCTGGTGCTGGCATGCGCGTTGCCGATCCTGGTCGGCTACGTCGCCCTGGCGCGCGATGCAGCCCTGCGCGAACGCGACCACGTCGCGCGCGATGCCCAGACCGTGGCCGAGGTGCTGGCGGCGGCGGTCGAGCGCGACATCGGAAGCGGCGAGACTGCGGCCCGGGTCCTGGCCAATACGGCGATGATGGCCCGGGGCGATATGGTCGCCATCCACGAGGTCGCCAAGAGCCTGCTGCGGCCCGACTTCCCGGCCCAGGCGTTCGTATTGAGCCTGCCGAACGGCATGCCATTGATTAATACCCGCTATCCCATCGGCGTGCAGCTGCCGCGCACCGGCAACGAGGACGACATCCGGCGCGTGGCCGCGACCGGCAACACCGTGGCGTCCGGACTGCACCGGCTGGACGACGGCGGCCAGTACGCGCTGTCGGTCGAAGTGCCGATCTGGCACGAGGGCGAGGTGCGCTTCGTGCTGTCGGTGCACCTGCGTCCGCGCCGCATGACCGAGCTGCTCGACAGCCAGCACCTGCCGGAAGGCTGGATCGCCGGCGTCTACGACCGCCACCTGCTGACCGTCTCGCGCAGCGCCGATGGCAGCCAGCACCTGGGCGTACCGATGGAAGCCGCCCTGGCCACGGCCGTGGCACGGGGCGGCGCCGGCACCGTCGAACTGCCGCGCAGTAGTGACACGCCGGGCTACGCGGCCTTCGCGCGCTCGCCCGAACACGGCTGGGTGGTGACGATCCGCTATCCGTACAACGCGGCCGGCGAACTGCTGGGGCAGTCCATGCCCAAGACGGTGGCGGCGATCGCCGGCCTGCTGGCGATCAGCCTGACTCTCGCATGGGCGCTGGGCGGCTCGATCGCGCGCGCCGTGCAGGGCCTGGCCGGCCCTGCCGAGCAACTGGGACGCGGCGAGCCGCTGGTCCTGCCGCAGTCGGACATTCGCGAGGTGGAAACGGTGGCGCATGCGCTGCGCCAGGTCGACGCCGAGCTGCAGGAATACCGGCGCGGCCTCGAGACGCTGGTGGCCGAGCGCACGCAAGAGCTGGAGCGCTCCAAGGCGCAGCTGGAAACCGTGTATGCCTCGATCCCCGTCGGCCTGTGTTTCATGGACACCGAGATGCGGGTGGTCATGGTCAACGACTACCTGGCCGACATCAACGGCCGTCCGGCGCGCGACCATGCCGGCCGCAGCCTGCCCGAGCTGCTGGGACCGGCCGGCGAGGAATTCGAAGCGAACTACCGGCGCGTGATCGCCAGCGGCCGGCCGCTGGTCGAGATCGAGGCCACCGGCGACGCCCCATCGGCACCGGGCAGCGCGCGCCACTGGATCTCGAGCTACTTCCCGGTGTATGGACCCGACCACAAGCTGATGGGCGTGAACGCGGTGGTGCTCGACATCACCGAGCGCAAGCGCCAGCAGCAACGCGAGCGCGACCACCAGGAGATGTTCCGCGCCCTGTTCGAGGCCGCCGGCGACGCCCACCTGCTGCTGGCCTACGGCGCCAGCTTCGTCAGCGCCAACCAGGCGGCGGCCGACCTGTTCGGCTTCGCCACCCCGGCCGCCCTGCTCGATGAGTCGCCGGCCAGCCTGTCGCCGCTGCTGCAGGCCGACGGCCGTCCGAGCAACGAGGTGGCGATCGAGCACATGCGGCGCACGCTGGACGAGGGCCGGGACGCCTTCGAGTGGCTGCACCTGCGCGCCGACGGCAGCGTGTTCCATGCCGACATCCTGCTGACCCGGGTCGACATCGGCGGCGTCGGGATGATGCAGGCCACGGTCCGCGACATCAGCACCCGGGTCGCGGCCGAGGCGGCGCTGCGCGCGACCGGCGTCCAGCTCGAGGCGGCGCTGCGCTTGGCCGAACAGGCCAGCCGCGCCAAGAGCGAGTTCCTGGCCAATATGAGCCACGAGCTGCGCACGCCGATGAACGCCATCGTCGGTCTGGCGCGCCTGCTCGAGGAAGGCCAGCTGGGCCAGCGCGAACGGGGCTACGTGGCGCGCATGCGCACCGCCGCCCGCTCGCTGCTGGGCATGCTGAGCGACCTGCTTGACTTCTCGCGCATCGAGGCCGGCCAGCTGACCCTGGAGCGCATCCCGCTGCGCCTCGACGACATCCTGGCCAGCATCGCGGTGCTGCATGGCCCCGGCGCCTGGAGCAAGGGCGTCGAACTGGCGTTCGTGGTCGATCCCCACTTGCCGGCGCTGCTGCTAGGCGATCCGGTCCGGCTCGAGCAGGTGCTGCTCAACCTGGTCGGCAACGCGGTCAAGTTCACCGACCGGGGCGAGATCGTGCTGTCGATCGCGCTGCGCGGCGCAGCCGACGACCAGGTGCGCCTGGCATTCGAGGTGCGCGACACCGGCATCGGCATCGCCCCCGGGGTGCAGGCCGGGATCTTCGAAGTGTTCTCGCAGGCCGACAGCTCGACCGTGCGCAAATATGGCGGCGCCGGCCTGGGCCTGTCGATCGCGCGCCGGCTGGTGGAGCTGGCCGGCGGCGTCTTGCGCCTGGACAGCGCGCCCGGCGCCGGCGCCACGTTCCGCTTCGAGCTGTCGTTCACGGTACTGGAAGCCGCGCCCGAGGCGCCCGCCCTCGACGACGACGCCTTGCGCGTATTGGTCGCCGACGACAATGCCAGCGCGCGCGGCGCCCTGGCCGCAGCCTGCAGCGCCTTCGGCTGGCGGGTGGAAACGGTACCCGATGGCGATGCCGCCCTGGACGCCCTGCGTGGCAGCCGCTACGACCTTGCCTTCGTCGATCAAGCCATGCCGGGACTCGACGGTGTGCCGCTGATCTCGGCCGTACGCGCGGCGCAAGTGCAGATGCCCCGCCTTTGCCTGCTGGCGCCCGATCCCGACACCGAGCGCTACATCGAGCTGGCCGACGACTTGAGCGTGGCGGCCGTGCTGGGCAAACCCTTTACCCGCGCCAGCCTGGACGCGGCCGTGGACCGGCTGCTGGGCAGCGCCGGCGCGCCGCATCCGGCGCCCCCGAGCGCGCCGCTGGCTGGCGCCCTGCGCGGCCTGCGCGTGCTGGTGGTCGAGGACAATCCGATCAACCAGGAAGTAGCCAGCTTCATCCTGGCCCACGCCGGCGCCAACTTCGAGATCGCCGTCAACGGCCGCGCCGCGCTGAGCATGCTGGAAGAAGACGCCGCCTATGACGTGGTGCTGATGGACTTGCAGATGCCGGTGATGAACGGCTTCGAGGCGACCGCCGCAATCCGCGCCGCCGGCCTGGACCTGCCGATCGTCGCCATGACCGCGAATGCGATGGACGAGGACCGCCAGCGCTCCCTCGACGCCGGCATGCAGGCCCACCTGGCCAAGCCGATCGATGTCGATGCGCTGGTGGCGACCTTGTCGCGCGTCGCCGAACGTACGCCGGGCACGCTCGCTGACGTGACCGAGCCCGCGCTGCCCGCATCGCTGCCGCACCTGCCCGGCATCGACCTGAAATCGACCCTGCCCCGTTTCGCCGGCAGCGTCGAGCGCTTCTGCGAGCTGTTCATCCGCTACGCCGACGGCCAGGCGCAGACCTTCGGCGAGCTGCGCGCCCATGTCGAGGCCGGCGAGCGCGGCGCCGCCGGCCAGCTGGCGCACCGGCTGCGCGGCGTGAGCGCCAATCTCGGCGCCACCGAGGCCGCCGGGGCGGCCCATGCGCTCGAACAGGCGCTGCGCGACGCCGACGACGGCACCGTGCGCCTGCGCCTGGCCGACCTGGCGCGCGCGCTCGACGCCGTGGCCGCGACCGCGCGTGAACTGGCGCCGCCTGCCGGCCACGAAGCGACGGACAAAGCGGCCCAGGACCTACCCGGCATGGATGAGGGCGCCACGCTGCACGATACACTGGCGCGCCTGCTCCACTTACTGGAGAATAACAATATGAGGGCGATCGCCGCCGAAGGGGCCATGCGGCAGGCCCTGGCGCTCGATGCCGGGCAGCCAGCCGCGACCGCGCTGGCCGACGCCGTCGCCACCCTGCGCTTCGACGAGGCGGCGCGCCAGGTGGCAGACCTCATGAAGCGAAAGGGAACCCCGTGAGCTGGACCGAGATGGCACTCAATGGCCGCATCCTGGTGGTCGACGATGCGATGGAAAACATTCAGATCCTGCATGCGGCGCTGCAGGATGAGCAGGAAGTGCTGTTCGCGCTGGACGGCGCCCGCGCGCTCGATCTGGCGCGCACCCAGCACCCGGACCTGATCCTGGTCGACGCCATGATGCCGGGCATGGATGGCTACGCCGTGTGCGCGGCCCTGCGCGCGGCCCCCGAAACGCGCGACATCCCGGTCATCTTCGTCACCGCGCTCAAGACGCCTGAAGATGAAACCCGCGCGCTGGACGCCGGCGCGGCCGACTTCATCACCAAGCCGGTCAATGCGGCCGTGGTGCGCGCCCGCGTGCGCACCCAGCTGACGGTCAAGCGCCAGGCCGACACCCTGCGCGCACTGACCCTGACCGACCCGCTGACGGGCGTGGCCAACCGCCGCGCCTTCGACGAGCGGCTGGAAGCCGAATGGCGCCGCTGCGCGCGCGCCGGGCTGCCGGTGGCGCTGATCCTGGCCGACGTCGACCATTTCAAGGCCTATAACGACCACTATGGTCACCAGGCCGGCGACGCCTGCCTGGTGCAGGTGGCGGCGGCGCTGCGGCGCGGCGCCGGCCGCACCCACGACCTGGTCACACGCTATGGCGGCGAGGAATTCGCGATCCTGCTACCCCAGCTCGACGCGCCCGGAGCCGAAGGCGTGACGCACCGCCTGCAGGCCGAACTGGCCCAGCTCGGCCTGCCGCATGCGGCGTCGCCCACGGCGCCGCACATCACGATGAGCCTGGGACTGTCGAGCCTGGTGCCGCGCGATGCGCAAGGGGCCAATGTGCTGGTGGCCAGCGCCGACACCCTGCTCTACCAGGCCAAGGCGGGCGGCCGCAATCAATACCGGATGGGCGGCGCGGGCGCGCTCGCCAACGCTGGCGGCCAAGTTTCATGAAGGCGGTGCCTCTGGTGCCTCGAGCGCTTCAGGCGTAGCAGCGGATCAGGAATTCGGCCACGCACACGGGCTTGGCCGCCCCGTCGGCCTCGATCGTCACGTCCCAGGTGAATTGCCAGCCGCCGGCGACCGCGTCGGCGCCGCGCAAGGTCCAGCGCCCGCGAACCCGGCTTCCGGCCGGCAGCGGACTTGGGAAACGCACCTTGTTCAGGCCATAGTTCACGCCCATGCGCATGCCTTCGATCGCCAGCGCGCTGGTAAGCATGGCCGGCAGCAGGGAGAGGGTGAGAAAACCGTGCGCCACCGGCTGGCCGAACGGCGACTCGCGCTTGCAGCGTTCGGGATCGAGGTGAATCCACTGGCGGTCGTCGGTGGCTTCGGCAAAGGTGGCGATGCGGTCTTGCCCGACCTCGAACCAGTCGGACACGGCGACTTCGCTACCGGCCCGAGCCGGCAGCGCTTCGAGTGCGATCGTGGTGGCCATTAGTTCTCCCTGGTAGGCCTGCGCCCATAGAGGCCGATGCCGTCGACCGTACACACCTGGTCGCCGTGCTGATTGGTGGCGGTCCAGGTCGACCAGACCACGCCGCGATCGGGTTTGCTGGCGGACGCCTTGACCTGGCGCGTGAGGTAGCGCACGCGCAGGGTGTCGCCGGCGCGTACCGGCTGCAGCCAGCGCACGCCGTCCAGGCCGGGCGAACCCATGCCGTCGGCAGCGCTCAAGAGGCCATCGACCACCATGCGCATCATCATGCTGCAGGTATGCCAGCCGCTGGCGATCAGGCCGCCGTAGGGCGAGGCTTGCGCCGCCTGGGCGTCGACATGGAAGGACTGGGGGTCGAACGCGTGTGCAAAGCCGAGGATCTCGGCTTCGGTGACGGCGCGTTCGCCCAGGTCGATCTCCTGGCCCGGATAAAAATCGTCGAAGTACCAGCGCTTGCCGGCCGGCGCCCCAGCCTGGACGTCGTCACGCGCATCCGCCGCCAGGCCCGCGCCCTCATCTGGTGCTGCCGTCATGCGGCCTCCCGGAATCCCGGCTGCGCCATGAAGCGCTCCAGGTGGTGGTCCATATCGCCCAGCGTCAGCTCGATCATCGCCAGGCGCTTGAAGTAATGCGAGGCCGGCAGCTCGTCGGTGACGCCCATGCCGCCATGCAGCTGGATGGCGCCCTGGCCGATGAAGCGCGCGGCCAGGCCCACGCGGTACTTGGCGGCCGACACCACGCGGCGGCGCGTCTCGTTATCGGCGTCGTTGCCGGCGTCGGCATCGGCACCACGACCACCGGCGCCAGCACGCGAACGCGCCAGGGCCAGCGCCGCCAGCAAGGCCATCGACCGCGCCTGCTCGAGGTGGATCGCCATATCGGCCATCCGGTGCTGCAGCGCCTGGAACTTGCCGATCGGCGCGCCGAACTGCTGGCGCGTCTTGAGATACTCGAGCGTCATGTCGAACAAGGTCTGCATTGCTCCCAGCGCCTCGGCGCACAGCAGGCCGGCGCCATAATCGAGCGCCGCATCGAGGATGGCGCCGCCTTCTTCCACGCGACCGATCACGGCATCAGGCCCGACCACCACGCCGTCGAGCGCCACGTTGGCCGCACGCAAGCCATCGAGCGTGCGGTAGCCGGTGACGCGCAGCCCGGTGCTGTCGCGCGGCACCACGAACAGGCTCACGCCATCCATTCCCTGGCCATTGCCCACATTCGCGGCGCCCCCCAAGCCCACCGCGCCCTGCGCGCTTCGGGCCGACACGATCAGGGCATCGGCTTCGGCGCCATGCAGCACCACCCGCTTTTCGCCATGCAGACGGAAGCCGCCATCGACGGCCTCGGCCCGCGTGGCGATGTCGAAGGCGTCGTGGCGCGATCGTTGCTCCCCCAGCGCGCAGGCAAGCTTCGCTTCGCCGGCGGCAACCCGCTCGAGCAGCGCCCCCTGCCCGCCCCCCAGGCGCAGGAATTCGGCGCCCAGCATCGTCGCCACATACGGTTCGACCACCAGTCCACGGCCGAGTTCCTGCATCACGGCGAACATGGCGACGGCGTCGCCGCCGAAGCCGCCGTGCTCCTCGGGTACCGGCAGCGCCGTCAGGCCCAGTTCGGCCATCATGGCCCAGGCCTCGGGTGAAACGCCCGACTCGGAATGGACGATCGCGCGCCGCGTCTCGACGCCGTAATCGCGGCCGATCCAGCGCCGGATCGCATCGGCCAGCTGCTGCTGTTCCCCGTTCAGTTCGAAATGCATGCCGTCCTCACAGTCCCAGGATCATCTGGGAGATGATATTGCGTTGGATTTCGTTCGACCCGCCGTAGATCGAGGTCTTGCGGTAGTTGAAGTAGTAGGCCGCCAACGGGGCCGCATCGTCGTCGCCCGCGATGGCGTGTTCGCGCGCGCCGCCCAGGTAGGCCGGATCGAAGGGCAGCGCCAGCGGGCCGGCCGCTTCGACCATCAGCTCGGTCAGCGCCTGCTGGATCTCGGTGCCTTTCACCTTGAGCATCGACGCTTCGGGACCGGGCGCGGCCTCGCCCCTGGCCAGCACGCGCAGCACCGTCATCTCGAGCGCCATCAATTCGATCTCGAGCGCCGCCACTTTGGCGCCGAACAGGGGATCGTCGAGCAGCGGCCGTCCGCGCTTCTGTTCGCGCAGCGCCAGGCGCTTGACGAAGGCCAGCTCGCGCTTGGAACGGCCGACGGAGGCGATGCCGGTGCGCTCGTGGCCGAGCAGGTATTTGGCATAGGTCCAGCCGCGGTTTTCCTGGCCCACCAGGTTGGCGACCGGCACCTTGACGTCGTCGAAGAAGACTTCATTGACTTCGTGGTCTTCGTCGAGCATCGCGATCGGGCGCACGGTGACGCCGGGACTGCGCATATCGATCAGGAGGAAGGATATGCCCTCCTGCTTGCGCACGCCGGGATCGGTGCGCACCAGGCAGAAGATCATGTCGGCGTGCTGGGCCAGCGTGGTCCAGGTCTTCTGGCCGTTGACGATGTAATGGTCGCCCTCACTGTCCTGCATACGCACAGCGCTGGTCTTGAGCGCGGCCAGGTCGGAGCCGGCGCCGGGTTCGGAATAGCCCTGGCACCACCAGTCCTCGCAGGACAGGATGCGCGGGAGATAATAATCCTTCTGCTGCTGGCTGCCGAAGGCCATGATCACCGGCGCCACCATATTGACGCCGAACGGCAGGACCTGCGGCGCGGCGGCCAGCGCGCATTCTTCCTCGAAGATGTGGCGCTGCAGGGGCGTCCAGCCGGGACCGCCGTATTCGACCGGCCAGCCGGGCGCGGCCCAGCCCTGGGTAGCCAGGATGCGATGCCAGCGGACGTAGTCGTCGCGGCTCAGGCGCAGGTGCTGCCGAACCTTGTGCTGCAGTTCAGGGGGGAGATGGGAAGCGAGAAAAGCGCGGACCTGGTCGCGAAAGGCCAGGTCCTCGTCGGAGTAGTACAGGTCCACGTCGTCTCCTTGTTGTTGTCGTCATGAATAGCACGATCGTTCACAAGGATTGTACCCGAATCGGCCGCGCCGCCAAGCGTGGACGGCGTGGCCGATTCGGGTTGAAGCGCGAGCCTGGCCTTGGCTTGCAGCGGCCAGGCCAGGACGCCGATTACTGCTTGGCGTTGCGGCGACGCGAGAAGGCGCCGGCGCCCACCAGGCCAGCCAGCATCAGCGCAATGGTGCCTGGTTCCGGCACGGCGTTGACCTCGTCCGGCAGTGCGCCGATCTGGTCCTGCACCGGCAGGGTGAAGACCGGATCGGCGCCCGGCGTCGGCAAGGTCACGTTGCCGCCACCGCTGTCGCTGCCCGAGCCTGGCGTGCTTGGGCTGCCGCTATTGCCGCCTGGCGCCGTGCTGCCGCCGCCTGGGGCTGGGCTGCCGCCACCCACTGGGGCGCCGCCACCACCACCGCCGCCGCCACCACCACCGGCTGCCGGGGCGCCGGCCGCTGGTGCGCCAGGCGCGGCGCTGCCGCCACCCGCATTCTGGCCAGGCACGATCTTCACGCCGTCGCCATCGTTGATGACCGATACCGAGTTACCGTAACGGGCTGCCAGCAGGCCGTTACCGGCGCTCAGCACATAGGCGGCGTCGATGCCTTGCTGGACAAAGAGTTTCTGTGCATCGGCGGACGACAGGCTGGCACTAGCCTTGCCGATCAGGTTGCCGGTGCTGCCGTGCGCGACGCCGCCTACCAGGCTGACGTCGCTACCCAGCACACCCGAACCGATCACACTAGTGCCGTTCCCGGCGGTCCATCCATTCTGGAAGCCTGTCGTGGAGACGACATCTGCCTGGGCTGCACCGGCGCAGACCAGCAGGGCAGCAACAACGAGGTGACGTGTTGACATGAATATAACTCCTAAGATAAGTAAAGATTATTATTTTTACAATTACGAAATTATGTTATCACAAACCAAAAAAACTTAAGTTTTGATCAACCGCAAATCGTGCATGCGATTTTACTGTTGAGTTCTAGTTGTTTCATGCCAAACAATGCCTAGTGACAGCAGATTCATTTTATCTTCGCGATTTCTTGAAGTACATGTACTTTCGAGGCAGGCGCGGCTGGCCGTGCGCCCTCTCCCTGATAACTTAACTAGTTATTCCGGCAAGAAACGCAGTCAGAACCAGGTGCGTTGAATAGAAATAAAAAAGGCCACACCTGTCACGGTGCGGCCTTCGTTACGGCGGCGTACTGCCGCGGTGGCGACGTTCTTACTTGCTGTCGACCACCGTCATATACGGCATGACGCGCGACGCCATCCGGGTATCGGTCTTGAGCATCTCGACCTCGTCCGCCAGGATATTCGCTGCCTCTTGCAGCATGACGTCCTTGGCATCCTTGGCGGCCTTCTCGGCCGCCAGTTCGGCCTGGAGATCGCGCTCGTCGCCTTGCAGGCCATCGTCCTGGCGCGGGGTGCCGCGCACGGCGACCACCGATTTCTTGGGCTTGGTTGGATCCGGCCCCTCGGCGCGCTTCTCGGCACTGCCCGGGCCGCTCGCCGGCTCGTCCTGGTTCACCGAGACACCCGCCAGGCGCGCTTCGCGCAGTTTCGAGCGGGCATCCTGGGCATCGCGCTCCTTGCGGCGCACGGCCTCGTTCAGCGAGATAACGTTCTCCTTGCGCAGCTTCAGCACCTCGTTGATGTCTTCCTGCAGGAACTGGAAGTCCTTGTCGTTGGCGATGCGTTCTTCATGGCGCTTCTGCAGCGGTGCGACCAACTCCTTCAGGTCGCCCAGCGGCATGTATTGGGCCGGCTTGATCGCCACCCATGGCAGCGCATTGTCGTAGGACGATTCGCCAAAGGTGTCCATATCGGTCAGCACCGGCAGCTTGATGTCCGGCGTCACGCCGCGCAGCTGGGTGGTGCCGCCATTGATGCGGAAGAACTGGGCAATGGTCATCTTCAGTTCGCCATAGCGCATCTTTTCGTTCGGCGCAAAGCGGTCGAGGTCGATCAGGGTCTGGACCGTGCCCTTGCCGAAGCTTGGCTCGCCGATCACGAGGCCGCGGCCGTAGTCCTGGATCGCCGCCGCGAAGATCTCGGACGCCGAGGCCGAACCGCGGTTGATCAGCACGCCCATGGGACCGTCCCAGGCCAGGCCCGGCTTGGTGTCGCTTTCGACTTCGACCCGGCCTTCGGCCGTGCGCTGCATGACGACCGGCCCTTTGTCGATGAACAGCCCGGTGAGTTCAACCGCCTCGGTCAGCGAGCCGCCGCCGTTGTTGCGCAAGTCGATCAGGACGTTGTCGACCTTCTCTTTCTTGAGTTCGGTCAGGATACGTTCGACGTCGCGGGTCGCGCTGCGGAACTCGCGGTCGCCCTTGCGGCGCGCTTCGAAATCCTGGTAGAAGGTCGGCAGCGAAATGACGCCGATGCGGCGCTCGACGCCGTTTTCCTTGACCTTGATGATCGACTTCTTGGCCGCCTGCTCTTCCATGCTGATCTTGTTGCGCACCATCGTGACGGTCATGTGCTTGGCATCGACGCCGCCGGCGCCCGGGATGACGTCCAGACGTACGGTCGAGCCCTTCTCGCCGCGCACCAGCGCCACCACGTCGTCCAGGCGCCAGCCCAGCACGTCGACGAACGGCTTGTCGCCCTGGGCCACGCCGACGATGCGGTCGCCGACCTTCAGCTTGCCCGACTTGTCGGCCGGGCTGCCCGGCACGATCTCGCGGATGATGGTGTAGTCGTCGCGCGCCTGCAGCACGCAGCCGATGCCCTCGAGCGACAGGCGCATTGCGATGTCGAAGTTGTCGGCCGAGCGCGGACCGAGGTAGTTGGTGTGCGGCTCGATCGCGGTCGCATACGCGTTCATGAACATCTGGAACACGTCCTCGTTGTTCAGCTTGCGGATGCGGTTGACGTAGTTGTCGTAGCGCTTATCGAGCGTTTCGCGGATCGATTTATCGTCCTTGCCCGCCAGCTTGAGGCGCAGCCAGTCGTTCTTGACGCGCTTGCGCCACAGGTCGCGGATTTCGTCCTCACTCTTGGCCCAGGCCGCTTTCTCGCGGTCGAGCTCCATGGTCTCGTCGGTGCTGAAGTCGAAGTTGGTCTTGAGCAGGCCGCGCGCGTAGGCCATGCGTTCGGCAAAGCGCTTCTGGTACAGGTTGTAGATGGCGAACGGCGCGGTCAGGTCTTCGTTATTGATGGCGTCGTCCATCTGGGTGCGCAGCGCAGCGAATTGATCCAGGTCAGCCTGCGCGAAGTACAGCTTCTCGCCGTCGAGCCCATCGAAGTAGCTGTCGAAGATCTTGGCCGACATCGCGTCGTCCAGCGGCACCGGACTGTAATGGTAGCGGCCCAGCACGCGCGAGGCCCACAGGGCGGCCTGGGTCTGGGCGGCGATCGGCTTCATCTCGAGCGAGGCCGGGGTCTGGGCGGTTTTCTTGGTGGAGTCTGCGGGCTTGGCAGGCGCCGCGGGCGTTGCGATGGCAGCCGATTTCTCGGGCTGTGCGGTCACCACATGGGCGGACATGGCAAAAGCCATGGCGGCGATGAGCACGTGCTTCTTCATTCTGCGTTTCTCCGTACGGAATTCCTGCGGATTGCGGCATGACCAATATCGATAAGCCAACCATACCGCGCTTTGCGATCCATTCTACAGGATAGAACCACGTGCCAGAGGCGGCTTGTCCCGCTTGAAACGCCGGAATCGCCGTAAATTAAGTCTGCCGTAAGCGATTTATTTCCAAGTATTTACGCCTTGATAATACCCAGGGCCGCATCCTTGAAATACCAGCATGCCATGACCAGCGCCAGCAGTGGCGCCCAGGGCCAGGACCGGGCCGCCAGCTTCCAGTCGACCGGCGATGGCCAGAATGACAGGAACTGGGGCGCGAGGAAGAACATGATGGCCAGGTCGACCGGCCCGAAGGCCAGCCCCCCACGCGTGCGCCACCACGCCACGCCGAGCGGCACCAGCAACACCAGCAGCGGCGCCAGTGCGGCCGGGGCCGCGTTGTACCAGCGCAGGTTGGCGAAGGTGACCGAACCGAGCTCCCAGTTGTGCCCTCCCTTGGGCCGCTTGATGCGGCGCGGGAAGACGCTCATCCCGACCGGTTCGGCATTGGTCAGCAAACCCACCGAGAAATGGGCGAGCTCATGGCACAGAGTGCCGGCGGCGGTGAAGACGAAGAAGGCGGGATGGGCGCCGGAGGCGATCCACAGCAGCACGGCCAGTGCGGCCGAGGGGATCAGGTACAGAAAGATGTCGAGCGCGGGCCCGGCCGCGGCGCAAGCGGCGGCAGGGAGCCAGGCGCCGCAAGCGATCGACATGACCGGCTCAGGCCGAGTAGAAACAGCGCCCGCAGGCCTGGCGGTAGCTTTCGTTGCCGCCGATGCTGACCTGTTCGCCTTCGCGGATGCGGCGGCCCTGATCGTCGACGCGGATATTCATCGTCGCCTTCTTGCCGCAGGTGCAGATATTCTTGATTTCTTCGATATCGTCGGCCAGCGCCAGCAGGTAGGCCGAGCCAGGGAACGGTTGGCCGCGGAAATCGCTGCGCAGTCCGTAGCAGATGACGGGCACGCCGCGCACCTGGGCCAGCTGGTGCAGCTGACTGACCTGGGCGCTGGTGAGAAACTGGGATTCATCCACCAGCAGGCAAGCCACGCCGGACACTTGCTCGAGGAAATTTGTGTCGATGTCGAACACCTCGGCATTGCGCTGGGCGCCCAGGCGCGAGGTGATCAGGCCGACGCCATAGCGGTTGTCGATCGCCGCCGTATAGAGCTTGACCTGCTGGCCCTGCTCTTCGTAGTTATGGGCGACCTGCAACAGGGCGGTCGATTTGCCGGCGTTCATCGCCGAGTACCTGAAATAGAGTTTGGCCACTGCCCTGTCCTGCCTTGCTGTCCGGTGAAACGAAGCTGCGATTATAGCAAGCGGGAAACAGGCGCCGCCAGCCATCGGCCGCTCGCTGCGGCATCATGGTCGCTTGCGCGCCACCATAGTCGCTAGCGCGCCACCATAGTCGCTAGCGCGCCATCACCGTCGCTCCCGCGAAGGCGGGAGCCCAAGTGTGCACGCTCACCAGCTACAGCCAGCGCTGGCAACGGCGCTGAGGACTTGGGCTCCCGCCTGCGCGGGAGCGACGCGCGACGAAGGCGTGGGGGATCAGCCCGAAATCGGCTGCGCCGGATTGCCCGCGACCTGGGCGCCCGGCACCACGTCATGCGTGACCACGCTGCCGGCGCCGACGATGGCATCGTCGCCGATCGTCACGCCCGGCAGGATAATCGCGCCACCGCCGATCCAGACGTTACGGCCGATAGTGACCGGCAGCCCCGATTCGAAGCCGGCGCGGCGCAGCGCCGGGTCACGCGGGTGGTCGGCGGTGTAGATATGCACGCCCGGGCCGATGCGGCAATCGTCGCCAATGACGATCGGCGCGACGTCGAGGAAGACGCAATCGAAATTGATGAAGACGCGCGCGCCGAGGGTAATGTGCCAGCCATAGTCGCAATGGAAAGGCGGACGCACGGTCGTGCCCTGCCCTGCGCGCGCGATCCGCTCGCCTAGCAGCGACTGCCAGCTGGCCGGCTCGCCCAGCGCGCCGTTGTAGCGCGCCAGCCATGCAGCCGTCGCGTTCTGCTCGGCGCGCAACTCGGGATCGCTGGCGTGGTACGGCATGCCAGCCAACATTTTTTGCTTCTCGCTCAGTTCCACGCGGTCCCTTCTTTAGTGGGCTTACTGCCCCGGATGGTATTTGCGCTCCAGGTTGCGCTCGATGTCTTCCTTGTAGAACAGCACGTCCTTCAACTCGCCGCGCGCGTACATCGCCGCCTGGTCGTTGAAATGCGGCGAGCGCGGATCGCCGCTCTGGCCGCCGGCCAGGATGCTCTTGGCCTTGATGCGCGGACCGAACTCGACCGCAGCTACGAAGCTGTTGCCGCGATCGCCATAGATGCGTTTGGTGCTCTGCTTGGCCGACATGCCATACGAAGCCAGCGAACCCCAGTTGGCCGAAGCGAAAGCGACCGGAATGCTGGGTTTGCTGTCGTCGTACTGCTGGTCGACGTCGCCGCTGACGCGCTGGAAGCGGTTGATCTCGCCCCATGGCGTGCGCCAGCTGCCGAAGTCGGCCTGCAGCTTGCTGGAGGCGCGCACCAGCGCATCGAGGCGGTCGGCCGGGCTCAGGCGAGAAGCGATGTAGTCGACCGCCGGGATGTTCTCGGCACGCGCACGCGCGCCATGCTCCGCCACCATCTCTTGCCCCCAATAGACCGCGAGCGAAGTCGGTACCGAATCGATCGCGTAACGCAGGTTCCAGTCGCGCAGCACGGCGATCTGCTCGAGCAGCGCCGCCTTGCGCGCATCGCTTTCATGCAGCGCCTCGTAATCGGCCACCACGGCCGGCACCAATGGCTCGAACGCGGCCAGGCGCGTGTCGTAGGACGCCGCAATCAGGCCATCGATCGTGAGGCCCTTGGCGTCCTTGAACACACGATCGGCGTTACGGCCACGGGCATTCTCGGGCAGCGACCACATATAGGCCGGGTAGCTGGCGCATTTTGGGCTGCTGCCGGCGCCGGCCGCATTACACGGCCAGTTGTTGGTGTTGGAGATGTAGCCGCTGGCTGGGTTCAGCAGAGTGATCGTTTCCTTGATCTCGTGCAGACCCTGCCACTCGGTGGCCGGATTGCTGCCGTCGACCGGGCGGGTCCAGTCGAAGCGCGGATCGCGCCTCGGGATGAAGTTGCCGTGGAAGTAGGCGATATTGCCCTGCGCGTCGGCGTACACCGTGTTGTTCGAGGAATTGGTCCGCAGCTCCATCGCCTTATAGAAAGCGTTGTAGTCGCGCGCCTTGGTACGGGTATAGGACTGGGTCAGCGCATTGAGCGGGTCGTCCATCATCTTGACCGACACCCATTTATTTCCCTCTTGGCGCACGACCGGGCCGTGGTGGGTGAAATAGGCAGTGACGGTGCGGCTGGCCATGCCGCCGTTCGGCGTCTTATAGGGCAGGTTGATCTGCGCGACCCGCATCCGGCCTTCGTGCTTGCCGTATTTATAGAAGAACTCGCCATCGCGCTCGACGACGCTCTCGAGGTATTCGTCGATCACGTCGCCGCCGCCCGAGGTGTGCATCCAGCCTACCTTGTCGTTGAAGCCCTGGTAGATGAAGAACTGGCCCCAGGTCACGGCGCCGTAGGCATTCAGGCCCTCGTCACTGACCATGTGCACCTCGGGGCGGAAATAGAACGAGGTGTGCGGGTTGATCATCAAGAGCGCATGGCCGTTGGCCGAGCGCTTGGGGGCGATGGCGAAGCCGTTCGAGCCGCGCGGCTCCGGATCGAAGCCCTTGTCGACGCTGGCCTGGGCCAGCACCGGGCGCTTGCCATAGAAACGTTCCAGCTCCCTGAGGTCGATCGACTCGATGTCGCCACCGATGCTGCCCTCGCTGAACGTCAGGGCCATCCACGGTTCGAAGCGGGTGATGAGCTTTGGCTTGACCTCGGGGTGGGTGTGCAGGTAGTAGTTCAGGCCATCGGCGAAGGAATTCATCAAATTCTTCAGCCAGGCCGGGCTGGCGGCGTACTTGGCCTGCATCTCGGCCGGCTGGATGTACATCTTCATGCGCAGGTCGCGCCAGATTTCCTTCTCTCCCTCGACCTCGGCCAGGCGCCCCATCGCATTGATGTAGTTGAGCTCGATGCGGTTGAAGTCGTCCTCGGCCTGGGCGTACAGCATGCCGAACACGGTGTCGGCGTCGGTGCTGCCATAGATGTGCGGAATGCCCCATTTGTCGCGCATGATCGTCACCCGGTGCGCGGTCGCTTTCCAGCGCGCGACGTCGGCGGCGCTGAAGGGCTGCGTTGCGGGCGCGGCGCTGGCCGGCGCTTTGGTCTGGGCGACGGCGAGTCCTGGGG
The DNA here is from genome assembly GCF_034045115.1 of Massilia sp. CFBP9012. NCBI lineage: Bacteria > Pseudomonadati > Pseudomonadota > Betaproteobacteria > Burkholderiales > Oxalobacteraceae > Massilia > Massilia sp. CFBP9012. The sequence goes on along the minus strand of NZ_JAXCWM010000004.1, from coordinate 324,325 downwards.
CGGCCAGTCCGGCCAGCAGAGCGCCGAGCAAGGCCGGCGTGAACGAACGGGGCATGCGCATCTTGGGGCTTCCTTCAGGTCGTGTTATTCGTCGTCCAGGCCGGCATTGGCCAAGCGCTGCTTGAGCCGCTGATTATCGGTCAGCAGCGTCGCCAAGCGATCCTTGAGGCTTGCCACTTCCTTGCGCAGGGCCGCGAGCTCGTCTTCGGGATCGAGCTCGATCTTTTCCTTTTTCGGACGGCTGGCCGTCTTCTGCTCGCGCACCTGGCGCGCGGCCTGCTGCAGTTCCTTGCGGCCACCGGCGACGGCGGCGATCTGCTGCTCCTCCGGCAACTGCGCCACGTTGGCGGCTGCATTGATCGAGATGGCGCCGGTGCGGACCGCCTCGCGCAGCTGCGGGGTGGCGGCCTTCTGGATGCGTTCGATCTGGCTGATCGTATTGCTCGAGACGCGGGCCGCGCGCGCGACGTCCTCGCGCGTATTCCATGGTGGCGAGGTCTCGTCGGCCAGTGCGTTCTTGTCGCCCTCTTCCTGTGGCGGCTGCTCGGCCATCCGCGCCGCGACGAGTTCCTTCTTGCGCAAGGCGAGCACGCCGCGCTGGAAGTCCGACACGCTGCGGCGCGCCAGGTGATTGTCGATCATCCACAGCATCACGTCCTCGAGCGAAGCGAAGTTGTTGTTGTGGACGGTGCGGAAAGGGATGTTGTGCTTTGTGCAGATCTCGTAGCGGTTATGGCCGTCGATCAGTGTGTCGCGCCAGAGCACCAGGGCGTCGCGGCAGCCCTCGGTCTGCAGGCTGCGCTCGAGCGCGGCGTATTCGATGTCGGTGAGCGGGTCGACGAAGGACCGCAGCTCGTCGTTGATTTTGATGTCCAATTCTTGTCCTTGCGTGGTCTTGCCAGAGGTAGCGCCAGCTTGGGTGGCGCCGGTTGGCATGCTACACCATCCGGGCGGGGGTTCCAAAGATGCAAGAGACCGGTTGGAAGGGATGCGCGGGAGATCATGCCGCGTGGAGGGGCTTATCAGGAGGATAAAGTTGCCAAACCGCTCCGAATTGAGCACGCCTGTGCTAGAATCTCGGGCGTTGCCCGGATGGTGAAACTGGTAGACACCGCAGACTTAAAATCTGCTGCCAGCAATGGCGTGCCGGTTCGATTCCGGCTCCGGGCACCACGAACACATCCAGCATTACGCAACTTCCCACCTCTTTTCCTCTCAAATCAAGCGCTTACGAAGTTTTCGCACCTTTGTTCGCTTCATCATTCCACACCGTCTCACCCCTTCTTTATCCCATCCATTACGCACGTTTTACGCCATAATTACGCACTGTCGAAGTATGGGGAGTAATGATGGCGTCGATCGCCAAGAGACCTAGCGGCTGGCGCGCCCAGATTGCTATCCAAGGGGTGCGGGAATCCCGCGTGTTCGCCACCAAGACGGAGGCGACCGCGTGGGCGGCGCAACGCGAAACAGAGATCCGCACGGAGAAATCCACCGGGATCCAGCGCGGCCGCACGGTACAGGCCGCGTTCGAGCGGTACCAAAAAGAGGTGTCGGCGCACAAGCGCGGCGCGGACAAGGAAGCGATCCGCCTGGCAGCGATCGGCCGCATGGTCGTTGACGGAAAACCGCTCAAGGAATGGAAGCTGGCCGACATCACGTCCGAGGTGCTGGGCAAATGGCGCGATCAGCGGCTGTTGACGGTGAAAGGTTCGTCCGTCAACCGTGACCTGAACCTGCTGTCTCACGTTTTCGCCAGCGCTGTGCGGGAATGGAAGTGGATCGCGACGTCGCCTACCACCGATGTGCGCCGGCCGGCCGACCCACCGCCGCGCGATCGCCTGTACACCGCGGATGAAATTGACCGGCTCTGCGCCGCGATGGGAATCGACGTCGATCAGGCCACGTCGATCGAGACGACAACCCAGCGCGTCGGCATCGCTTTCCTGTTTGCGATCGAGACCGCTATGCGGGCGGGTGAAATCTGTGGCCTGACTGCGGCAAATGTGAATGGACGTGTCGCCACCCTGCCCCGCACGAAGAACGGCACCAAGCGCGACGTTCCACTGTCGTCGCGCGCGGTCACCCTGCTCAAACTGCTACCGGAACCGGAGGAAGGTGGCGCCCTGTTCGGCCTGACAACGGCATCGGTGGACGCGCTTTTCAGGAAGTCCAGGAACCGTGCAATGGTCGAAGAGGCTACGTTCCACGACACCCGTCATCTGGCGATCACGCGCCTGGCGAAGAAGCTGCATGTGCTCGACTTGGCCAGGATGACCGGCCACAAGGACTTGAAGAAACTGCAGATCTACTACAACGAGTCCGCCGAAGATATGGCTACACGGCTGGACTGAGGTATAGGAATTCTCACATGACGAAAAAAAGTGTTGCTGCATTCGCTCGAAAGATAAAGGCGAAACATCTCTTCGACGCTATTGCGCTGATTTTGCTACTGATCGTACTCATTACTGTTGGCACTGATCCTGCGAGGGCCACTTCGCTTGTACCGATAGTCCTGTCGTCATTACTCTCGACGTTCTTGGGCGCATCATTTGCATTCCATCTAAACACACAAAAGGAGCTTGTAAAGGAGCACGAGCACAGAGTAGCCGCCTTACAAACGGCCCTTTTCATCCTCGCGCAGCAAATTAACGCTGTCGGCGGAAGCTGGGTCTCCATCGCGAAATATGAAAAGCAACCACACCGATGGGTAAATATGCCGGCAATGGGTCAGCCCGAGTACAAAAATATGCAGCAGGACTTTCCCTCACTCGCGTTTATTCTCGCGAACGATCCTCAACTGCTTCTCGATCTCTCGGTAGAAGACGAGCGCTTCTTGCAATGCATTCGAAGCATGGGCGAGCGTGCAGATTTTTACACAAAGGAAGTGCATGAAGCTATCGAGCAAGCAAGAGCTGGAAAAACACGAATTGACATTGATGAATTACGATCGCGCCTGGGCGACAGATTATTCATTGGTGCGAAAAGTCGCACCGATGACGTTTTTCTTCACGTATCCGAGTCGTTAAAAAGCCTGCCCGCTGTTGCGAGCAGGGTGCGAGCCTACGCAAAGGCCACGTACCCTGACGAGAAGTTCCTCAACGTCGAGCTTGATCTAGGAGCAGTGGATTCCGACAAGGAATGAAACGGCTGCGCTAACTCAGTGACGATCTTGATATTTCCCCGCCCAGTCCAAGACTTCGGACGCCCGGTACAACGGCTGGCCTCGCCCGCCCCCAGCCACCGGCAGGCGGATCGCCTTCGGGAAATCGGGTAGACAGATCATCCGGTTGCGCACCTGGCTCTCGCTCCGCTTCATCACGCGCGCGATGGTGGCCACATCCCACAGGTCAATGTCGACCGGCACCGGCGGGTGCAGCTGGCCAGCCAGGGCAGCGCTCAGGCGCTGGATCAGTTCGTTTTCGCTCATCTTCACTTCCTCCTATTCCATTCCCGAATCCGCGTACTGCCGGCGCTCGCGCGGCGGCTGCGCCTCGCCAACACCTGGTCGAATCATTCCGCGCATGCTCGGCGCCGGCGCAGCCAGCGCGCGGCGGTCGAGGCCGTCGCGGCGCTCAGGCAGCAGCTGGCCCGGGCCGGTGTCACGCCAGCGACGGTCGGGGCCGCGGTCAATCACAGTGCCCGCCTTCGCTAAGGTCGAACTGGACGTCGGCATGGGCGAGTGTCTTGCGGCGCAACGCACGCGCGTGACCGGCGATGTCGCCTGCATCGACTGCGCGATCGAGATCGAGATCGACCTCAGCCTGCAGCAGATTCACAATCGCCGGCGCCGGCCCGACCGCAACGAACAGCGGCGGTTCGGTGTCGGGCACCTGGATGACGCAGCCGGCGGCGCGTTCGAGCGCCAAGTGGGCAAGCGCGGAATCAATCAAATTGCGGCTTGTATGAAATTTAAGATTGGTCATGTGATCTTTCGTTAGTAATTCAGTGCTCTTGTCGTGCTACGATCCCGGAAACAAATTTCTATCGTGCAATGGAAACTAAATTCTGGAAGATCATCGGCTTTTGGGCGATGGGGTTGCTTCTACTTGTAGCCACCATGATCATCATTCGATGGATAGTGGTTTTCGTAACATGGTCTTCGCTCGATTCTGGTTGGGCGCAGGTGATTGGCTCTATCGCTGCGCTCGCTGTCGCAATCTTTGTAATGAGCCGCCAGAATGCCCATGCAGCTCGACTTATCGTCGATGCTGATCTCCTCGCACTTCGGCGACGATGCGCCGCTGTCAGCGCAATCGTCGCGCGCGCAGAGCGACTCAGCAAAAACCCGTACACGCTTGCAATTGTTCCGCGTGAAGAAATTGGAGATATGTCTCGGCATTGTCGGAAATTGACTTCCAAGGCAAACTCCATCGAATCAATGTTGACGAAACTCGAAGCGATCCCAGCACACGAACTTGGATCTTTTGAGATCGTGGACAGCTTGACCGCGATTCATGGCAATTTGAGAGTTTTTCGCGGGATCTTGCAGGAATGGATATCTAGGCCAGAACTCATTGGACTTCCTAAACAAATCAATCGTAATCACAGTTTTATTGCAAATGTGGAGCAGGCTATCGAGAAATTCGAAACCGGCGTACGCAATTTAAAATAATCTGGTGTGCGCTAATCCAGAAATAACTGGGGCTGAATCACGCCGTTCTGGTAGACCACATCCATGACGGTCGTCGCAATCGGCTCATCACCTTCCCAACCCTGCGGCCACGTGTCGGCAGCGATCAGCTCGCGGATGCGCGCCTCCTCCTCGGGGTTAATCAAGTCGATCTCCGGCCGGCCCAGCGCGCGAGCCGAGGTGTTGATCTCGTTCTGGATGCCCAGCACGCGGTCCAGGCCCATCAGCCGTGCTTCCAGCGTGATCGGTCCCATCCGCTGCGGGTTCTTTGCGATGCTGCCGTCCTTCAGCAGCTCGGCACCGGCCTTGCGCAGGCGGTACTGCGGCTTGCGCAGCTCACGCCACAGCGGGCGCAGTCCCTTGAGCGGCGCCAGGTACGACCAGGCCGGCAGCAGCAGTACGCTGTCGAGCGCCTTATCCTGCTGGGCCAGCGCGCAGCCGATGCAGCCGGTGCGCGCGTTGATCTCCTCCGCCTCATCGCCGCCGTAGGCGTCCGCGATCATGGCAGTGCTCCAGTCGCCGAACTCGGCCGTCGGGGCCCAGTGCTTCAGCCACTCCCACACGTGGCACACCCTCCAGTGCAGCAGCGGCGCCAGGGTGGCCAGGCGGCCGCGTAGGCCCTTGGCGTTCGGCAGCACCTGCTGGTACCAGCCCTGGCCGCACTCGGCGCCGTCCTTCCCGCAGCTCATTTCGATGCGGCGATCGCGGATCGCGCTCTCGCCCTGGCGCACGCCGGTGATCATCAGGATCTGGCCGTCGAGCTGGTCGAGGCGGTCGCGCAGCGCCTGCTCCATCGGGTCGATCTTGATCTGGCGCGTGCACCACCGGAGGGTGTTATTGTTCGGCGGTGGCACGCCTCGGCCGAGAATGTAGACCATGAACCGCTTGTCCATCGGTGCAGTCACCACCTCGCAGCGGATGCCGCGATCCTCGAGCTCGTCCATGATGTGGCGCGCAGCCACGGCCAGCGGGATCAGCTCCTGGCGGGTATCGGCATAGAACACGGTGAGCGTCTTCGGCTGGCGGATCTTGCCGGTGTCGAGCAGGTAGATCAGCAGGGTCAGCGTCGCCGACGAATCCTTCCCGCCAGACCAGGCCACGCCCCAGTGATCATGGTCGGCGCCGTAAGCCTGTAGCGACTGGACCGTCAGTTCTATCGAGTCCGTCATCTGGAGACGCTGCGCGCCGGCGCCGAAGATGTCGATCTGGTTCACGTTGCAGCTCCCTGCGCCGGCCCGAACAGCGCCGCCACCAGGTGATCACGCCACATGCCCACCTGGCGCGCCGGCACGGTCCGCGTCTGCTGCTGGTCGGCGGCCGACAGCGTCAGGTCTTCGCCCAGCTCCCAGAGAAACGCGCGCCGGTCGTCGCGCTGGCCGGACCTGCGTACCTCACGTAGCTCCAGCATCATAAAGTTGAGCGCTGCATAGGTGGCCGAGCTGCTGACGCCCAGCGCCTTCTTCACGTCGAAGGTACTCATGGGGCCGTCGGCCAGCACCTCGCGGATGCGAAGGATGCACGCGGTGCGCATGGCGCGCTTCTCCGCGCTGCAGCCGGCCAGGCCCACGCCGGGGATGGTCGCGGTAGAAACGCGCGCCATGATCAGGCCGCCTCGCCGAACAGCTGGCCCAGTGTTTCAGGCTCCGGTGGCGTCAGTTCCATCTCCACGGTCTGCTGGATCATCTCGCACAGGCGGCCGACGATGGCCGTTTCCGGATGGGCGATCACCGTGCATTCGACCAACACCGTGCCACCCTCCTGGCACACAAACGACACCTTGTGCACCTTGCAGTCCGACAGGTTGATATCGCTCTTGCCGCCGATGCCGTAGGCAATGCGCAGGCTGTAGCCCTCGGCCTCAAATTCCCATTTCAGTTTGCCCAGCTTCGGCAGGCGCAGCGCAGTGAGTGCCTCCGGGTCCGCCTGATCCACCAAATCCACCTGATCTGCTTGCTCTGCTGGCTTGTAGAGCATTGTGCGCAGCAGCGGATGGAAGTCGAACAGCACATCGTTGGGCATCGCGGCGATCAGCTTGAGGTCGAAGGCGGGCTTCTTCTCCTTGCCGTGCAGCTCGGCGCGCGCATTTACGGAGGCGAGTTGAGTCTTTAGGAAGGGAATCGAAAACATCGGTCATTGCTCCTGGGGGGTGTGGTTCTTCGGGTCTTGGCAAAACAACAGAAATGGCTTGCGGATAAAGTCGTGAAAGCGCTGCGCGGCCGTGGGGTTGCGGTCGATCTCGCCGCGCGACTTCACCTCGCAGATGGCGCGCACGCTGTGAACCGCCGTTTGCTCGTCCGGCACGCGCAGGAACCGCTGGAACAGCGGCTCCCGGCAGCGCAGGGCCAACCAGGTGGAGAGGCGCTGCGTCCGCATCGTCAGTCCATCTTCTGGTACGGGAACTTCTCGGCGAACGGCTTGATATGCTTGTAGAAGTGCGAGCCGATCGATTCCGCACCCTGGAACTGCTGGAACTGCTCGGCGTCGACGTTCTGGTAGTGGTAGACCGGGCCGGCGGCGTCGCCGCGCTTGAACTGGATGGCGAGCGTGTTCGACTCAGGGGCGTGGCCGATCGCGACGATGCGCGACGATTCGACCGGGGTCACGGTGATGCCGTGCAGGACGGTGCTAGTGGTGGACATGCGATTTCTCCTTCGTTGGTGGTGGGTGATTACGCTGCAGCGCGGGCGCCGCGCACGCTGGTGATGTGGCCGATCAGCGCGGTGCAGATGGCCGGGAAGTCGGCTTCGTGGTACAGCACCGCGGCGCGATCGCGGCCGGCGGCGGCGAAGCCCAAGCTGGCCAGGAAGTCGGCGGTGAGCGAGAAGCCCAGGCGCTCGGCGATCTGGCCCAGGCGCAGGCTTGCCGGCGTGGTGCCGGCGGCGGCCGGGCGCGCAGCCGCGATCGGTGTGACTGGCGCCGCCTCGATGATCTGCATGGTCGGGCTGACGTGGGTGACCTGGGCGGCTGTCGCGTTCGCGGCCAACTCCGCCTGGGCCTGTGCCGCGGTCTCCGCGCGCTGGCGCGCCGCCTCCTGCTCCTGGCGCAGGCGCTCGGCCTTCTCGGCTTCCTGCCGCTTGTGGTTCTCGATGCGCGTGTTCACCGCCAGGCGGAAATCCTCGTCCGGCTTCTGGATCACGGTCTGCAGGTCGGCGAACAGGAACTCGTGGCCGGCCGCGTGCTCGCGGTACCAGGCCAGGCGCGCGCGCACGGCGGCGGCGATCGCGTCGACGGCGATCTTGCCGTTGGCCAGTTCGGTGTCGACGGCGTCCTGCAGCGTGGCCAGCGTGCGCTTGTTCTTCATCACGCCGGCGAAGTCGCGGGCCTGGAACACCAGGCGCAGCGGCGCGATTTCCTTGTCGAGCGCTGCGACGTGGTCGGCGAAGTCCTGCTTGGCCTTGCCCAGGATGCCGGCCTTGATCAGCTCCTTCTTGTCCTTCACGGTCTTCTGCAGCGTCAGGCGCTTGCCACGCAGTTGCTCGGCGATGTGGTCGATGGTGCGCATCAGGTCCGCGATGTCGGCGGTTTGCTCGAGCGCCGCGCGCTTCGCTTGCTCCAGGTCGGCCTCGGCCTTCTCGCAGAACTTCACGGTCGCTTCCGCGTTGGCGAAGTCCTCGTCGGTGACCAGGTCGGTCTTGATGCTGGCGATGAAGCGTTCGGCCTTCGCCTTGAAGGTCGGCAGGTTGGTGGTGGCCACCTCGCCGCGGATCTCGATGCGCAGCGCCGGCAGCGCCATGATCGGGTCGGCTTCTGGCTTCGGTGCGTAGGTCGTCGGCTCGTAGGCCGCCAAGTCCCTTTCGAACTGGGCCCAGCCGGCGCCGATCCGGTCCTGCCAGGCTGGATCCGGCAGCACGTCCATGTGCACGAAATTATCGAGCGTGCCGTCGCTACAGACGAACACCACCTTGCTGCAGCCGGTCACCATCATGATCTGCTGGCATTGCGGCATGTACTCGTCGGGCAGCTCGCCGGCGGCGACGGCGTCGGCCAGCGCCTGGTTCCATTGCTTGTGCTCGAAGGCCACGTCACCGGCCATGGTCAGGCCGTCGCACGAAGCCGACTTGCGGCCCAGGGAACAGGTCACCGGATACAGCTCGGTCCCGATCAGTTCTTCGACCAGCGGCCGCGCCAGCGCTTCCACGTGGTGGCCGTAGTCCAGGATGTTGGCTTGCACCCAGTCGCTGAACTCCTTCGGCGTGCCAGTGTGCTTCATGTGCAACAGCTCGGTGCGGCGCACGCGCGTCGAGATACCCAGCATGGCGGCCGCCTCGCTGGCGCCGAAGCGCTCCAGGCGGAACAGGTCCCAGTCGGTGCTGCCCTGTTCGAGATCGTGAATTTGCATCATGTTGTTCTCCTTGTTGTGATGGGGTGGATCAGTCGTTCTCGTGGGCCCAGGCGTCGATCGTCAGCTTCTGGTCTTCGGTGAGGGTTTGACGCGTCTGGATCATGGCGATCAGCTGCGGGGCGGTCTTCCTGCCGGAGGTGACCAGGCCGCGCCATTCCTCCGTCTTTGCCTGGAACTCCTCGGGAGTGCACACCGGCTTGTCGGCGCCGCCGGCGCGGCCCGCGCTACCGCTGGTCGTGCTCGAGCTGGTGGTGCTGGTGCCGGCCGCGCCCGCGCCGGTGTCGCCCTGGTCGACGTCGCGATCGTCGATCGTGACCATGTCGGCATCGATGGTGAAATTCTTACCGGCGTCCACGGCGGTGGCCACGTCGACGGCGCGCTGCACCTCGATCGACTTCGGCATGTACTTAAGCACCTGGAGCAGCACCACTTTGCGGGCGTACATCTCCATGTTCTGGCCGTTCTTCTCCAGCGCGTAGTGGCGACCGCCGACCTTATTGAACTTATTCAGGTGCTTCACGACGCGGTCCATGGTCCACACCTCGATCACAGGGAACTCGCTGCCGTTGACGCGGCCGACGGCGTAGACGTGCGTGATGTCCTGCCAGGTGTCGCCGCCGGCGCCCGGGCGATGCTTCACGTACGGCCGGTCGCCCAGCGCCCAGTCAAAGTCGTCGCCGCGATACACGGCGCCGGTCCAGACCGTGGCGCGGCCGGCGCGCGACACCAGGTCGACCAGCCCTTGCCAGCCCGGGACGAACGTCGCCTTGTTGCCGTATGGGACCAGGTAGCCCTGGCCGCCAACGCCGATCTCAAGGCCCAGCTGCGCGGCCACGACGACCGAACCGAAGATGCTATGCAGATCGCACCGCTGCAGCGCGGCGTTCTGGCTGAACGCGGTCATGGTCAGGCGAACCATGCGATCGGGGCTGATGTGCTTCGGCAGCGCATTGGCGATCTGGCCCTTGTACTTGTCCAGGAAAGTGCTCAGGCTCTTGGCCGGGCTGGCGACGACTTGATTCATTGGGTGATTCCTCTCTTGTCAAAAACCGAAAACGTAGGTGCGCAGCGCGCGGGTGATTGCCTTGCGCGGGCCGAAGCCGGCCAGCAGGGACAGGCGGTACTGGGTGCGGATATGGCGGATCATGCGAAGCCCTGCTCGATCTGCTGGCGGCGCTGCATCAGCTTCACCTGGCGCATGTGCTCGGCCTGCAGCATCGCGACCGCCTCGACGCGCGCCAGCTCGAGGTGGCGCACGTTGCCCTCGCTCAGGGCCAGCTGGTGACGGATTACGGCCAGGCGGAGCGGCTTGGTCAGCTTGCGCGCCAGGCGGCGCAGGACGCGGTATGGGCCGCGGGCGATGCGGGCGGTTGCAACGGTCATCCCTACTCTCCTTGTTGGCGCCGGCGCGGCCGGCTTCGGTATTGGTGCCGTCTTCCCGGCTGCCAGGGCATGTTCAGTTCCCACTGTCCCGTTCACTGACCCGGGCAAGGCAAGGCGCGCTTCATGGGGGCGCGCCGCACGTTCGGGCTACGCCGCCTGAGCGTCCAGGTGGCGGGCAATGCGATCGTCGTCGGCCAGCGCGCGCTGTTCGCGCTCGAGCGCTTCCAGCTCGCGCTCGGCCATCTGCTCGGCTTCGGTCCAGATCAGGTCGGTTATGACGCCCTGCAGGCTGTTGGTACCGGCGAGCGATTCGCGGATGAGGGTGACAACGGCGTGTTCGTCGGTGAAGTAGTCGCCGAGCAAGTCGACCAGCAGCTTCGTGGCCTGCGGCTGCTCGGCGCACACGGCGGCCAGCAGGCCGGCCGACTTCTGGCGGGTGAGGTCGATCAGCGGCGACTTGCGCTGGTCTTCGGTGGTGGCGTGATAGGACATGCGGCTCTCCAGTCGACTGCTCGGCGGGTGCTGAGCTTGGTTGCGATGGAGTGAACTTTAGTACGCACTAAACTGCATGTCAAGCATTTACTAAACTTCCAGGCGAAAAAAAGCCCGCGCTTGCGGGCAGGTGGCCTCCCTGCGTGTTACTGCTTTGTCAGCTCGGCTTCCATGCGTTTCATCAGCCCGCCGACGCAAGAGCCGAATGCTTGACGATCATCCTGCGTCATCTTTGCTTGGAAACCCATTACTCGATGGATCCGGTCACTCGCATATTCCATGGAGACTTGCATCGGATCGCCTTCAGCGGTTGCGAATAGCAGCTCAATGGTGCTCTCCAGACTTGCCCCACCCATTACAAAGCCTTCGCTCTCAGCCTTAATATATTTCTCAGGGCGAATTGCTACGCTATCGTCGCGCTTTGCGAGCCAGACCAACTTAGGCCCAGGCGTCCGCGCTTTTTTACCAGCCATATCCCAGCCGGTCTTTGGGGAAAATAACATTGAATGGCTTCCGGCTTTAATTATCCCGTGCCCACTGCTGTAAATATTTACACTGAAATCATATACGATCGCTTTATCCTCAATGGACATTGCTCCTGTGACGAAGTTAAGTCCACATGAGCTTACACCCTTTTCATCCCTGCTGACCGCCGGTGTAACGTTCGCCATCAGTGCTTGAACGACACTCTGAGCGGAAGCTGGGGCAATAGCAAATGCCAAGAAAAGCGCGAGATATGTTTTCATCCTGAGATCGATTTAAATGTGTGTACTTTCTTTTCTGACCACCCTACCGATCACGATACACTCGGCGCCCTTACATAGTTTGCGATGATATTTCCGCTGATCAGCATTATCGGACGATAGCCACCACATACCGGCATCGCGAATCATGCGCTTTACAACCACCTCACCCTCGTAATTCACCGCATAAACTGCGCCGTCGACTAGCTTCTTGTCACCAGTATTCACAACGATTACATCTCCGTCGAATAGGGATGGCTCCATACTCTCGCCCTTCACGACGATCGCAATAAGGTCGGATACCACGAACCTTTCGTTGCGCACCCATTCAGTGGGCACGCCCATCGTCCTGCCGTCGTGATGTTCCAGATCCGCCGTAAAGCCGGTGATGCCCGCCTGGACCTTGAGCGTCACCTTCATGATCTGCGTAAGGCTTGGGTCATGCTCATCGACCGCACGCACGCGCCTCGCCCCAGGCAGCAGCTCCATCGCCTTGGCCAGGGGCGTACCGGGCTCCTTATCGAGGAAGCCCTCCCCCATCTTGTAGTCCGTTTCAAGGCGTCGAGCGACCCGCTCACCGAACGAGCCATTGGCCTTGAGCTGTGAGAACAGGCTGCGCTCCTTCGCTGGTGTGCCGTGCTCGGCAACCCAGCGCCTCAAGTTTTCCCTGCGTATTTCTGTGATGTCCATTCGCAAGAGTTTAGAGAAATCTAAATTAGTGTTCACTTGACTTTGGATTTAGTAGTTACTAAACTGCGCAGCATGGACCTCAAAACCTATATCTCAGCCGAACGCGGACGCGCGGCAGCTCTTGCTGCTGACCTGGGCGTCTCCCCTTCCTACCTGTCGCAGATGGCCAAGGGGCTTTCTCCCATTTCGCCTGAGCGCTGCGTCGAAATCTGGCAGAAGACCGGCGGTGCCGTGACACGCCAGCACCTGCGCCCCGACGACTGGCAGCGGATCTGGCCCGAGCTGGCCGAGCTACCCACCTCCCAGCCTCAGCCGCAGTGACCGCTGCGGTTTTTTTGCGCCGGTCCTGTTGCCGACCGGCTCTTCCCACCAGCACCTGGAGATGACCATGGATGTAACGCTGAATGAACTGCTGCGAGAAGCAATACTCGCGGCGCAGAGAGATGGCCGTGACATGAAAGCTACGGCCGAGAAAGCTGCGCAGGCCTATGCATCCGGCCTGGCAGCTTACGAGCAGACGGTTACTCGTCCGGCAGCTCCGCCTGTAGACCACGGATCAGTGCAATGAGGTAGGCGGCGTCGGCTTTGCCGTGCGCTTCTGCGTCGTCGAGACGTTCGACGCCGCGCAGCTTAATAACGCCGCTTTCGACAGCCTGCGTGACCAACGCAAGAGCTGCGTAGTAAGCAGCATTTGCTTGAAGAGCCATGGGTGATTCCTTTCAAAAGAAATTGTTGTTGGGGAATAACAATCTAGCACGATCGGAATCGCCCACCCCGAAATCCAGAAGCACCCCACCCCGTACCACCCCACCAAGGAGAACCCCAGTGAAATCCCCCCGAACCATCGTAGTGAAGACGCTGCTGAACGCGGACGAGTTCGTCGAGTTCAGCAAGCAGTGCCAGGCCGACGACGTCCCGCAGAGCAAGAAGCTGCGCGATCTCGCGCGCGGCTGGCTGGACGACCGGAATGCTAAGGCGCGCCAGCTGCCCGCCGGAAGACCTGGCGCTGGCCAGAACATGGCCATGTTGCTGCCGGGCCGCTCGAACTACGCCGCACGCGGCCGTCTGCACATGCGTCTTTGAAGCCGACGGCGCCTGGCAATACCACCTGACATAACCGAGGAGCACATGTCACAGCAAGCACAAAAGTCGAAGTATTCGGCGGACGACAAGATCACCCTGACGGCGCGCACCTGGCGCGCGATCGACAAGGACGCGATCGCAAACAAGCAGGACCACCGCAAGCAGCAGGCCGAGTATCTCGCGCGCCAGCAGCTGCGCAAGGTCGTGGACGACGCGGGGGAATGATGGATCAGGTCATTTCTATCGCGATGATCGAAGAGAAGGCCCGGGACGCGTTCAGCCGCGGCGCTGGCCGGGACGAACACGGCTTCAACTGGCACTCGCCGGCGATCGAGGCCTGGCAGGCTGAGTGGGATCGGTGCGCGGCCGAGGCCTGGGGTATCGAACTCGAGGTCTCGCCGCCATGACGTCGCCCGTCAATGGCGCCCTGCCCGCGCCGCTCACCCCCGCCGACTGCAACTTGCAGGACTTCGCGTTCATGCCGCTCGACGTCGCGCGCCTGCGTGACAGCGATATGGCCGCGTACGAATCCCCCGAGGCCTGCTGGGCCGCCGTCCTTCTGTGGAGCGCGGCCTGGCACCAGGTCCCGGCCGCATCCCTTCCCGACGACGATCGCTTCCTGGCCAAGGCCGCCGGCTATGGCCGCGTGGTCAAGGAATGGATCGGCCTGCGCGACGGCGCCCTGCACGGCTGGGTGAAGTGCGCAGACGGCCGCCTGTATCACCCGGTCGTCGCGGAGAAGGCGCTGGAAAGCTGGCGCGCAAAGCTGCACCACGGATGGAAGAAAGAGTGCGATCGCATTCGGAAATCCAACAAGCAACGCGATCAGGACGGCCTGCCGCCGTTGCCATTTCCGCCAGAACCGGGCTCGATTCCGCCGGAAATTCCACAGGAATCCGCAGGAATTCCGCCGGAAAGTGCGGGGGATTCCGCCGGAAGTAGAGACACCGACGATGGAAATCCGCCGGAAAAAGCTCTTAAGGGACAGGGACAGGGAGAAGGACAGGGACAGGGAGAATGTAAACAACCCCCCTCACCCCCCACGACTGCTCGACCCGAGTTGCGCGAGATTCGCGGTACCGAGCCGACCACCCCGGGTGCGCTCAGCATCGCCATGCGCCGCTTCGGCATCAACTCGAGCCCGGGCGACCTGCGCCTGATCGCACTGGCTGACCAGGGCATCACCGTCGAGACGATCGACGCCGCCTGCAAGGCCGCGAAGAAGTCGAAGCCCGACGAAGCCATCCCGCCGGCCTACGTCTTCTCGATCGTTGAGCGCTGGGCCAAAGACGCGGCCGAGCTGAAAGCCAGCGGCGCCGCCCCGCCGCGCACCTCGACACGCCAAGCCGGCCAGGCCAACACGCAACGCCTACTCGACCGCATCAACGGAGCAAGCCATGACGACGACCATCGCATCATCGACATCAACGACCGCCCTGCCTGAGGCATGGGTCGAGCGCCTGTTCGAGCGGATGTTGCTCGAGTACGGCAAGCGCTTCGCCGACCAGTGGGCACAGGCCGACATGGACAAGCTCATCGCCTACTGGGCGCAGGAGCTTTCCGGCTACAGCAGCAACGAGCTCAAGCGAGGCCTGGACGCGCTCAGCCAGCGCGACTGGCCACCCACCCTGCCCGAGTTCAAGCGCCTGTGCAGGCCCAGGGTCGACCAGGTCGCCGCGTACTACGAGGCCGTGACCGGCGTGCAGGCCCGCTTCGCCAACGAGCACGGCAAGTGGACTCACCCGGCGATCTACTGGGCCGCCATGCCCATGGCCAGTGAGCTGCAACAGCAGCCGTACAGCGCCGTCAAGGCGCGCTGGGAAGCTTCGCTCGACAAGCAGCTCGCCTTGGGCGCATGGGACGAGATCCCGAAGCCGATGCTGCAGCTGACCGCCCCAGGCCAGTCGACCACGAACACCGAGAAGGCCCGCGCCGCGATCGCGCATGCCGTGCGCTGCGTCAGCCACAAGGGGCCGAATCACGACCACCTGGGCTGGGCCCGGCGTCTCGTGGCGCGTGAGCAGGCTGGGGAATCGCTGCTGCCGTACCAGGTGCAATGCGCACACCTGGCGTTGGCGAGCGAGGCAAGCGCCATCTGAGACCACTTCGCGCGCGAGCGCGACCACAACGACAAGGAGAACCAACCCATGAAATTCCGCAAGAAGCCCATCGTCATCGAAGCCTTCCAGTTCCAGCGCCGGAACAACGGCCAGGTCGGCCAGCCCGACTGGTTCCACGACGCAGTGACGCGCAACGACGTCATCCTGCACAACACTGGCAAGTGGGGCGACCCGACGCAGCCGGCCTACTGCGAGATCTTCACGCTCGAAGGCATCATGCGCGCCGAGGAAGGCGACTGGATCATCCAGGGCGTGAAAGGTGAGCTGTACACGTGCAAGGCCGACATCTTCGCCGCCACCTACGAGGCCGCCGAATGAACATCCTGGCCATCGACATCGGCACCACCACCGGCTGGGCCCGCACCGACCGCAACGGCATCGTGCACGGCGGCAGCGCTAAGTTCGCGCCACTCGCCATGGAGAAGCCCGGCCACCGCTGGCTCAAGTTCCGCGCCTTCCTGGGCGAGCAGCGCGCGTCCGGCGAGATCCACGCGGTCTACTACGAGGACGTGAAGCAGCACGCCGGCACACTCGCCGCGCACGTCTACGGCGGCTTCCTCGCATGCCTGGAGATGTGGTGCGCGGCCAACAACGTGCCACTGCGCCCGGTCGGCGTCGGTCAGGTCAAAAAGCACTGGGCCGGGAAGGGCAACGCGGACAAGACGGCCATGGTCGAGGCGGCGCGCGCCAAGGGGTTCCGGCCTGTCGACAACAACCACGCCGACGCGCTGGCCATTCTGGCGCTGGCCCAGCACATCGAGGGCGTGGCGCTGGCCGCAACCGTGGAGCAGGAGGCAGCTTGACCGAGGAACGCCGCGACATTGGATCGCGCCTGGAGAACTGGGCACGCTGGGCCACCGCCACTGGCGCGCCATCGGCTAGCAGCCAGACCGGCGCCATCTGCGAGCGCCTGCGCAAGGCCGAGCTGGGCAGCGCCGGCGGCAGCGACGAGCGCCGCAAGATCGATGAGGATGATGCGCTGCTGCTCGAGCTGGGTATGCGGAAACTGAAGACCTTCGACCGGCTGCTGTTGTGGTGGTGCTACATCGACCAGGCCCGGCCAGAGGTGGTGTGCCGGAAGCTATCGATACCGCGTCACCCGGCTACCGAGTTTGTTAGACTGTTCCGCGATGCGCAGGCTGCGATCGAACTTATAACCGCAATGAAGTGATAAACGAGGGATAAAAAGATAATCGAATCATGTAAGATAGCCACGTCCAAAGTAAATCAGAGGGAAACGTGTCCATAAATAAAACGCTTATCTTCGTCGACGGTGAGAACCTCGTGTGCCGGTATCAAGAAATGGTGGCCGCAGGCCGAATCCCGCGCCCCGACAATATCCATATTAAAGACTGTTTTGTGTGGAATCCACGGATTCTGAAAAAGCATTATTGGCATATAAAACGTCTTGCGTACTATACCAGCGTGGTCGGCGATGACGATAAGGTCAAGTCGGTCCGCGAACAAATTGCCGGCACAATGTGGGAGTGCGACCTGAGCGATCTTGAGGACACCGCAAATTGCAAGCGAGGCCAGATGATTCCTTTCGTGCGCAAGAAGAGTGCAAGATCACGGAAGGAGAGCATCTGTGACATTGCCATTGCCGTTGATGTGATGAGAGCGTGTTATCGGGATCATGCAGAGACAATCTGGATCTGTTCAGGCGATGGTGATTTCGCTCAACTGATTGAAGAGGTAGTGCATTCCGGGAAGGAGGCTTATCTCGGAGCTGTATCGTCTGGCCTAAACCCCGAACTGAAGTATCTGGTTGACGAGTTTTTATTGCTTGATGACGCGTTCTTCGTGACCGACGCAGAGGTGGACAACGCGAAGCTAGTGCTCGACGCTGAGGCAATTAATGCTCCAACTGGATCATCACTTAAGCCGCTCGATTGACAACAGGAAATTTTCGCGATACATTCCCGGTCACAACTTATTTCCGTCAATCACGACGCGGCCGGGTCCCAAAGGGAGCCCGCGGCGTGAACGGACGAAAAACGAAGCCCCGCAGTCAGTGATGACGCGGGGCTTTTTGCTTTCCGATCACGACCAGCGAGGGCCATATGCACAAGTAAGCCATGATCGGCCGTTCTGCCGCGCGCCGGCAGCGTAGAGCGCGACGAAACGCGCACGGGGACACACTTGCCCGAGGAGTGCCGGAGCCCCTGCCCGGCAAGACTTCGAAGACGGCACCCACGACGACGTAAGCATGACCTGGCGTTGGCCAGACAGCCGGCGCGATACCCGAGCTGCCGGCGCCGGACGCTGTAACCGGCCCCTATTCCTACCTGGAGCAATCATGCCCTTCCAGCTGTCCCTCTCCGACGAGCGCCGCTGGCTGCTGGTCCTGCTCCAGCTCGAGCGCACGCGCGCCGCACTGGCCAGCGCGGATCAGAACTCGAGCTGTTCGACCGAGATCCCAAGCGCCTTGGCGATCTTGCCAATGGTCGGACGGCGCAGCGAATCGCTCGCTTCCTGCTTGGCGTACGACGGCTGCGAAATGCCGATGCGGGCCGCGACCTCGGCCTGAGTCAGCTTCAGGTGCTCACGCCAGGCGCGTACCGGCGTGGCCCCGTCGACCGTGGCGCTCACGACCTCGTGCGGGATCAGGTTACGTTCCGCCGCGTGGGTCTTCTGGTACTCCTCGAAAGGGATGACTACAAAGGCCGGTTTCCCGTCCGGCCCGTTGATGACTTGGATGTTAGTAGGTGCGTTCATCTCGTTTGCTCACTTCGTTGATTGCGACGATTTTGATTTCCCCGTCCCAGTCGAACAGCACCCTGTAGTTTCCGACTCGGAGGCGGTAGCCGCTTGAGTGGTTGGTCAGGGATTTGACGTTCTGGCAGTTCGGCATGGTCGCCAGCTTCGTCACCGCGTCGCGGATCGGGCTTTGTGCCTGCTTGTCCAGCTTGCGGAGCTGCTTGGCTGCTTTCGGGGTCCAGTTGATCGAGTTCATGGGTTGTATTATAGCCCTTTTATAGCTTTTGGCAAGTAAAAGCTATAAAGAAATAGCCTTTGTTTCACGTGTCTCCTCTCTTCGCTTCGGCGGAGCTTCCGGCCCGGCCAGCACCACGCTGCCGGGCCATTTTTTTACCGAATACCATGACCGCGACCACCTACAAGCACAAGCTGGCCGCTCAGTTCTGCGCCGCAGTCGCGGAGGGCGACAAGAGCATCCGGGCCATCTGCAAGATGCCGGGCATGCCCAGCAAGGCCACCGTGTTCCGCTGGCTGGCCGACAACGAAGAATTCCGCAAGCTGTACGAGCTGGCTAAGGACGAGCAGGCGGACACCTTCATCGACGAGATCGTCGAGATCGCCGACAGTGCGCGCGGCACGAAGACGGCGGTGGCCAAGGCCAAGCTGCAGATCTACGCCCGCGTCGAGGCTGCCCAGAAGATGAAGCCGCGCAAGTACGGCCGGCAGCTGCAGCTCACCGGCGAAGGCGGCGGCGCGGTGGAGCACAAGGTCTCCAAGCTGACCGATGAGCAACTGGCCGCCAGGATCGCCGAACTGTCCGGAGCCGAGAGCGATGGCGAGTAGAGCCGAGCAGGAGCTGCTGCTGGCCATGCTCCAGGAGCGCGCGCGCCGCGCCCAGGTCTACCGCTACCGCCGCATGTACGCCAAGCTGTACGCCTGGCAGCGCGAGTTCATCGCCAACACGGCCGACTACTCGCAGGTCTGCCTGATCGCGGCCAACCGGATCGGCAAGACCTTCACCGGCACCTACATCGATGCCGTGCACGCCCTGGGCGACTACCCGGACGACTGGGAGGGCCACACCTTCAGTCATGCACCGCTGATCTGGTGCTTGGGCTACTCGGGCGAGAAGACGCGCGACCTGCTGCAGGAGCCGATCCTGGGCAGGAAGGACGGCAGCTCGTTCGGCGGCGGCCTGATCCCGCCCGAGCACATCAAGGACTACGAGTCGATGGCGGGCACGCCGAACGCGCTGCGCACCGTCTACGTCCGCCAGATCGGCGGCGGCGACGTCCAGGCCAGCGATGCGGTGATCCAGTTTTGGTCGTACTCGCAGGGCCAGCACGCCCTGATGGGCGACAGCGTCGACTGGTTCCACATCGACGAGGAGCCGAAGGACGACGAGATTTTCCCCCAGGTGCTGACGCGAACCGCCACCGGGGACCAGCAGCGCGGCGGCCGCGGCATCCTGACCTTCACCCCGGAGAACGGCCGTACCAGCCTGGTGATCCAGTTCATGGACAACCCGTCGCCGGTCCAGAAATACATGCAAAAGGGCTGGGACGACGCGCCGCACTTGAGCACTCAGGCGAAAGAAGGCCTGTTGGCCAGCTACCCCGCTCACCAGCGCGACATGCGCACGAAAGGAGTCCCGATGTTGGGGCATGGACGAATCTACGACCTCGCCGAGGACGACATCACCTGCCAGCCATTCGACATCCCGCGGCACTTCCGCGTCATCGATGGCATGGACTTTGGCTGGGACCACCCGCAGGCGCACGCGCAGCTGGTGTTCGATCCCGAGGGCGACATGTTCTACGTCACGAAGGCCTGGAAGAAGGAAAAGACCAAGCCGATCGAGGCCTGGGGCGCGGTCAAGGGCTGGGCCGCCACGGTGCCCACTGCCTGGCCGGCCGACGGCCTGCAGACCGAGAAGGGAAGCGCGCTGCAGCAGAAGTCGTACTACGAAGAGGCCGGCTTCCAGATGTTGGCGGACCAGGCCAGCTGGGAAGACGGCGGCAGCGGCGTCGAGGCCGGCCTGTTCGAGATCCGCGACCTGATGCTGTCCGGTCGCTTCAAGGTGTTCGCCGGCCTGCGCGACCTGTTCGACGAGATCCTGCAGTACCACCGCGACCCGAAGGGCAAGATCGTGAAGAAGCGCGACGACATCCTGGACGCCGTGCGCTACGCCTACATGATGCGGCGCCACGCGATCGCCTACGGTGACATCGGCCGCAAGGCCTGGGAGGGCGACCTGCCCTACAAATCGATTGGAATTGTGTAATGGCTAAGATCAATGCCGAAACGTTCGACAAGCTGCTCGACCACGAAATCGAGCAGGCCACCACCTGGCAAAACCACGCCATCAACCCGGACCGGGAGCGCAACTATGCGAACTACCTGGGCCTGCCGGACGGCAAAGAAGTCGAGGGCCGCTCCCAGGTGGTGAGCTGGGACGTGTTCGAAGTGGTCGAGAGCGCCCTGCCTTCGCTACTGGACATCTTCCTGTCGGGCGACAACATCGGCGAGTTCGAGCCGGTCGGCGTCGAGGACGAGCAGTTCGCCGCCCAGGCGACCGACTACATCAACCACATCGTCAAGAAGCAGAACCCGGGATTCCTGATTTTCAACACCTGGTTCAAGGACGCGCTGCTGGCCAAGGCCGGCGTGGTGCGGGCGTTCTGGAACGACGCCGATAAGGTGACTCGCGAGGCGTACACCGGTCTGGACCAGATGCAGCTGGCCATGCTCATGGAAGCCGAGGGCATCGACGTGCTCGAGCAGCTGGAGTATCCGGATCCGGAAGACCTGGCACAGCGCGAGCAGCTGGCGGCCGGCCTCATGGCCATGGCGCCGGAAGCTGCCGCCCAGGTGCAGGCGCAGCTGGCCCAGCCGCCACGGATGCTGTACGACGTCGACCTCAAGGTCACCCGCAAGAAGGGGAAGGTCCAGATTCGCAACGTGCGGCCGGAAACCTTCCTGGTGTCGCGCCGCGCCTGCTCGATCTACGACGCGCCGCTGGTCGGCAATTACGCCGTGCTGCGCCGCTCCGACCTAGTCGAGATGGGTATCCCGAAGGCCAAGGCGTTCGCTGTCCAGAGCTACGACATGAACGCGCACGTCGACGGCGCTGAGTCGCTCAAGTCGCTGTCGGACGACGAGACTGAAATTCTGGACGACCACCAGACCTTCGACAAGGCCATGGAAGAGGTCACCCTGTTCGAGGGCTACATCCAGTGCGATCACGACGGCGACGGCATCGTCGAATGGCGGTACGTGCTGCGCGGCGCCAACATGACGCTGAAGAACGAGGAGGCCGACGGGCACGACTACTGCCTGATCACGCCGATCCCGATCCCGCACCGCGTGCATGGCCTGGCGCTGGCCGATGTGACGGCGCCCATCCAGGCGACCAACACCGCCCTAACGCGCCAGTACCTAGATTCGCTGTACCTGGCCAACAACCCGCGCACCTACGTCAACGTCGACGCTGGCGTGAACCTGGCCGACCTGCTGGATAACCGGATCGGCGGCATCGTGCGCGGCAAGCGGCCGATGATGGAAGCACTGTCGCCCCTGGTCACCAATGTGGTGGCCGCGCCGGCGCTGCAAGGCATCGAGTTCATGGACACCCGCCGCGAGATCCGGACCGGCATCACCCGGTACAACCAGGGCCTCGAGGCGGACAGCCTGAACAAGACCGCCACTGGTGTGACGAAGATCATGTCGGCAAGCCAGCAGCGCCTGCTGATGATCGCCCGGATCATGGCCGAGACCGGCGTCAAGGACCTGTTCAAGCTGCTGCTCAAGCTGGTGTGCAAGCACCAGGACAAGGCGGCCACCATCCGCATGCGCGGCGCCTGGGTGACCTTCGACCCGCGCACCTGGTCGGACGAGATGGACGCGACGGTGAACGTGGGTCTCGGCACCGGCGACAAGGCCGAGACCGTGATGAACCTGCAGATGGTCATCAACGAGCAGAAGCAGCTGCAGGCGACCAACTCGCCGATGTTCGACCCGATGAAGCTGTACAACGCCTATCGCGCGCTACTCAAGGCGATGAATATCAAGGGCATCGACCAGTTCTTCAACGACCCGAGCAAGGTGCAGGCCCCGCCGCCCGGGCCGCCGCCGCCGATGCCCGAGCAGATCCTCGCCGACGCCCAGGTGAAGGCCGAGGAGATAAAGCTGCAGGGCCAACGCGAAAAGATCGCGGCGGACAAGGAGATGCGGCAGCTCGACCTGCAGATCAAGGGCATCGAGCTGCAGATCAAGGAGCGCGAGCTGGCCCTGAAAGAGGTCGTCGCCCAGCGTGAGCAGGACCGCAAAGACATCGAGGCCGCGACCCGGGCGGCGCCACCAGCGGCGGCGCAAGCCGCACCAGGAGCTTTCCATGAATGACGAGCAGTACGCAGCAATCAACCGCGCCGAGGCGGCCAAGCGGATCATGACCGATCCGATGGTGGTCGAGGCGCTGAAAACGATCGAGGACGGCATCACCGAGGCGTGGAAAGAGGTGCCGCTGCGCGACGTCGAGGGCCGCGAGCACCTGCATCGCCTGCTCCAAGCGAAGCGCCGCTTCGAATCCGTGCTCGAAATCGTTCTGCAGGAGGGGCAGCTGGCCAGCGCCGAGCTGCGCGCCGAAAAGGAACGTAAATCCATCATGACCCGCGTAAAGGAGCGCATCCATGGCAGCTAAAAAGACCGCTGCAGCAGCACCGAAATCCGCCGCGCCGGCGCCGGCCGCGCCAGCCATCATCGAAGCCGCGGCCACGCCGCCTGCGGACGACCAGGCAGCACCGCCACAGGCTGACGATGCAAATTCCGGCCCTCCGGATGCAACGAGCCCGCCCGAAACTGCAACGGAGCAGCTCGAGCTGCCCGCTGAAGCCTCTCCGGTCGAGGTGGAGAAACCGGAAACCGCCCCGCCGGCGCCGGATGAGCCAGTGCCCGATCTGGACGACTTCATCACCAGCCACGAACGCGCTGCGCAGGCGGTCGACCTGGTCGTGACCGCGATCAGCCATCCGGGCGCGAAGCCGCGGCACCACGCCGGCGTCTACTCGGGCTTCCCCATCACCACCGGCGAGCTGGCGGCCACGTACAGCGACGGCAGCACGCACTGAACCACCCGGGCATGTCGCGCGCCCATGAGCGCGACCCGAGAAAAGACCAACCCAAGGCCCGCCCCGCGCGGGCTTTTGTTTGGGAGTCACATTCCTTTGGAAGGATGAGCAATGGCAGTAGATCAAGAAAGCATCACCAGCGTCGACCAGCTCGCGGCGGCCCTCGAGGCGGACGATTCGCAGGACCACCAGGATCCCGACAACGCCCAACCCGATGCGGAGGCGCAAAACGACGAACCTGATGGCCAGCTCGAGCAGGAAGGCGACCAGCAGCAACCCGTCGAGGGTGAAGGCGATCAACCGGCCGCGCCGGAATCGCTGGACGACACCGTTGTGAGCTGGGAAACCGCGAGCGGTGAGAAATTCGAGGTTCCCGTCGCCGAGATGAAGCTCGGCTACATGCGCGAGCAGGATTACCGCCACAAGACGCAGACCTTCGCGCAGGAGCGGGAGCAAACGGTCCAGCACATCCAGCAGCAGTACCAGGTGGCCGAGACCTTCGCCAAGGATCTTGGGCACCTGCATGCCGTCAACGCGCAGATCGCAGCGCTCGAGCAGGCGATCCCCACGATCGACCGCAACAGCGACCCGGCCGGCTATGTCGACGTCGTGACGCACCTGCAAACCCTGCGCGAGCAGCGCACCGGCATCGCCGGCCGCGTCGAGCAGGCGCAGAACCAGCAGCAGGCGCAGCAGCAACAGCAGTTCCAGCAAGCCCAGCAGCGCATGCTGTCCGACCTGCAGACCTCGATCCCGGGCTTCAACCAGGAGATGCTCGGCAAGCTGAGCACTACGGCACGGGATTACGGCTTCACGGATCAGGAACTGGGTCGCATCACCGACCCACGCTTCGTCCGCCTGGTGCACGACGCCATGCAGCACAAGACGCTGCAGGCGAAGGCACCAGGCGCGGTCAACAAGGTAAAGGCTGCGCCGGTGAAGCCGGCCAAGCAATCCTCGACGGCCACGACGACTGGCGTCGAGATCAACCTCAAGAAGTTCGCAAAGAACAAGTCGCTCGACAATTTCGCGGCTCTCCTTCAACACACGATTTAAGGAAAAATCATGCCCCAATTGGCAAACTCGGTAGCAACCTTCAGCTCGAACGGCCTGCGTGAATCGCTGGCCGACGAGATCTACAACATCAGCCCGGAGGAGACGCCATTCATCTCCTCGATCGGCAAGGGCAAGGCCACCGCCGTCTACGAAGAATGGCAGACCGACTCGCTGCGCGCCGCCGGCAACAACCGCAAGGAACAGGGCAACGAAGGCGCGCCGGGTGCGATCACCCCAACCGACCGCGTCGGCAACCGCACCCAGATCTCGGACGACACCTACGCTGTCACCGGTACCCAGGAAGCGGTGTCGAAGGCGGGCCGCAAGTCGGAAATCGCCTATCAGGACGCGAAGAAGATGGTAGAGCTCAAGCGCGACGTCGAATTTGCGGCCCTGCAGAACACGACCGCGATCCCGGCTGCTGCTGGCGTGGCGCCACAGGCGCGTGGCGTGCTGGGCTGGATCGGCACCAATACCGTCAAGGGCGCGACTGGCGTCGACCCGAACGCCAAGAACAACACGGCGCCGACCGACGGCACCCAGGTTGCGCTGAGCGAAGCGATGCTGAAGTCCGTCGCCCAGAAGTGCTGGACCCAGGGCGGCAACCCTACCCTGCTGTTCGTCCCGGGCTCGCAGCGTTCGGTGGTTTCGGGCTTCACCGGCGGCGCCACCAAGTTCGACAAGACCGAAGACAAGACGCTCAATGCGACCGTCGAAGTCTATGTCGGCGACTTCGGCCGCTACTCGATCATCAACAGCCGCCACCAGCGTGACCGTGAGTTGTTCCTGATCGAGCCGGGCCGCTGGCGCCTGCTGACCCTGCGCCCAATGAAAGGCAAGGATCTGGCCGAGACCGGCGACAGCAAGAAGCGCATGATCAACACCGAATGGACGCTGGAAAGCAAGCAGGAAGCGGCCAACGGTGCGATCCGCGATCTGATCGTTCCGGCTGCCTGATCACCACCTGTAACCTTCAACGGAGCCGCCCGGGCAACTGGGCGGCTTTTTTCATGAGCAAACGACTTCTCCGCTTCAATGGCTACAGCGCCACCTTCATGCATACCACGCAGGACGGTAAGTGCGCGATCGAGACCGTCGAGGATGTGACTCCCGCGCTCGAGCGTGCAAAAGAACGCCACAACCTGGGCCTGACCCGCACCGGCATGGGCGACCGCCACGTTGCGTCGATTCCGGTGACCGTGCTGGACGCCTGGGCCCGCCGCATCGGCAAGTGCTTCCAGGATGTAATGCAGGACCAGGGCCTGATGTCTCGCTTCCTGGCCGACCCGGACAACGGCTACTTCATCATCGACAAGGTATCTGTCTGACCATGCAAAAATACGAGCACAACCTCGCCGCCAATGTGAGCGGCGCGCTGCGGGCGATCGCGGGGGCCGAAGTCACCGTCACCGACAACGCCACCGGCCTGCCGGCGTCGCTGTACTCGGACAACGGGACGAACCAGTTGCCGCAGCCGCTCACGACCGATGACACCGGCTATTTCGGTTTCTACGCGGCCGACGGCAAATACACCGCCACTTTCTCCAGCCCGCGTTTCGCCACATTCACCCGTCAGATCCTGCTCGAAGACCCTGACGACGATCCATTCGTCACCATGCGCAGCCTGGCGGCGGCGTCGGGTGCAAGCAATGTCGGCATTCAGCCTCTCATCGCGAACGGCGCCGGGAATTTGCAAGGCGCGCTTGAATACTTGGAAGCCTCACGGCGCCTGATCCCGCTGCCGCAAGGTTCGGTGGACATCACGACGCCCGTCGTGGCCGTCCAAGACACGAACCTGTTCCCAGACGACTGCGACAAGATCTACATCGATGTTCACGACTTTAGGGCTGACCCGGCTGTATCCGGCGCGACGCTGTCATTGGGATTCTATGACGCGACGGGACTGGTTCGTCAGGTTCCAATTTCAACGCCCAATGACGGTGGCTCTACCGGCGTCCTTGTGGCGCTCGAGATCATCAATGGGGAGGGCACGAAGCTTTTCAGCTACGAGACTGGATGCAAGGGGGGTAGCACCGCCGGCACCGCCAGTTCGGGAAGAGCTTTCGTCTCTTCACCGGGAAGGCTCAAGGGATATCGAATTTTTTACAGCAACGCGAACACGGTGCAGGGTTCGATCCGCGCTTACGCGCTGAGAAGGAGTGCATAACATGGCAAGGCAAATAATGGATGGCGGTGTTCTTCGTGATGTAACTCCTGAAGAGGAAGCGGACCTGGCAGTTGGTGTGGCTGGTATGCCACGCCACATCACGAAGCTTGCATTCCGCAACCGCTTTTCGATGAGCGAAAAAACCGGGATCGAGCTGGCCGCGCTGCATGACCCGGGCGCGCCGATCGAGCAACGCCAAGCGTCCGCCGGCCTGCGCGTCTACTTGGCCGACCTGAACGCGGCCACCTATATCGACCTGGAGAACGAGGGAGCGCGCGCTGGTGTGCTGGGCCTGGAAGCCATGGGGATCATCGACGCCGGCCGGGCAACCCAGATTCTCGACGCCGAGATCCTGGGCGAAGAACGCTTCTACGCCTGACGGAGCTGGCCATGACGATCATCGCAAAAGCAATTGCCAGCGCCTCCGCGCGCGACTATGCCTGGCTCGCAGCCTCGATCGCCGGCTGGATGCATCGCACGGACCTCGAGCTATTCATCCCCGACATGGTGATGTTGGCGGAGAAGCGCATCAACGGCGATCTCAAAGCCCGACTGGCTGAGACCATCACGGTACTAACGGCAACGGCCGGCGTCGCGACCATCGACTTGCCGGCCGATTTCGCGGAAATGAGGCGGCTGTCCATTCCTGAGCAGGAACCCCTCACTTACGCCGCGCCGGCGCTGCTCGAGCAGCGTGGCGACAGCCGGCCGCGCGCGCCGAACAGCTACACGATCGTCGGCCGCGTGCTGGTGCTGCAGCCGACTCCGGATCGCGCGTACATCATCGATATGGTGTACCGAGGCGGCGTGCCAGCGCTTGCAGACAGCCCTGGTGGGGTGAACTGGCTGATCGAGCAGCACCCCGACGTGTACCTGGCGGCCGCGATGTGCGAAGCACACACCTACGCCCGCAACACCGTCGAGCAACAGAAGTGGGAAGGCAAGTACGCGATCGCGAAGAGCCTGCTCAACAACTACAACGAATGGGAAAACGCCGGGAGCTTGGCGCTACCCGCCCCGACCTGACCCAAGAAGGACACACCATGGCAGTAGAAAACGTTACCTACCTGGGCGACCTGAATCCGGCCACGCCAACCGGCGCTGCTCCGAAGAGCGAAGGCGATGACGAGATCCGCAACATCAAAAGGGGCCTGCGCCAGAGCTTCGCTGGCTTCCTCGGAGCGATCCTGGTCACCGGCACCGACGGCGGCGCACCCAACGCCTACACGCTGACGCCGGCCCAGCCGTTGGTCGCCTACTCGACCAAGATGCTGGCGGTATTCGTCCCGGTCGCGGGCAACACCGGCGCGACCACGATGAACATCTCGGGCCTCGGACCGAAGGAAGTCGTGAGCGTGGCCGGCGTGGCGCTGGTGGCCGGCGACCTCACCGCGGGCCGCTTCTACACCGCCTTCTACGACGGTGCGCGCTTCCGCCTCGACAACGTGACCCAGAACTACGTCGACCAGCTGGTGATCGCGGGCACGGTCCCGGGTGTGAACGACCCGACCAACAACGGCAGAGTATTCGGCAGCGTAGCCCGCGCCGGCGCCTGGGTGAGCCTGGACGGTCGCGGTGATCCGGTATTCGACAATGGCGATGTTGCCAACGGCACGGCCATCGTCGACTACAGGAAGGGCGACGGCCAAAGGATCCGGGCCACCGGCCAGCACACGATGACTGCCACCGGCTTCCCATCAGGGCGCCTCGCCGGCATCCTGCTCGAGCTGATGGATTACGGCAAGATCGCCCTGGTCACGACCGGCATCACCTGGATCAAGGCCGACGGAACTGAGACGACCAATTTCGCGCAGTCTGGGATTACCTTCCCTGCTGCCGGCCGAGGCCGCGCAGTGCTGTACTCCCTCGGCGACGGCGTCGTCTACGGGAAGGCCGCATGAAGGCCTGGCTCATGGCGTTGGCGTTCAGTCGGCGCCCGCAGCCGGTCTCTATCCCGTTCGACAAAAACGGGACGCTGGTCGTGCCGGCTGGCGTCTCGTCGGTGAGCGTTTCAGGCTACGGCGCCCGCGGCACGGACGGGTTCTCGGGCACTGTCAGCCGTTACCGAAGAACTCAGGTCATTCACCGCTACGTCGACTTCGTCTACCGCAGGACCGATACCGACCTGGGATACGGCTTCGGCTCGATGCCCGCTCCGTACTGCGAGCCGGAGATCGTCGTCTCTCCAGGTAACTCGGTGCAGGAGTGCATGATTTACTCGGATGCTTCGTACAGCGAGAACCGGCCACCAACTACCGGGGCGTCCGCAACTGGTCTGGGTAAGACCTTCCCGGGCAGCTACGGCAACACGGCGCCAGGGACCACTTCATTCACCAACGTGCCGGTCAACGGCGGCGCCAGCTACAACATCGTGGTCCCGGCCGGCGGCCTGGTCACGGTCACCTATTACCTTTGAGGGCCAAATGGCCAACCCAATCAAATTCGACAACGTCGGGGCGATCGGCGTGGTCCGTGACGTCGCGGCCGCCGAGCTGCCACAGGGCGCCTGGTCGGCCGCACGCAACATCCGCTTCCTGGATGGTGCGGCGCTGCAGTTCCTCGGTCATGGCCAGGTCTACCTGACGCCGCCCGAGGTGCCGCAGTTCCTCCTGCAGGCGAACGTCGCGGGCTCGCGCTACTGGCTGTATGCGGCGGCCGGCAAGCAGTTCGCGGCGTCCAACGCCTCCGGCGCATCGGTGCACACGAACATCAGCCACGCCACCTCGCGCGCCGGCAAGATCAACGCCTGGTCAGGCTGTGTATTCGGCGGGATCCCGGTGCTGAATGCCGGCGATGGCAAGCCGCCGATGTACTGGGACACGGACCTGACGCACAAGTTTGTCGACCTGCCGGCCTGGCCGGCGGCGACGTCGTGCAAGGTGCTGCGCCAGTACAAGAACATGCTGATCGCCCTCAGGATCACCCGAAACGGCGCGCGGCTCGACTTCATGCTGAAGTGGTCATCGCTCGCGGTCGCCGGCGCCCTACCCTCCACCTGGAACGAAGGCGATTTCACCCAGGACGCCGGCGAGTTCGACCTGGCCGAGGGCCAAGACCCGATCGTCGACGGCCTGGGCCTGAAGGACAGCTTCATCGTCTACAAGGAATCGAGCACCCACGCGATCGACTATGTCGGCGGCCAGTTCATTCTGAAGCCCCGCAAGGTGTCGGGCATGAGCGGCCTGTTGAACATGAATTGCGCGGTCGAGTTCGAAGCCGGCTTCGGCGCCATGCACTTCGCGGTGACGGGCCTGGACATCGTGCAGCACGACGGCTTCTCTGCCCGGTCGGTGCTGGACAAGAAGGCACGCCGCTTCTTCTTCCAGAACATCGACGTCGCACAGAAGGACAAAGTCTTCGTCTTCAAGAACCCGTTCCTGAACGAGATCCTGGTGGCCTACCCCTCGATCGGCGCCACCTGGTGCGACATGGCGCTGGTCTACAACTACGTCGACGGCACGGTCAGCTTCCGCAGCCTGCCGAACGTGACGCACGCGGCCTACGGCCCGGTCGACAACTCGCTGGCTGGCAACTGGAATCAGGACGACGCTCCTTGGGACACGGACCTGACCGCGTGGAACGGCCCCGACTTCACGCCGGACACCGCGCGCGTGATGATGGGCAGCGCCGACACGAAGCTGTTTCTGCTCGACGCGTCGACGTCATTCGACGGCGCGCTGCCGGATGCCTATCTCGAGCGGCGCGGACTCGCGTTTGGCGCGCCGGAGCGCATCAAGCTCGTTTCGGGTTTGCGGCCGCGCATCACCGGTAACCGCGGCGGCACCGTGATCGTGCGGGTGGGCGTTGCTGACGGGCCCGACGACGAGCCGAAGTGGGCGCCGCCCATGACGTACACGATCGGCCGCAGTCTGAAGCTGGATTGCTTCGTCTCCGGCCGGTACATCGCTATCCGGTTCGAGACGGGCACGGCCTTCAGCTGGAAGCTCGACGGCTTCGCCATGGACATCGACGACGCGGGGGAATTCTGATGCGCACACCCAGCACGAACGCAGTCAGCTACCAGCCAGGCGATCCGCCGGCGGATCCAGCGCAGATGCAGCGCTTTCTGCGCGAGGAGCAGCTGAAGTGGAAGGCCGCACTCGACGCGCTGGCCGACGGCTTCGCGCCGGTGGTCTACGCACCGCCAGCAAAGCCGCGCGACGGGATGCTGCGCAATGCCGACGGCACTCAGTGGAACCCGGGCAGCGGCGCCGGCCTGTACCGATACGGAAACAACTCCTGGAATTACCTCGGCTGACACCCAGCCGCATCACCCTCTGAAAGGAACATCATGGGCTTTTTGAAAGACCTCGTGGGCATCGCCGCGCCTATCGCTGGCACCATCATCGGCGGTCCGGTTGGCGGTGCCATCGGCGGCGCGCTGGGCGGCCTGGCCAGCGGCAGTGGCCAGCCTAAGTCGCACACCACCACGCAGCAGCAACAGCTGGACCCACGCCTCGAGCAGATGCTGTTCGGGAATGGTGGTGACAACAAGGGTCTACTGTCCCAGTACCAGGGCTTCATGAACCAGCCTCGCTCCGACGCCGCCACCGGCTTCGCCAACGCCAACGCGCAGTACCTCAACAACAACGGCGCTGCCGACCTGGCTGCCACGCGCGGCGCCGCCTACCAAGCCATGCAAGGCAACCCGGCGCCGATGACGCACGCCGCCGGCTCTGCTGGCGCCACCGCCAGCCTGCCGGCCTATGCCGTGGGCGAGAAGGTGAACGCGCCCAGCCAGAACAACATCGACCTCTCAGGCTCCTACAACAGCCTCATCAACGGCGCGCCGGGCGCAAACCCGTATCTCACGGGCTCGATCCAAAAAGGCATCAACCAGAGCTCGAACGCCTTCGGCAACATGGTGACCGACGCGAAGTCGGCCACGAACGACGTGCTGGGCAGCATCCGCGGCAACTCGGTACTGGCCGGCCAGTTTGGCGGGTCACGCCAGGGCATCGCCGAGGGCAAGGCGATCGACAGCATGAACACGAACCTGGCGCGCGCGGCTTCGCAGTTCGGCCAGAACAACACCGATGCGGCTGTGGCGGCGCAGGCCGGCGCCTACGATGCCGACCGCAATCGTCAACTCGCCGCCACCCAGGGCCTGGGCGCGCAGCAGTACGGCGTGGCGCAGCAAGAGGCATCGTACGCCCAGCAGGCGCAGATGCAAAACGTGCAAAACTCGTTCGACGCCAGCAAAACGAACGCCAGCATGGCTCAGCAAAACAACCAGTTCAATGCCGGACTCGGCCACCAAACGAATCTGGCCAACCAGCAATCGCAGCTGGCGACCAACGGCCAGAACACGAGCGCAGGCCTTGCCGGCGCCGGTCTCCTGTCAGGCCTGCTCGGCAACGCGTCGAACCAGGTGAATGCCAACGACAACTGGGGTCTGGGCCGCGCGCAGGGCGTGAACTCGCTGCTGGCGCCGTACCTCGGCGCGAACAGCTCGAGCAGCAGCTCGCAGCCGGTCTACAACAACCAAGGCGGCAACGCGCTGGGCGGCGCGATGCTGGGCGGCCAGCTCGCCGGTCTGTTCGGTGGCGGCTCGGGCGGCACGACTGGAACCCTGGGCAGCCTGTTCGGCGGCGGTGGCTGGGGAACCAGCGGCAGCTATTTCTAAGGAGCCAATATGGCAAGCATTTTCGATATGTTCGGCGGCTCGCCGCAATCCCAGGGCCTGCTGGCCGCGACGGCGCAGATTCTCCAGGGCTCGGGCCCGTCGTTCCGACCGACCGGCCTCGGCCAGATCCTGGGCGGCGGGCTGCAGGCCTACCAGCAGACGGAGCAGCAAGCGCGCGAACAGGGCCAGCTGCAGCAGATGCGCGGCCTACAGATCCAAGGCGCTGAATCCGATCTCGAGGCCAAAAAACTCGCGCGCCAGCGTGCGCAGGAGTACCAGGCACTCGTCAAGTCGTACCAGCTGACGCGCGGCGTTGGCCAGCAGGCGCCGGCCGCGCTACCGCAGGATCGATCGGGCGCCGCGATGTTCGCCGGGCTGATGGATGGCTCCGCGCGGACCGCCAGCGCACCTGGTGAGCAGCAGGCCATGGCCGCCCCCGGGGCGCAGCCGCGCGACCGGAACGCCCTTGTGCAGGAGCGGCTGCAATTCGCTCAGTACCTGCGCGACAACGGGTATCAAGGCGAGGCGCAGGCGGCCGAGGAATCGGCACTCAAGCTGCAGCCGAAAGTGAAGGAGTGGTCCAAAGTAACTGCCGGCGGCAAGACCATGTACGCCCCGTTCTTCGAGGACGGCACGCATGGCCAGCCGGTACCGCTGCAGGTGGCGCAGGCGCTCGAACGGGTGAACCTCGGCGGCACGACGGCGCTGATCGACCCGACGACCGGTGAAACAGTGCGGTCGCTCACGAACACGGTCGACCCGAACACGCGTGCCAATAATGCGGTGTCGATACGCGGGCAAGATATGACCGACCAGCGCGCGCGCGAGGCGAACGACGTGAACCGCCTGGGCCAGCGGACCCAGATCGTCACCGATCCATTAAATGGACCGATGCTGGTCGACAAGGGGACCGGCCAGGCGCGCCAGGTCATGATGAATGGCCAAGCAGTGCCGGGCGAGACGGCGGCCAAGAAGGTCGCAGCCGCAAAAAACCTGATGCCGCTGATCGAAAAGGCCGGTTCGCTCATCGATGGGGCGACGGGATCCTACCTCGGCGCTGGCGCCGACCAGGTAGCTCGCTGGTACGGCTCAGCCACCGACGGCGCGCAGAACATCGCGCAGCTCCGCGTCCTCGAAGGCAACATCATGATGGCCCAGCCGCGCATGGAAGGCCCGCAATCGAACATGGACGTCGAGCTTTACCGCCAGATGGCGGCGCAGATCGGCGACCCGACGGTGCCGAAGGCCACGAAGAAGGCCGCGCTGACGGTTCTCAAGTCGATGTACGAAAAATACGCACCTGAACAGGCCGCGCCGGCATCCGGCGGCGGTGTCAAATTCCTAGGATTCGAATAATGCCTATCGCACGCTTTGAAATGCCGGACGGCCGAATCGGCCGCTTCGAGGTCCCGGAGGGAACCACTCCCGAGCAGGCGCAGCAGATGATCGCCGCGCAGGTCGGCCAGCAGCAAGGCGCAACGCCGGCGGCGCGCGCCAAGCCGTTCGGTCAAGACTTGGGTGATGCGCTGGCCAATGTCCCGCGCCAGGTGGGCCTGACCGCGCGCCACGCGGTAGAAGGCGTGGGTGAGGTGTTCGACAGCTTCGTCGGCAACCCGCTCCGGACGCTGGCCAACCCGATCCTGGGCAACAAGCCGACAGCGCGCACCGGCGCGGCAGTTGCGGACTTGGTCGGCCTCCCGCAGCCGCGCACGTCGACCGAGCGCATCGTCGGTGACGCCTCGCGGCTGGTCGCCGGCGGCGCCGGTATGCTGGGCAGCGCAGCGAAGGCCGTCGAAGCCACCTCGGGCGTGCCACAGGCCGTGGCGCGCCTGCTGGCCTCGAACCCTGGTCAACAGCTGGCCTCGGCCGGCGCTGCAGGCTTGGCCGGCGGCTACACTCGCGAGACTGGCGGCGACGACGGCGCGCAGCTGGTCGCCTCGCTGGCAGCTGGCGTAGCGGCGCCGGCGGCGATCGGTGGCGCGCAGCGCGCGGCCGCAGCTGTGGCGCGCCATGCTCGTCCAGCGGCACCGACGCCCGAGCAGGCGCAGCAGATCAGCATCACGATCAACAATGCCCTGCAGGATTCCGGCATCAAGCTCGAGGAGCTGCCACACCAGGTGGCGCAGAGCATCCGCAACGACGTCGCTGCAGCATTCCGCACCAGCGACCAAGTCTCTCCCGATGCGGTGCGGCGCCTGGCCGATTACCGCATGACCGGGCTGACGCCGACGGCCGCCGGCCTGACGCTGGATCCGGCCGTGGTGACCCAGCAGCGCAACCTGGCCAAGCTGGGCGTGAACAGCAAGGACACCACCGCGCAGTTCCTTGGCCAGACCGAGAACCGAAACAATCAGCTGCTCAAGCAGGGGCTCAACAGCCTGGGCGCCGACGCGGCCGACGATGCATACGCCGGTGGGGGGCGCGTCATCGACGCGCTTGCCAACCGCGATGCGCGCGCGCAGCAGATCATCAAGGGCCGATACGATCAGGCGCGCGCGGCTGATGGGCGTAGCGCCATGCTCGACCCCTACGCGTTCACCCAGCGCGCCAACAACCTGCTGGACGATGCGCTGCTGGGTGGGAAGCTGCCGGGCGACGTGCGCAATCTGCTGAATAAGGCAGCGACCGGCGAAATGCCGTTGACCGTCGACGTGGCAGAGCAGTTCAAGACACGCATCGGCGAGTTGCAGCGCGCGACCATCGACAAGGCCGAGAAAAAGGCGCTTGGGATGGTGCGCAGTGCGCTAGACGACACGCCGCTGCAAGCAGGCCAGCAGATCGGCCAGGAGGCCCTCAGCGCGTTCAATCGCGCTCGCCGGCTGAATCGTTCGTACATGCAGATCGTCGAGCGTACGCCTGCACTGGAGGCCGTGCGTGATGGCGTCGAGCCGGACAAGTTTGTGCAGCAATTCATCGTCGGCGCCGGCAGCAAGTCGAACTTCATGGACGTGGCTCAGCTCAAGAGTTCGATCAAGGGCAGCCCGGACGCGATGGCGGCCGTGCGCGAACAGATCACCGGCTTCTTGAAACAGCGGGCACTGAACGGCCAGGCGGACGAGGTGGGTAACTTCAGCAGCGCCGCCTACACGAAGGCGCTCGACCAGATCGGCGATCGAAAGCTGCGGCTGTTCTTCCAGCCTGCCGAGATCAACCAGATGAAGGCTCTGGGCCGCGTATCACGCTATGAGCAGTTCCAGCCGTCCGGCGCGGCCGTGAACAACCCGAACACGGCCGGCGCGCTGGGCGGGCTGGCTGAACGCATCCTGAGCCAGTCGGTGCTGTCGAAGATTCCCTTCGGTCAGGCCGCGATCGGCGAACCGCTGCAGAACATCCAGGTGGGCTTCCAGTCGGGGCGCGCGCTCGATGTGCCGCGCACGCTGGCCAGGCCGCGCATTCAGCAGCCAGCAGACCAGCGCGGGCTGCTGCTGTCGCCAGCGGCGTTCATGGGAACGGAAACGGAGGAGGATCGGCGGCGCCGGCTACTTACGCCGTGACGCCCACCAGGCATTGAAAAGAAAGGCGAGTACGGCGCCCAGTTGGATCGGATCGAAGTGCATTCGCTACCCCAAGAAGTTTCAACAATTATACGGCCACCTTCGGGTGGTCTTTTTATTTCCTGAAAGGGTCCATGTGACCACCACCACCGACCAGAACAACGCGATCGCCCTGGCCCAGCTCCAGGTCGAAGTCGCCTACATGAAGTCCGCGATCGCGCGGCTGGATGCATCGAATCACGAACTCGACCAGAAGCTTGACCGCGTGCTCAACCAGTTGGCGCAGGCCCGCGGCGGCTGGCGCACACTGATGCTGATCGGCGGCGCCGCCGGCTCGATCGGCAGCGGGATCACTTGGCTTGTCTCCCACCTGAAAGGCTGACCCATGGACCGCCAAAAACTCGAGGCGCAGCTCGTCATCGACGAAGGCCGCCGTGCGATCGCCTACGTCGATACCGTCGGCAAGATGACGGCCGGCGTCGGCCGCAACATAACCGACCGCCCGTTCTTCGACGACGAGATCGCGCTGATGCTCAAGAACGACATCAAGGAGGTCGAGAAGGACCTCGACCGCCGCCTGTCCTGGTGGCGCCAGATGTCGCCCGCTCGCCAGAACGTTCTGGCCAACATGTGCTTCAACCTGGGCATCAACCGGCTGCTCGGATTCGAGAAAGCGCTGACCCACATGCGTGCCGGCCAATACGACGCGTCGGCGCGCGAAATGCTCGATTCCCGCTGGGCCAAGCAAGTCGGCGCCCGCGCTGTCCGCCTGGCCACCCTCATGCGCAAAGGAGAATTCTGATGGCGCCCGTACTTACTGCACTGCTCCCCATGCTGGGGAACGTGTTCGACCGCCTGTTCCCGGATCCGGCCGCCGCGGCCGACGCCAAGGTCAAGGTTATGGAAATGGCCCAGCGCGGCGAGCTGGCCCAGCTGGATGCCGACCTCAAGATGGCGACCGGCCAGATGGAGGTGAACAAGGCCGAGGCGCAACACCAGAGCATCTTCGTCGCCGGCTGGCGCCCGGCAATCGGCTGGGTGTGCGCAGCGGCGTTCGCCTTCAAGTTCGTCGTCGGCCCGACTGCCGCCGTCCTGATGGCGGTAGCTGGCCACCCGATCACCCTACCCGAGTTCGACTTCAGCGAGATGAGCACCATCCTGCTGGGGATGCTGGGCTTGGGCACGCTTCGCACCGTGGAGAAGATCAAGAAGGTGCCGTGATGGAGTTCGACATCTACGCCCTTACGCCCACCGGCGGCGGCCACGTGCTGACCGTTCACCAGAAGCGAACGGACGCCGGCGCGCGCGTTGTGGTCATTGCGGGCGATCACTACCTGTCGCAGCCAGCGGAAGCGATGATGGAACGGATGTTGGGGGAGCCCCTCGGCGAGGCCCACCGTCGATGATTACGCGCTGCACGACCGCGGGCGATATGCCTTCGGCGTGCAGCACCCGAACCCCTGCCCCCAAGCCGAACACGGCGGCCACGTTCAACGCCAAGTCGACCTGTACGGCAGTCAATCGATCAGTTCGTTTACCCATGGCAACATGTTGCGTTGATCACTGCGAAGTAGTTTGAGATAAATCAAACCATGAATTGCTATACTGTTCATGCATACAGTGATTCGCAGCCAACATGAACTTCAAGCCTCCACTCACGCGCGAGGAACTGCGCGCCATCCAAGATCGAAACCTCTATTCGCCGGATGTGCGCGCCTTGCTTTGGGAGGTTAAGCGCCTGCGCGCGCTTGCCCTATACGTGGATCAGCTCCAGCGGATCGTGGGCACGCTCCCTGGGCAGCAAGGAGATGTTTTAGAGTCCATACGCGAGCAGCTTAGAAATGAGCCATGCGTTACAGAATTCCCAAGACTGGATTCTTCGAGCTAATGTCGCGTTTTCGCAACACTTAACGAAGAAATGCACTGCCTTCATATCGTCAACGCTAAGCGTTAGAACCGCGGCCGGAACGTCGACATGAAAAAATTATGCGCTTCGCGAAAAGAAGCCTTTTGCAAACTGAAGATCGTTTTGCAAAATTACCCATTTCGCTGCGGCGAAATACTACATTTTGCAATCCAGAGATCGACATCGTGGTTACACGCCGTAGTCACGGGACGTAACAGCTGTCACCAAGGGCAAGACGCGAGCGCTTGTGAGGGTAACGCGGTTTGAAGTATGCTGGATTTGCAGTTCCAGAAACACCATGAAAAAAGCCTCGGCAACTTCTCAGGGCGGCCAAGGCTTTTGAATCCCTTAAGCGAATTATCGTGACATGTCACGAAAAATAGGAGATCCGATATGGACAATAGTAGCGCCCGGGCGGAATGTCAACCGCCCGCTCCCCCCTCCGTGCAGATCCTGGTGCAGTACCTGTGCGACATCATGCAGATGCTGCGCGCCTGGTACGAGCACTTCGAGGAATCGATACGTGCAGTCGACCACGCGGCGGCCGTCAAGGCCCACGACCTGATGATCGAAGGCGTCATCGCTGCCCGGCAGATTGCCCGGGCACTCAACTTCGAGTTGCCAACACCGCTGCTGGACTGGACGCTGACACCGCGCCCATCTCGCCCGCCTACTGGTCTGTAGCCGGTTACGGGTTGCGGAATGCCAGCTTTTTGACAGCATTCATCGTCAGACCCGCGTGGTTGCTGGATGTGCGGAGGGTTCGATTCCCGCCGCTTGCCCCCAAGGCGCCCTCCGGGGCTCCTTCTCTAAAGCTCAGCAGCACTACGCAAAAATTACGCACCCTCAGCATAGCGCCTGATTTTAAAGGCAGTTGGTTTCCGGCTCCGGGCACCAACGATACATGCGGGTTTTCAGGTAAGTACCTGCATAATTCTGCCGTCCCAGCTTTTCCGCAAATGCCCGATTCCCCATCCCGCGCCTACCGCATCGGAACGGTCAATTCGCGCTTTTAGCGGCGAACATGTTTACGTATATCTATGCGTTTCGCAGCAAAGCGGCACCGATCAGACCTCCGCCCGCTCGACCGATATCCCGAGGGGCTTGGCGATCTGCCGACGGTCTGGCGCCGCATCGAGTCGCTAGCCTCGTGCGTGGCGTAGGACGACTTCGAAATACTTATGTGGGCCGCCTCCTCGGCCTGGGTCGGCTTCAGGTGCTTGCGCGAGGCACGCCACGGCGGGGTGCTGTCCGCAGTGGGCTAACGACCTTGTGCGGGATGAAGTTGCGTTCCGCCGCGCGGGTCTTCCTATACTCATCGAACGGAATGACGACAAAGGCCGGCTTCCCGTCAGGGGCATAAGACGCGACAGGTAATTGAAGACACCGTGTCCAACTTGCGAATGTCAGACCCGACACCGTCTCGCTCTTCCAAACGCGCAGCAGCACGCCCGACTCGCGAGCCGCGCTCTCGACTGGCTGACGTGGCACGCCGGCGATGTGCGGTCGCAACAGCATGGACCCGAACAGCTAGCCCGATCCGTCCGACAGGTCTACCAGGCCGAGCCACCAGCAGCCACGTCTCTCGGTGCTAATCGTCGTCCTGAAGGCTGGATGTGCCAAATGCGTTCAGATCGTGCTCGGCCGCCATTAAGTTTTTCCTTGGGATTCTCCGACCGTAGCGCACTTTTCTTCTGCCAAAATCTGCCCGATATTTTCCAATCATCAACTCTCTAAGCAACGTAGTCAATGAGGCTATTAAAGCGAACGCGCTTCACCATCTCGTTCAGATCAGCAACATCAGATAACGATTGCGCAATCCAATTCCGATCGATCGTAAATACTTCGACTACAATTTGTTAATAATGCAGCATTTTTTCCCAGATTATTTTCCCCTTTGTTACGGTTTGTGAAAATTCACCTACAATTATTCGCTAGGATTTAACAGTCCTACGGGAGCAGGTCGGATCAATTTCTTCGATGAACGTGCCTGCAACAATAATCCCTCATTGAAACTTGCATTGCAATTCTGACTTGAAAGGGCTTGATGAATCACGGACTGAAATTACTTAAATTTTTAACCATCGCCGCAGCAACAGTTTTATATTCCAGCACCGCTGCTGCCGACGAAAGAATCAAAGAGATCCCATCGGCAAGCGAAATTAAAAGCGCCAAGTTGGCTTTCTACCCGATGAACATTAACACTTACGCTCCAGTTACCGAGGCTGACATGCTGCGGAACGGCTGCATCTATGAAATCGAGGGAAATTCTGATCAGATATCCGAGCTGTCCGCAATTTTAAGCCGAGGAATAACTTTATCAAACAAAGGGGAAGATCATTATCAGTTACGCAACGTAGTTTATTTGAATCTTCGGGATGGCTCTAAAATTCGCATGCTTATTAGTGATGCGCACAACTTAAAGCCTGGAGTATTCGGCGTCATCGACAAGGGTCAATCCTCAAAACACTCTTATCTCACGTCGGACGAGAAGACATTGAAGCTGTTGCGCACATGGGCTAAGTCTCGGATCGAGAAAAACAACGCCAGCAAATTTTGTGAAATGTAAGGAAGCTCATGCCGACTATTTATCGCGGAAGTATTACCCAGGAGCAGAAAGACCTATTTGAACTTTCCCTGAGCTACCTTGATAAATCCATCAACATGAGACCGGTAAAAGATAAGCTCATGACGGAGTTTTTGATCCTTCAAGTACACGATGGTGACACGTTCTATGACAATAATTCCGGAACTCTTTATTGGAACCCCACGAGAGCACACAAAGTCATTACTGAAGACGGCTCTGTAGGAGTTACCTCCCCGGCGATGGCTCTGGCACACGAAATGAAGCACTGGGCCACACCTGAAACGGGCGAAGCGGATGAAATAATTGCTAAAGAATTTGAGGGTCGTGTGGCACGTGATCTAGGTGAACCCGTTCGAGTGACGGGCACGGGCGTAGACGTATTGGGCACTGTAAGGGTTGACAATCCGACGGCGCATACATCCAGCGGAAAATGGGTTGCGGTTGACAATAGCAACAATGAATTTACTGGCCCAGCATTCGACCCGGAAAATGACACTTTAGTTATTGGAACGAGAGACGAGCCCTCCACGGGGCCGGGATCAGGTGGCGACGGCTACGGCGGCGGCGGAGGTGTAGGTGGAGGTGGAGGAACCGTTGTCGGCGGCGGGGGCAGTGGAACCGGAACCGTTATTGTTGTTCCAGTAAAGCCTCCTCCTGACAAACATCCCGAGGTAATTTTTAATCCTACCACCGATATACCTGAGATCGAACTTGTAGGAATTCCGGAGGTCTATTTCTAACTAGTGAATCCGGCGAGCTTGACTGCTGAAACCAGCCTTCATCTCGCCTACCTTCCAGCTGAGTCAGAACGCCTCAATTTCCCACCCACTAGCGAGCGACAGGGTCAGATACCGTCTTGAATGGCAAGTGGTTTCGACAAATAATTTGCGTCGAACGGCTTGCCATTGCGGATGACGCCATAGATCAAGTGAGTCATCTTATGCATGATGGCGCAAATGACGGCCTTTTTTGAATGCCCAGTGGCTAGTAGGCGCTCCGCAAATTGTTTGACGATCGGATTGTAGCGACATGCCACCATGCTCGGCATAAATAGCGCAGCCCTTATCGATGTACTGCCGGTCCGGCAGATGACAGACCTTCCTTTGACGGAAGTGCCGGATGTGTTGTGCTTCGGCGTCACGCCGAGAAATGCAGCCAAGGCTTTGGCGCTCTTGAAGCGGCGGACATCCCCAAGATGCCCCAGGATGCGCGCGACGGTGGTCTTGCCAATTCCAGGAATGCTGACGAGGAGCTCGCTGTCGCGCTTGAGCCCTGGATGACGATCGATGTGATCGTCGATCTCGGCTTCCAGTTTCTTGATTTGTTCATCAATCCATTTGACATGCTCAGCGACGTGCGCCGCCACATCGACCATGCCGCTGACGATATGGGCTTCACGCCGATTCTCTTCCTGCTGCCGGATATCTTTCAGTGACTGCACCCGCAGTGACCAAGCGCGTAGCTGACGCTGCTCCAGTGGGATCGGCACCCATGGCTCTGGCCTCATCGCCGCGCAGTAGCGCGCAATGAGTGCCGAATCGATAGTGTCATTCTTGTTGCGGATATTTTCACTGCGTCCAAACCCTTTGACACAGGATGGGTTGACGACACTGACCTTAAGACCGGCATCGTGCATTGCTAGCGCCAAGGCTTCGTAATACACCCCCGTCGCCTCCATGCAGATGTGGATCGTCGTCATGTCGGCCTTCGAAGCGACAAGCCACTCCAGCAACTCTAGGTGTCCTGCAGGCGTGTTGCCTAGCGATTTCGATTTCACTTTGCCGTTTCTCAGCAAAGCGATATCCATCGTTTTCTTGCTTACATCGATACCGACAACTGAGTGGACCTCTTCCATTTTTAACCTCTCTCGTATGCGGGCTTACGCCGGAAGCGATGGCCCAAGATACCGTTCGGACTTATAAAATGAAAACGGGAGAGGGCATCTATCTGACCCACGTGCTCAAGGGCACTCTGTCTGAACGATGTCACCTCGCCCGGCCGCATCATTTACATTACCAGTTGAGTCGGTAAGTTCAATATACGAGGTCTGACATCTCGACACTGCCTCGACAATGAACGCGTTTTTTAAGGCTGAGCTCAAGTCTGAATGCCAGACCTGCCCTGGCCGAGCCTTGCCCAGCAGCGTTGCAAACCCTCGCGATACCACGCGGTATCGATATGGTTTGTGCGCGGCTGGCGAGGCCTCGCTGGGCAGATTTTTCGTGACCGATTCCAGCGCGCCAGAATAACTCAGTGCTTCTCTAGCGTTTGGCCTTCATTGCATCTCGTATCGGTAATGTTGTCCAGGCTGAGTGGAGCAAAGTCTACCTATCACTAGCTCCTGCCCATGTGGTTGGCAAGTGAATTGAAGAATGCTTGGCAAGCATCAAAAGTTGACTATTCAACACATTGATCGTAAGCTATGGTGTGATTTTGCCAAGTCAGAGAGTTAAACTGCAATGCACATTTCCAACCAGAAAGAATTGTTTAACGTCGCCTATGTTCACGCTATGGCTGCTCAGGCTGGACTCAATCATGGCTCGATGACTATCGATGATGACAGCCTTGATTTGATTATTGCTGGCAAAGGCTTTGGCCAAAACGGCGGGCTTCGTAATCCACAGATGCATCTTCAGCTAAAGTGCACTTCGCAAGACTTGATTTCGGGCGAATACATTAAGTTTCCCTTGTCAATGAAGAATTACGATGACCTGCGTGCTACGAATGTTGTCGCGCCGTGTTACTTGGTAGTGCTCGTGGTACCCGAAGACGTGAAATCTTGGGCGCACCACGACTCCCATAGCATGATTCTCAATCACTGCTGTTACTGGGTGTCTTTGAAGGGCATGCCGTCATCGCACAATACTGGAAAGATCGTTGTGAATGTTCCGTTGTCTCAACGGCTGACGCCTGACGCAATGTATAAGTTGATGACCTTGGCGAGCAAGAGCGGCGTTGTATGAATGCTGCCGAACTACAGAAGAAGTTGGCGCATGTGCCAGTGACCAACGCACGCTCTTATCTGACTTCCACTGGCTGGATTCAGCAGGGGACGATAAAAGATGTCGCGTCCATCTGGCATCGTCCTGAGCAAGGTTATGGCGACGCTGAAATACTCTTGCCGGACCACCTTGATCTGCGCGACTACTGGCAGAGAATGATGGATGTCATTTCGAATCTAGCAAAGTTCGAAGGCAAGCTCTTCGATCAGATGTTGAAGGAGTTGACGCTATATCTGTGCGATTTAGTGAGCATTCGAGTCGCACATCGCGATGTAGAAGATGGGAGTATTCCGCTATTGGACGGTGTCGCATTGCACGAGCATGGTCGTGACTTGATGATCGCCGCTGCGGTCACGACAGTCGCCAAACGTCGACACTTTTCTGGTAAGCGTCCATCAGAAGCGAACGACTATCTCTCTACGTTGAGACTTGGTCAGACCGGCGTGGGCAGCTATATCGTCAACATTATTGCTCCAGTAATCAGAACGCCGAATGCACAGAACGACATTATGGATAGCCCGTTCAGCAGGGTTGTTACTGCCAACTTAGTT
The DNA here is from genome assembly GCF_034045115.1 of Massilia sp. CFBP9012. NCBI lineage: Bacteria > Pseudomonadati > Pseudomonadota > Betaproteobacteria > Burkholderiales > Oxalobacteraceae > Massilia > Massilia sp. CFBP9012. The sequence goes on along the minus strand of NZ_JAXCWM010000004.1, from coordinate 280,624 downwards.
GAAGGCCTGAAGGCGTTGGCATCACTTGCCATTAATGCAAACGGTACTGAGCCATATAGCGTCTGGGATGACGCAATTTCCAAAGGGGCAAGCGCGAATATGTGCGAAGCCCTTATCGGCCTGAGTGGTGAAAAGCATAGCCGCGAAGTTACAGTGTCTGTAGGACTGTCGAAAGATGTAGAGTACGGGAATAATCTGACTACATCAATTACGTTTTCCCCGGATCAGGTCTCGACTCTAAAAGAGATGGCTGAGTACTATCGCGAAAAATACGTTCGGGTTGGCTACACGCTTCGGGGTTATGTTCGGAGGCTTCATCGGGATCGCGACAGCGAGAGTGGAACCATCACCGTGACTGCCACTATCGGTAGCGTGGACAAGAACGTAGAGTTCGAACTAACGGGTGATGCCTACAAAGAGGCTATTCATGCGCACGAGAATAAACAACTAGTTTCTTGTGTTGGTGATCTTGATGTTCGACCTCGCAAAGTTAAATTGCTTAGCCCTCTTGATTTCAAGATCATCACGAATGGAGCATTTTTTAAGCAGTGACGTGAAAGTCTTCATCATTAGGGGACAAAGAGAGTGATTGGTTGCAATAGATCGATTCAGAACTACAACCCCGCACTTAACGATAATAACAAGCGAGCTAGTCCATGACTATTCAACAAATAGTAGCAGCACGAAACATTCGTTATTATGCCACTTCACGAGATTGGAAAATCTGGAATCGATATTAAACTATGGTCTCTTACCGACGGATTGGTTGAACAGAAATCGTATAGTTTCCATTCGCAACGATCAAGCACGCTTTGATCGAACAACAGGGATCTGCGCAACTGTCAGCTTTCCGAACTACAAACTATTCTGGCCGTTTCGGTCTGACAATCCCGGGACAGAGTGGGTTGTACTTCGAATTAAAGCAGAAGTGCTGTGGCAGAAGAACTGTGCGTTTTGCGTTCGCAATGCTGCCCATAACGACGTCAGCGGCGTCCCACTTCCATTGAGACAAACCACTGAAGCATTTCAGGCAATGTTCAATGACTTTCCCGGCGTTCCTCGGGCAGGGCTAAATATACCAGATCGGTATACGACGAATCCGCAAGCGGAGGTATTGATACTCGAACCTGTCGAGCCGGACGATATTGACGCTATAATATTTGATGACGCAGCACTGAGGCGTAAGTACGCCGCAATGAACTTGCAGCAGCAAGTCTTGCACAATCATGCCTATTTTTCTGCACGGAAGGACTTTGACAAGTGGAAATAAATGGCTAAGCGCCCCGTATTCATCCCGACAACTGATGGGCCGGCTCTGGTTTCGACAGTACTGGTAGACTTTGAGTGGTTTCCGGGCATGGCGCTGTCACAGGCGCAGAAGTGTGTCGACTCCCTGCACAATGCGACGCGTGAAGCGGTCGGGGTACAGCGAATTCTTGAGATTTCGAGTAAGTCCAAGCAGGACGTTGGCGTTCACTTAAGCGCGTTCAACCTCAAAATTAGGACACTGAAATACCAACGCGAGTTCAGCGTTGAATGTGCATACCAAGCAAGCAAAGTGTTTGAGCGAGGTGGGCCATTCATTGACTTGCTAGGCGCAACATCTTTGGAGGCCAAACGCGATCCGAGGCTTACGCAAAACGGGCGCATGACGAAATTCGTGTTTTTTAAGCAAGAATGGCCATTAGAACCTCGAACGGCGTTCTACGACTGGCTCTACATAAACGCTCTCCACAAGCATCCAGACTACGTAGATGAAGTCCTGCAATACCAAGCGTTTACCGACATCGCCTTTAACCCGGAACGCTCTATCAATTGCCAAGCTTACGCTGCGGCACTCTATTCGTCTCTGGTGCGCCGGAAGATACTAAATCAGATACTCCTTCAGGATCAGGAGCTGTATCTATCGACCATTAAAGAGATGAAGGTCAGTAATGCTCACGAAAACACAGTGATGCAGGATCGAATTAAGTTCGACTGACTAATACTCAGAACGCTAGGCATCGGCAAAATAGGTCCATCTATAGGGTCCGGCCTGATATTTAGACACGGCCTCGGCAATAGACGCTCTAAAGGCAGAGCTCGTGTCTGAATGTCAGACCCTAGCCGTGACCTGACCCTAGCGAAGGTCAGACCTCGTATATTGAACTTACCGACTCAACTGCTGATTCGTCAGCGGCTTTTTCATATGCGTTGTCATTCTCCGTTCAGTCCGAGCCGGCAATCCCGCGCCAGCGCGGCCGTCCTTCCCGCGCAGCGGTGGTAAGCGTCCTCTCAGCACCGTCTGTACGTAGCCAACTCGCTTTGCGAAAGTAGTTCCCGTTACTTTTTGATGGGAACTACTGTGGACACTGTTGGCCAGACGAGCAATCGCAAAGGACGTCCCAATTATCCGACCGAGTTCAAACACCGCTTGGCCACGACAGCGTGTGAACCAGGTGTGTCTGTGTCGAAGCTGGCGCAGCGACACGGGATCAACACGAACATGCTGTTCAAATGGCGGCGCGACCTGCGCGCCGGCCTGCTGAAAGAGTCGAAATCGCAGTCGGCGCACCTGCTGCCCGTCGTGGTGCAGCGCGCTCAGGCACTGCAGGTACATCCAGGCCTCACATCGTCAGCAGGCATTATCGAGATCGTCATCGCCGACGCAGTTGTCCGCGTCGGCGCCGGCCGATGCCGCGTTGCTCCAGTTGGTACTTCACAGTCTGCGCACATGATCGGCCTGCCTGCTGGCACGAGGATCTGGCTTGCCGCCGGCGTTACCGACATGCGTGCCGGGATGAACGGCCTGGCGGCCAAAGTCGAAACCGCGTTGGCTGAAGACCCGTACTGCGGCCATGTGTTCGCAGCATGACGCCATCGACCGAATCGTCCAGCATCACTTCCGCCACCAGCAATTCGCCGACACAGGCGGGCGCCAGGAACTGGGCGCTGCAGCGTGTCGGCGGGCGCGGCTGCCACACGTCATCCGGTCCTGTCCGCGACAACAGCACGAGCAAGTGGGCCGACTGCTGCGCGAACTCGATCAGCAGTGATTTGCGCAAGACCTGCGCACCGCCCGGCACCTGCGCGGCCACGAAAGCGTCGCCGGCTTCGATCCGGCGGCAGGTGCGGATATAGTCCGGCGGACGGCATTCGACGACCCGCTCGACCAGGATCCATCCCGGCGCGATTGGCAAGAGGCGCTCGATCTCGGCCCGCCTCAATGGGGCAATCGACGGCGCGGCGGTGTCTCGCACGATGGGTTCCTCTCAGCCAGTTCCTGATGACTGGAAGACCCGCAAAATACGGACGAGTTCAAAATCAACGCGATCCGCCTGACATGGATTAAGGCAGGCGTTGGAGCCCAGGGTCAGTGCGTTTCTTGTCTCCAGGCCATTCTTGCGTTACCATGCCCCCGCCCTTGGGGAGTAGCCTACTTCCGCAACGGAAGTTCCCGTATCAACATACTTGACGTCTCCACGTCATGGTGCGGAAGCCTTCTGGTTGGCAAGACCATTGGCATGTTCGCGCGACGATCGGGCCGTGCGACATGCCTTGTGTCGTGCCCGATCGGAAAGCTGTCATGACTCTCGCTGCAATCATCATTCTCGCCTTCGCCATGTCCACCGACGCCTTCGCCGTCGCGATCGCCATGGGTTCACGCCGTGCCCACGTCCTGTTCAAGGATGCGCTCAAGGTCGGCCTGCTGTTCGGGATCATCGAGGGTGTGACGCCGCTGGTCGGCTGGGCCATGGGCAGCATCGCGGCGTCCTACGTCGAAAGCTGGGACCACTGGATCGCCTTCGTCCTGCTGGGCGGCCTGGGGATTCGCATGATCGTCGAAGGCTGCGGCGAGCCGGATGACGACGCGGACGATCCCGCCCGTCCCTTCTGGCTGCTGGCGCTGACCGGGTTTGCCACCAGCATCGATGCGATGGTGGTCGGGGTCAGCCTGGCGTTTGCCGACACCGGCATCCTGTGGCCGGCGCTGGCGATCGGCCTGGCGACCCTGACGATGGTGACGCTGGGATTGCTGATCGGTCGCCGCATCGGGGCCGTGGTGGGCAAGCGCGCCGAGATCTTCGGCGGCCTGGTATTGATTGCGGTGGGCAGCGTTACGCTGTATGAGCATTTGCAGTGATGCGGGCCCTTCAGGCGATCGGGCTTCGGTTGCAGAGATTGGGTCCCCGCCTGCGCGGGGACGACGTGCTTGGGCTAACTAAAGAATGAGCGCCGTTCGTTCAACGCGAAGACCTCAGGACGTCGGCCCAGGATCGCTGCCCGCCTGCTGCAGCACCATCAACTGCTTCTGGATCGCCTCATTGAAGGCCGGAATATCATCCGGCTTTCGGCTCGTGATCAGCTTGCCGTCAACGACGACTTCTTCATCCGTCCATTCCGCGCCCGCGTTGCGCAGGTCGTGCTGCAGCGTCGGCCAACTGGTCAAGTGCTTCGATTCGGCCACACCAGCATCGATCAGCGGCCAAGGCCCGTGGCAGATCGCGGCGATCGGCTTGTCCTCGTCGCCAAAGGCCTTGATGAAAGCGATGGACTCAGGGCTCAGGCGCAGGTTGTCCGGGTTGGCAACGCCGCCCGGCAACAGCAGCAGGTCATAGTCGCCCGGCTTTGCGTCCTGCACATTCAGTTCGACCTTGAATTTCTGGTCCGGCGTCAGGTGATTGAAACCCTGGATTTCCTCGCCGGCATTCTTGGGCGAGACCAGGATTACCTTCACGCCCAGTCCCTCGAGGAAGCGGCGTGGTTCGGTGTATTCGACCTGCTCGACGCCGTCGGTCATCAGGACCGCGACGCGCCGGCCCTGCAGGGATTGGGTGGCGGCCGGCTCGACGTGATCCGCCGGCTGCATGTTCTCTACTTGTTGCATAAAGCCTCCTTAATCAGTGCGGTTCATTCGCATCGATTGTAGGTCGTCTGCCGCGTCCGCGGCGCGCGCATGCCTGTAAGCATGTCGCGCTCACTCCTCCCTCATTCATTCCAGCAGATAGCACACGTCATCGCGGTCGCGTCCGCCCGTCTGGGTGCACAGGAAACCATCCAATCCCAGCCGCGCCGAACCATCCAGGCAGGCGCCGTCTACGTCCTCGCGCCGCAGCACCACCTGCAGCTCGCGATACGGCACGTCGATTGCAAAGCGGTCCAGCAAGGCGGCCAGTGCCCGCGCCCCTTCGGCGCCGGGCAAAAAGCGCTCGAAGGCCCTCGCATCCACCGGCCCCAGCCGGATGCGGATGCCCAGCTCGGGCCGCAACAGCCGCGCTCCCGCAGTAGCGCCCTCCCCCAGTACGCAGTTGCCGCACGCCAGCCGCGTGCGCTGCCCCGGCTCGAGCACGTCCCAGCGACCGGTAAATTGTTCTACCCGCACCGGCACCCGGAAATAGGCGCGCAGCACGCCCGCGATCGACTCCGCACTCACCACCCGGCTGCGCAGCGGCGCCGCGAACCAGGCCAGGCTGGCCGCCTCCACGTCATGCGCGCCGTCCGTGCGCGCCGGCACGCCGGCCAGCGCCAGCAGCAGCGGCAGGAAGCGGTCCACATCGGGCTCCATGGCATGGCGCACCCGGTACTTGCACCAGGCGCGGTAGAACAGCGCCACCTGGCGGCTCGACAACAGGTCGAGGAAGGCGCGCGGGCCTTCGTCGCGCACGGCAAGCTCCCAGGCCGCGAAGCGATCGGTGTAATGCAGCGGCAAGGTTCCCATCACGCCCAGCAAACCCATCAGCGTGGGCGTGACGCTCACCGCCGGCACGCCCTCGGTGGTGGGCACGATGGTCTCGATCTCGCTGGCCGGAAAGGCCAGCCCCAGGCTGTTGCGAAAGCGGATCAGGCCGCCCAGCGCATGCTCGGGCGCGATACCCTGGTGCGCCAGCCAGGACACCAGCAGCCGCACCGCCTGGAAGAATTCGTAGCGTTGCGGCTGCCGCAGCAGGTCGACGACGGCGCTGGTACGCCCGACAGCGTTCACACCAGCGCCAGGCTGCCGTTGCGGGGCTCGCATCGCAGCAACTCCTTGTCGCCCTGCCCCGACACCAGCACCAACCGGGTAAAGCTGTTCAGGTGCACATACAGGCCCAGGAAACGGCTCACGACCTGGGCGAACACGAACAGGCTGCTGCCGGCGAAGGCTTCCTCGTCCACTGTCATGCGCACCTCGATGCCATGCACCAGGCTCGCGCCGTAGCGGTTGCGCAGCCAGGCGGTGGCCGGGATTGAGGCCATCGCGCTCACGCCGGCGATCTGGCGCTGCGTGGCGCCAGAGCGCGGCAGGTCGTACAGGGCCAGGGTCTCGCGGAAGGCGTCGAGGTCGGCCAGCGAGCGGTGGTTCAGGGCCAGTTGCGTCACCAGGCGCCAGTGGGTGCCGTTGCGGTTGCCGAAGCGCAGCGGCGCGGAGGGCTTGCGCAGCAGGCGGATCGGCAGGCCGCTCGTCGCCGTCTCGCTAACCAGGTCGCCGCCCGGCGCCTTGATGCCGATGCCGCAGGCGGCCGCGCCGTTGCTGCAGGTGAGGTCGATCGAGGCCACGCTGGCATCTTCTTCCAGCCGCGAAAAATCGTCGTCGGTGAAGGCGATCTTCATGCGGTGGCGGCTGTCGCCGCGGTCGTCGCGCCGGGCGAACCAGTAGCGCTGGGCCTCCCCTCCTCCTTCGCCATGGCGCAGGCCGTAATAGGGACGGTACTCCACGCTGGCGGCCTTGCCGTCTTCGGTGCTGAGCACGTGCACGGCATCGATCGTATAGACCTCGACGCCCTCCTCGTGCCTGCTCGGCGCCACGTCGTACATTGCCGAACGGTGTGTGATGCGCACCGGCGCCGCCGCCTGGCGGAACAGGTTCACCACCGGCACGCAGCCGGTGAGCAGGTTGGCGGCCGACAGCGCGCGCAGGATGCGCGCCGGGCTGGAGTCGGCATGCATGCCGGTGAGGAGGAAATGCAGGGTGAAGTGGCGCGCGCCGGCCGGCAGCAAGGGCGCCAGCCGGGCCAGGTCGAGGTCCAGGAAATGGAATTTATCGGGGAAGGCGAAGTATTCGGTCAGCAGCCGGTAGGCCGGATGTGCGTGGTCCTGTTCCGGCACCAGCGCCTCGTCGGATTCCAGCCCGCCCAGCTGCAGCGCGGCGCCGTCGAGGCGGCGCCAGCCCTCCATGCCCTCGGCCTCGACCCAGGTTTCGACCACGTTCATGCCCAGGGCGTCGATCAGCGCCGCAGCCAGCAGGCCGTCGCCGTCCACGTGAAGGCGCAGGCGCGGCAGGCCACGGCCATACAGCATGCGCGCCGGCAGCGCGCTGTCGAAGGCGATGCCGATGCGGCTCGCCGCGCGCGGCGGCAGCCGGATGCGCGGCGGGACGTGGGCCACCGGTTCGAACCATGCGCGCGCCACCTTCACCGGCGCCAGCGCCAGCTCGGCCGTGGTGCGAAACACGCAGGGCGCCCCGCGCGCCCTCAGCGAACTCATCTCGGTGCCGCGCGGCACCGCCTGTACATGCTCGATCTTGCCGGCCCGGGCCAGCTGATCGCCGCCGTCCACCTGCGCGATCGAACAGCTCGGCAGGCCGTGCAGGAAATGCGGATACAGGCTGCCCAGCAAGGCTTCGGTCAGTTCCGGATAGTCGTCGTCGAGCTTTTTCGCGGTACGCGCATTGAGCAGCGCGCAGGCCTGGATCAGGCGCCGGATATGGGGGTCTTCGCTGCCCTCGGGTCCCAGCCCCAGCTCGGCCGCCAGGCGCGGATACTGGTGGGCGAGCTCGCGGCCGACGGTGTTCAGGTAGACCAGTTCGCGCTCGTAGTACGGCAACAGTTCTTCCATGAAGACCTCCTCAGGCTGTCGTTCTACGGTGGTGCAGATCGCGGCAAGTTGTCTTGTGACAGCGCAACATTGACGATGGGATGAAACTCGTTGCGATAAGCGAATCGCGCCTGGCAATACCGGGCTTGACAATAAGTCAGTAAAATCACGGGTCCACCGTTCTGTATCTGCATCATGACCGCCACCAACGCCACCAACGCCACCAGCGCTACCGCCACGCCCGTCCGCACCGAGATCGCCACCCTGTGGCGCCTGTCGTGGCCGGTGCTGGTCGGCCAGTTGGCGACGGTCGGCATGGGCGTGGTCGATGTCGCCCTCACCGGCCACGTCAGCGCCGACGAGCTGGCGGCGGTGTCGCTGGGCACGGCAGTGTGGTCGATCGTGCTGGTGACGGTAATGGGCACGATGATGGCGATTAACACCGTGGTCGCCCACGAGATCGGCGCCGCGCGCCACGACCGGGTGCCGCATTCGGTGCGCCAGGCCATGTGGAAGGGCTTGCTGGTCGGCCTGGTCGGCTGCCTGTTCGCCAACCTGTGCACCCTGCTGTTCGACCATATCGGCATGGAGGCCCACGTGGCCGACCGTGCTTCGCTGTTCCTGCACGTGATCAGCATCGGCATGCCGGCCTTCGGCGTGTACCGCGCGCTGTATGGCTATACCACCAGCATCAACCAGACCAAGCCGATCATGTGGATCGCCATCCTCGGCCTGGTGTTCAACACCGTGGTCGCCTGGGTGCTGGTGTACGGCAAGTTCGGCTTCCCGCAGCTGGGCGCGGTCGGCTGCGCGATCTCCACCGCCAGCGCGCTGTGGCTGATGCTGGGCGCCATGCTGTGGTGGGTCACGCGCTCGCCGGCCTACCGCCTCACTTACCCCTTCGACCGCTACGAAGGACCGGATGCCCGCGAGATCGGCGCCCAGCTGCGCCTTGGCCTGCCGATCGGCGTCACCTATTTTGCCGAGGTCAGCGCCTTCGGCCTGATCAGCCTGCTGGTTGCGCGCTATGGCGTGGTGCAGGTGTCCTCGCACCAGATCGCGCTCAATTTCGCTTCGCTGGTGTTCATGGTGCCGCTCAGCTTTGCGATCGGCATGCTCACCCGCGTCGGCCAGGCGATGGGCGAAGGCGATCCGGTGCGCGCGCGCTTCGTCGGCTGGGTCGGCGTGGGCGTCTCGGTCAGCTTCGGCGTCGTGGCGGCGCTCGGCATCGCCCTGTTCCGCTGGGAGATCGCGGCCATGTACACCTCCGATCCTGCGGTGCAACAGGTGACCGCCAACCTGCTGCTGTTCGCCGCCCTGTTCCAGCTGTCGGACTCGACGCAGGTCGCCACCGCCTCGGCCATCCGCGGCTACCAGGTGACGCGCCCGCCGATGGTGATCCAGTTATTGTCGTTCTGGGGCCTGTCGCTGCCGCTCGGCTGCATCCTCGGCCTGGCGCCGGCCTGGTTCCCGTGGGCGCCCGCCGCGCCGATGGAAGCCACCGGCTTCTGGATCGGCCTGGTGGTGGCCTTGACGGTGGCGGCGGTGTTGCTGACCTGGCAGTTCGAGAAGCTGGCGCGCCAGCGTATCCGCGACGGCGCGATGGCGCAGCCCCGCTGACTCTGGTATCGTCTCGCGATTGCTGTAAATTAATAATCCTCAAGAGACATCAATGCGCCCTCTTCTTCTTCTCCTGGCCGCCCTCGCGGCCTCTCCCGCCATGGCCGAACGCCTGACACTGGACCGCATCTACGGTGAAGCCTCGCTGGCCGGCGCCAGCGTGCGCAATCTGCGCGTGTCGCCCGACGGCGAACGCGTGACCTTCCTGCGCCCGCGCGCCGACGACCAGTACCGTCTCGACCTGTGGGAATACAACACCAGGAGCAAGGCCACGCAGCGCCTGGTCGACTCCAAGCAGCTGGTGCCGAACGAAGAGTTGTCGCTCGAGGAAAAAGCACGACGCGAACGCGCGCGTACCGCCGGCCTGTCGGGCATCCTCAACTATTACTGGTCGCCCGACGGCAAGCGCCTGCTGGTGCCGATCGGCGGCGACTTGTATCTCGTCGACGCTGCCAAGCCGGAAGCCGCGCGCAAGGTCGCCTCGGGCAACGTGATCGATCCGAAGATCTCGCCGCGCGGCCGCTACGTGTCCTTCGTGCGCAACCAGAACCTGGTGGTGATCGATCTCACGACCGGCGCCGAGCGTCAGCTGACGACCGATGGCAAGGGCACCGTGCACAATGGCGAAGCGGAATTCATCGCCCAGGAAGAGATGGACCAGCACACCGGCTACTACTGGGCGCCGGACGATTCGCACATCGCCTACCGCCGCTACGACGACGCGCCGGTGCCGGTGGTGCGCCGCTTCGAGATCTTCGCCGACCGCACCGAGGTGATCGACCAGCATTACCCGGCCGCGGGCGATCCGAACGTGGCGATCGAGCTGATGATCGTCGATCCAGCCACCGGCGCGCAGCGGAAAATCGACCTCGGCCAGGACAAGGATATCTACCTGGTGCGCGCCGACTTCAGCGCCGACGCCAGGACCCTCGTCTACCAGCGCCAGACGCGCGACCAGAAGCGCCTCGACCTGGTGGCGGTCGACGTCGCCTCGCTGGCCCAGCGTCCGCTGTTCTCCGAAACCTCCAAGACCTGGGTCGAAGTCCATAACGACCTGCGCTTCCTCAAGAACCGCCAGGCCTTCGTCTGGGCGTCCGAGCGCAGCGGCCGCAAGCACCTGTATTTGTACGACCTGAACGGCAAGCTGCTGCACCCGATCTCGCGCGGCGACTGGGGCGTGGACAATATCCTGGCGGTCGATGAAGGCGCCGGCAAGATCTATGTGTCGTCGAACCGCGACGCCGTGATCGACAAGCAGACCTATGCGCTGTCGCTGGACGGCCGCGGCGCCGACAAGCCAGCCCGCATCACCCAGGGCGATGGCTGGCACGAGGCCTCGTTCGCCGGCAACGGCAAGCTGTTCGTGGACACCTATTCGAACCCGAGCACCCCGCCGCAAGTGTCGATCCGTCGCGCCGACGGCAGCATGGTCGAGTGGATCGAGAAGAATGAACTCAATGCCAACCATCCGTACACGCGCCATCTCGATGCGCACCTGCCGACCGAATACGGCACCCTGAAGGCGGCCGATGGCCAGACCCTGCACTATTCGATCATCAAGCCGGCCGGTTTCGATGCGAACAAACGCTACCCGGTGTTCCTGTTCACCTATGGCGGCCCACATTCGCAGCGCGTGACTCGCGCCTGGGGCAATTATTTTGACCAGTACATGGCGCAGCAGGGCTTCGTGGTCTTCCGCCTCGACAACCGCGGCTCGGGCCGGCGCGAGCGCCAGTTCACCGACGTGCTGCACAACAATCTGGGCAAGCACGAAGTCGATGACCAGGTGGCCGGCATCGACTGGCTGGCCAAGCAGAGCTTCGTCGATCCAAAACGCGTGGGCGTGTTTGGCTGGAGCTATGGCGGCTTCATGACCCTGCGCCTGCTGTCGGCTGCGTCGGACAAGATCGCGATGGGCGTGTCGGTGGCGCCGGTGACCGACTGGGCGCTGTACGACACCCACTATACCGAGCGCTACGTTGGCGGCACGCCGAAGGGCGATCCGGAAGCGTACAAACGCAGCGGCGTGTTCGCCCACATGGACGGCATGAAATCGCACCTGCTGCTGATCCACGGCATGGCCGACGACAATGTGCTGTTCTCGAACACCACCCTGTTGATCGACGAACTCGTGAAGCGCAATGTGCAGTTCGACCTGATGACCTATCCGGGCGCCAAGCACGGCATGTCGGGCCGCACCAACCAGCGCCACGTGTATGGCCTGATCGAGTCCTACTTCAAGAAGCAGCTGGGCGGCACACAGCCGAACTGATCAAGCTAAAACTGCACGTCAAATGCACGTCGTCCCCGCGAAGGCGGGGACCCAAGTTTGCAGGCGTCTCGATAACGCTCGCAGTACTTGGGTCCCCGCCTGCGCGGGGACGACATTTTTCAGCTACTGAAAGCTTACGGACGTGGCTTTGGACGGTTCACTTCGTCCACGGCATCCTTCACGACTTCTTTCGCGTCGCCGTAGGCTTCCTGGGTCTTGCCCTCGGCCTGGTTTGCCAGGCCTTTCGCCTGCTGTTCGGTGCTGCCCACCACTTTACCGGCGCCTTCTTGAATCTTGCCGCCGATGTCTTTCAGTTTGCCTTCGACTTGGTCTTTGTTCATGGTGTTCTCCTTGAGTAATGCATGCCTGAATGGCCATGCGATGAGTACAGAATAGCCCTTTCGCGCCTGCTCATCTGTTAGCGCACGCACACAGCAATGCGACCCCATCCGCGCGACGTTTTTGTAGCTTAAATGCTAATCTTTTCTTGCAACGCGGCCCGCCGCTCAAGAAGAGAATCCTCCATGAATAACAACAATACCGAAGCCGTTCCGGAAACCCACGAAGCTCCACAAGCCCAGCGCCGCCTGGCGCGCCGCGTGACCCTCGTCAATGGCATCGCAGTGCTATTCATCCTCGGCCTGGCCGCGGTCGTATTGGCGGCCGATGCGCTGTTGCTGGTGTTCGCCTGCGTCCTGTTCGCGATCCTGCTCTACAAATTGAGCGAGATCATGCACCGGCGTTTTCACATGCGGCGCAAGCTCGCGCTCGGCATCGTCGTGTTGCTGCTCGGCGCCATCGTCGGTCTGGGCGGCTGGGTCATGGCGCCGCAGATTTCCGAGCAGTCGACCCAGCTGGCAAAGGAAATCCCGGCTGCGATCGAACGCCTGCAGGGCGAAGTCGCACAGCATCCCCTGCTCAAGCGCGTCGTGGACGAACTGCCGCCGCCGGAAGACATCGTCAAACAGATGAGTTCGATGGTGCCGAATGCCGGCCTGTTCTTTACGGGCATACTGGGCGCTTTCGGCAACATCATCATCATCATCTTCGTCGGCATTTATTTTGCCGCCACGCCGGGGGTGTACACGGGCGGCTTCATCCGCCTGATCCCGCAACACAAGCGCGGCCGGGCGCGCGAAGTCATCGACGAGATGGGCGATTCGCTGGCCAGCTGGCTGCTCGGCAAGGCGTTGTCGATGCTGATCGTCGGCACTACCACCGCGATCGGCCTCTCCCTGCTGGGCGTGCCGCTGGCACTGATCCTGGGCGTCATCGCCGGCCTGCTCGACTTCATCCCCTACCTCGGCCCGATCATGGCCGGTATCCCGGCCGTGCTGCTGGCGCTGTCGATCAGCCCGGAAATGGCGATGTATGCGCTGCTGCTGTTCGCCGCAATCAATATGCTCGAAGGTTATGTACTGCAGCCGATGATTGAAGCCAAGGCGATCGACCTGCCGCCCGCGCTGGTGATCGTGATGCAACTGATCTTCGGCACCCTGTTCGGCTTTGCCGGCGTGGCGCTGGCGACGCCGCTGGCCGCCGTGCTGTCGGTGCTGGTCAAGATGCTTTATATAGAAGACGTGCTGGGGGACAGACCGGCGAAAGGAGCGTGAGCGGATACAGGTAAATCGGGCACATCTTCCGGACTTTCAGGTCTACGCGTGCGTGCCAGGCGGCGTCATGATGGACGCCTGCTCCCACGACGCGAAAGGAACGAAGATGAGACGCCACGCCATTATTGCCGTGCTGGTCCTTGCCAGCGTGCAGGCGGCGCATGCACAAACCGTGTCAGCCGCGGCAACTGGACAGTGTCCCACCAGCGGCCCGGGCAGCGCCGAGCAGCGCGCCCGCGACATCGTCATGGTGGGCTGGGAAAGAAAACCGGGCGACGGCCCGCTGGTGTTCCGCGAAAAGTTTGCCCGCGACTACGAATGGTCCAATGCCCGCGATCGCCTCTACTATGACGATTTCTCGTCCGATCCGCGCCCGGTGCGCGATCCCGATGCCTATGGCGCCATCTGGGCGCCGATCTTCAGCGCGCTGCGCAGCGCACGCCACGCGATCAGCATCGAACCGACCGCGGTATACAGCGGCAAGCTGGCCGTCTCGACGCTCGAATTCGTCGCCCTGATCGAACCGGCCACCGGCGCGGCGCGGCCGATTCGTACACTGATGACCCTGACCTGGCGCTGCCATGCCGATGGCTGGCGCATCATCCGCGAACACAATTCCACCAAGGTCGTGCCGGCGGACAGCATCCAGTCCTATTTCAAGACGGCGGCCAGATAACAGAACGGCCCGGTCGTTTTCACGACCGGGCCGTTCCGGAAGACGGGTTGGATCAGCGATTGCCTTTGGCGATTTCTTTCACGTCGCCGACTTTCTTCTGAACCTTGCCCTCAGCCTGGTTCGACAGGCCTTCGCTCTGCTGCTGGCGGCTGCCGACGGCTTCGCCGACTTTCTGCTGCACCTTGCCGCCGATTTCCTTCGCCTTGCCTTTGACTTGATCCTTGTTCATTGCAATCTCCTTGCCTGTTACGTGGATGAGCCTTAAGAATAGGATTAACTTCCAGGCGGTTCTGTTCGACGCTTAACAAACAGGCTTACGCCAAACGCTGGCAAGCCACGGTTGCTGGTCGCGCGGCAAGCCGGGTGGGCGGTAGTAGTGATGCAGCGCCGTGAAACCGGCCGCGAGCAGATGGCGTTCCCAGGTGGCGTAGTCGTAAAAGCTGCCATAACGCGGGCCGTTCCAGCCTTCCTGGTTCTCGCCGCGCGGGTTCGAACTGAACAGCACCCCGCCCGGTTTCAGCGCGGCATGCAGGTTCGTCAATACCTGCGGCAAGGCGGCGCTGGGCACATGGAACAGGACGGCGTTGGCGAAGATGCCGTCAAAGGTCTCTTGAGGCAGATCAAGGTGCAGGAAATCCTGGTGCCACACCTCGCAGCCGCTGTAGTCGCGCGCCATAGCCACGAAGCGCTCGCTGCCGTCGACGCCGATGGCGCGGTGGCCGAGCGCGCTGAAGGTCTTGAGGTCGCGTCCCGGGCCGCAGCCCAGGTCGAGGACGGTGTACGGCGCCGGGGCGTCGATCGCCTCAAGCAGGGCGGCGATGTTCTGGCTGACGTCGTGGTCGATCGTGCCGGCGAAGAAGGAATCGGCATTGCGCTCGTAATGCGCCAGCGTGCGGCGGGCGATGTCATCGTGCGCGTCGTGTGCGTCGTGCGTCTTATTGTGATTGTTCTCATGATCCATGACGACAGTATGCCAGCCGGCGGCGAACGACGCTGTCGCCGCGCATTCGACCAGCTTGGCGGCTTCAGAAAAAAAAATCAAAATTTTTTCAAAGAAACCCTAAAGTTCCCAAAATCCCTGCCGTAAAAGAACCAGACAACCGGCAATCCGGCCGGCGACTCCTTGTTTTGGTGGCAACATGAACGCAAACGAAACCCTCGCGATGTATGAAAACCTGGCTGGCCTGACCCGTCAGATGTCGGAAGCCGCCAAGGCTGGGGATTGGAACGAGTTTGCCAACCTGAACGTGGAAGCCAAGGTCGAAGCGCGTAGCGCCGCCGCCGGCATGCCGGCCCTGGAAGGCGCCCAGCGCCTGCGCAAGATCGACCTGCTCAAGCAGCTGATGGCCAACGACCGCGCGATCCGCGACGTGACCGAGCCATTCGACGGCCAGCTGGAGCGCGCGCTGCAGGCGCACTGATTCCTGGCGAATCCTGAATCAAGGCACCTGCGGGTGCCTTTTTTGTTGCCGGAACAAATACCAGCGGCGGCAGGGAAAGTTGAAGCGCCAAAGAAAAAGCGCCCATCGGGCGCCTTGGCTGCCGCCGAGCCAGGGGCTCGACCGCGAATCGGGTGGAGGGCGAACCCCAGCTATCTGCTGGCGTCGCCTCTTGCCGGTTGCTCCCGGCGTCCACCGCCACTGCAGGCAGATGGACTGCTTCCGATCACAGGCGTTTCATCAACGGTCGCCTGTTGTCGCGCCACGCTATCGGTGGTGGCTGCGCAGACCCTGTGCCGTCTGTGACCTCATCGATCACAAATTTAGTATAACGCAAAATCAAACTTGTGTAGACATTTCCTGTTCAGCGTCGTCCAGCTTCGGCTCGACCGGCTCCTGGCTGGCTTTCTTGCGCGCGAAACGCTGGCGCAGGCGGGTTATCAAGGGCACGCCAGGCATGGGCTGGATATGTCCTGCCCGCTTGCGACGACGAACCATAAAGATCGCAGCGCCGGCCAGCGCCAGCACGGCGCCAAGGCCACCGGCGATCCAGCCCCAGGGCGTGGACGCCTCCGGCTCCGGCGCCGGACGCCGCCGGGCCGGATGCGGCTTGTTCGGGTCGGCCGGCCGCGGCTTGCCGACGGCCGCCGGACTGGCGCCCAGCGCCACCTGCAATACCTTCACCTTGTCTTCCAGCTGGCCGATCTGTTCGCGCAACTGCGCATTCTTGTAATCCAGCGCGGCGCACACGGTCGATCGATCGACGTCGGGCGCGGGCGCGCAAGCGGCGGGCGCAGCCGCGGCGGCCAGCGGCAGGGGCAGCGCCTTGGGAGCCGGCTCAGGCTTCGCTACCGGTGCCGGCCTGGCTTCCTGCTTCAATTCCGGGGTGGGTTCGGGCTTGGGTTCCTGCTTCGGCGCCGGCGCGATCTTGGCGACCACCGGCTTGGGCGGCGGCGCCGGACGCGGCCTCGGTGGCGGCTTGGCCACGACTGGCGCGGGCGCGGGCGTGTCGGCCACCACCGGCGCCGCAATCCTGACCGGCGCCGGCGGTGGCGGCGGATTCGGATTCGGCGCCATCGGCAAGGTCACCAGGCGAACGCCGCGCTGGCCGCCATCGGACAATTCCAGGTACAAGTGCAGCCGGCTTGATTCGACCGGGGCCAGCGACGTCACGCGCAGGAACTGGCGGCCGTCGCGCTGCGTCACAGTCATATTGAGTGTCGACAGCACGTGTGGCATGCCGATATTGGCGCCGCGGTAGACGTTCGGGTCGGCCAGGCGCACCTGGACCGGGGTCGCCGGCGCGTCGAGCATGGTCAGTTCGATGTCGGCCACGAGCTGCTGGCCGATGTATGAACGGACCTGCGCTTCGCCCAGTTCGGCTGCGCCGGCAGCGCTGGACAGCAGCGCGCAAGTGATGATCAAGGGGAGGCGGCTAGCCATAAGGAATACCGAGAGAGAAGCCCAAGCGTAATTAACGGACATTGCGATAAACTCTTTAATCCCAGCCCCTTGCACAACAGGAATGTCTATGGAAAACAGGATTGAGAAGGACAGCTTTGGCCCGATCGAGGTAGCCGCCGATCGTCTATGGGGTGCGCAGACCCAGCGCTCGCTCCACCACTTCCACATCTCCACCGAGCGCATGGCGCCCGAGCTGGTCGCGGCGCTGGCCCAGGTCAAGCGCGCGGCGGCGGCGGTCAACCGCTCGCTCGGCAAGCTTTCCAGCGACAAGGCCGACGCCATCATCCGGGCTGCGGACGAAGTGCTCGACGGCCGCCACCCGGCCGAATTCCCGCTCGCCGTGTGGCAGACCGGCTCGGGCACGCAGAGCAATATGAACATGAACGAAGTGCTGGCCAACCGCGGCTCCGAGCTGCTCGGTGGCGAGCGCGGCGAAGGCCGCATGCTGCACCCGAACGACCACGTCAATATGGGCCAGTCGTCGAACGACATCTTCCCGACCGCCATGCACGTGGCCGCCGCCTGGGCCCTGGCCAAAGAGGTCTTGCCGGCGCTGGCCCAGCTGCGCGGCACCCTGCTGCGCAAATCGCGCGACTTCGAACCGATCGTCAAGATCGGTCGCACCCACCTGCAGGATGCGACGCCGCTGACCCTGGGCCAGGAATTCTCCGGCTACGTGGCCCAGCTCGAGTATTCCGAGCAGCAGCTCAAGTCCGCCCTGCCCGGCCTGCTGCTGTTGGCCGCCGGCGGCACCGCCGTGGGCACCGGCCTGAACGCCCACCCTGAATTCGCCCCGCGCATCGCGGCCGAGCTCGGCTCGCGCACCGGCCTGTCGTTCAAGACCGCGCCGAACAAGTTCATGGCCCTGGCCGCCCACGACGCCATGGTCGCCGCCCACGGCGCCTTCAAGACGCTGGCCACGGCCCTCATGAAGATCGCCAACGACGTGCGCTGGATGGCGTCCGGCCCCCGCTCGGGCCTGGGCGAGATCACCATCCCCGAGAACGAGCCGGGCAGCTCGATCATGCCGGGCAAGGTCAATCCGACCCAGTGCGAGGCGCTCACCATGCTGTGCTGCCAGGTGTTCGGCAATGACGTCGCCATCACGGTCGGCGGTTCCCAGGGCAATTTCGAACTCAATGTGTTCAAGCCCATGATCGTGCACAACTTCCTGCAAAGCGCACGCCTGCTGGCCGACGGCATGCGCTCCTTCGACCAGCATTGCGCCCAGGGTATCGAGCCCAACCGCGCCCGCATCGGCGAGCTGATGGAAAAATCGCTGATGCTGGTGACTGCGCTGGCGCCGCACATCGGGTATGATCGCGCCGCGCAGATCGCCAAGAAGGCATCGACGGACGGCCTGACCTTGCGCCAGGCCGCCCTGCAGAGCGGCTTCGTCGACGAACAGCAGTTCGACCAGTGGATCGTGCCGATCGATATGACGCGTCCGGATCCGGTGTAAGCCGACGAGGGCGCGCATGGACGTTGTTTGCGCCCTTGTTTGCGCCGGTATCTGCGCCATATTTGCGCCAGTATCTGCGCCAGTACAAAGCGGCCTCATCAATCGTACGCCGCCATCACCAACCCGAGGATAGAATGCAAAAAATAGTTTTCGATTTGACATCAGAATTCGTCGAGGTCAACCAGCTGCTGAAGCTGGTCGGCCTGGTCGATAGCGGCGGCGCCGGCAAGAATATGGTCGCCAGCGGCGCGGTGTCGGTCGATGGTAAACAAGAGCTGCGCAAAACGGCGAAGATCCGCAGTGGCCAGACCGTCTCGGTCGGCGACCTGCGCATCACCGTGCAGTAAGCTGTTGGGCCGCAGGCCGGGCCTATAGTGCGAAGAAATGGGGCGCCAGAACGGCGTTCTTATGTTTGCGCACTAACAAACAGAGCGGGGCTTCCTTGTTTATATTTTAAGACGTCACTCATACGGCTTAGAGGTGAAGGCGATGGAAACCCCGGAACAGCATGCACAAACGCAGGAGCAATTGATTGGCGACCTGCGCCTCGTGATCGAAAACGCGGAAGAACTGCTCAAGAATACCGATCATTACTCCAGCGCCCTGTACCAGAACGCGCGCGCCAAGCTGTCGCTCGCCCTGGAAGCGGCGAATGAAGAACTGTCCCGCTTCGAGGATGCGCAACTGGAGCGCATGATGGCCGCCACCCGCGCCGCCAACGACCGCTACAGGGACAGGTCGGGCGAGGCACGCATCCTGCGCGCCTTCCACTAAACGACGAAAGCAAAAACCCGGCATGCAAGCCGGGTTTTAACGGGCAAGAAACAATCCCGTGTGATCTTCGATCCGGCTTTTGCGCTTAAGTTCGCGCCGGATTCAAGCCCTGGATGCAGGCTTGAAATTCAAGCCTTGGTATTGATCGTATTGCCCAGGTGCGGCGGCAGGCTTTGCGGTTGTGGCAGCGCGTCCAGCAGCTGGGCGGCCGACACCGCCTGGATGTCCATGGATTTCTTGAGCATGGTAACGCCCACTTCCTGACGGATACCGGTTTCGGCCATGCTGGTCGCAAGCTTGGCAATATTCGTAACGTCCATACACCTCTCCAGAAAAAGACTTGTCAGTCTTTAACGGCCCCATCGACCGAAACTTGAGGCCTCGTCTTTAACCATCCGCAAACCCAGTCCACCACCCCGCCCAGGTCGTTCAAGTCGAGCCAGGCGAGGCCGGCGCGCGCGTCGACCGGCCGCGCCACGTCCGAGACCACGGCCAGGATCGTGGCGTCGTCCCGGAACAGCGGCGGCTTGCCCAGGCTCGGGCGGTGCACCTCGAGCTTGGGCAGGGCTTCCCACTTATAACCTTCGACCAGGGTCAGGTCGGCCGGCGACAGCCGCGCCAGCAGTGCGACCAGCCCCGGCTCCGGCGCTGCGCGCAGCTCGCGCATGATGGCAATGCGATAAGGCGAGGCGATCATCACCTCGGCCGCCCCGGCCAGGCGCAGGCGCGCGCTGTCCTTGCGCGGCGGCTCGAGTTCGATGTCATGGTGGCTGTGCTTGACGATATTCACCCGCAAGCCATCCTGCGCCAGGCGCGCGACCAGCCCTTCCAGCAAGGTGGTCTTGCCGCTGCCCGACCAGCCCACCACGCCCAGGACCGGACCGGGTCCCTGCCCTTGCGCCGTACTCGGCACGTCAGTACGCGACACGGTAGCGGGTTCCCCGGTAGTTCATCACGGCCGCCTTCGGCATCAGGCGCTCGAGCACCAGGCCGGGCGCCACTTCCTCGCCTTCGCGGCGCAGCATCTTGTCCACCAGCAGCAAGCTCTCGCCCGGCGTCGGCGAATAGATATAGCCGCCAAAGCTCACTTGCGGGATCTCGCGCCTGACCGCCTCGGGCAATTGCTGCAGGGTGCGCAGGTTATCCTCGCCGGCAGGCGTTGCGGATACCGGCGCTTCGGCCACGCGCACTGGTGGCGGCGCCGGTTCGGCCACCTCGGCCGGGGGCGGAGCCGGTTTCGCGGCCACCGGGGCGGCTTCGCGCGGGGCCGGTGCCGGTGTTGGTGCCGGTGTTGGTGCCGGTGTTGGTGCGACAGGCGGTACAGCAACCGCCGTGGGCGCGGGAGCGGGAGCGGGAGCAGGTGCAGGTGCGGGTGCGGGCGCAGACACCGGCGCCGCCGCCAGCCGCACCGGCTGTTCGCCCCCATGGCGCACCCACAGCAAGGCGCCCGCCGCCACCAGCACGCCCAGCCCGAGGCCGATCATGAGATGGCGCCGGTGCCCGCCCTGGGCGCGATCCGGCGCCGCATACATGGGCGGCGGCGCGTGAATGGTCGGGGCGTTGCCCAGCTGGCGTTCGGCCTGGGCCTTCTTGAGTGCTTCGAGGATGTACGACATATCAGTTTCCCGCCCCCTTCACTGGACCGGCCAGCAGGCGCGGCTCGGCCACGCCGGACAGCTGGTTCAGACGCATATAGGTGCGCGGTCCGGCCACGCCGTCCGCCTTCAGGTCCTGGGCCGCCTGGAAGGCGCGCAGCCATTCCTGCGTGCGCGCGTCCAGCGGCTGGTCGAGCGCCGGCGCGGTCGTCTTGTTCAGGCCAGCCAGGCGCTGGGCGATCCAGTCGACGTCGGGACCACGTTCGCCCTGCCCCACGACGTCGCGAAACGCCCCCGGCATGCGCCAGAAGGTCGTGAACTCGCCGCCGAAGCGCGCGACGAAGGCGGGAATCGCGACCCGCTCGCGGCGCCCGTCCACGGCCAGCAGCACGCTGCCCTCGTCCATTCCGACCAGCACCGCATAGCCGGTGCGCGGGCCGTCGTGCAGCGTGACCACGGCCGGCCGATCCAGCAGGCGCAGCTCGTACAGGCCACCGCGGCCCCCATGGCAGCGCAGGTTGGCGCGCTGGGCCGCCTCGCAGGTGGCCTTCGGGCTGGCGCCGGCAATGCCGGCGAACGACGGTCCCCACAGGGCGGCCAGCGCGCGCAGCGCATCGTTCTCGCTCTTGCCGGCCGCAAAATCGGCGCCGGCCACGGGCGCGGCCTTGATCTGCGCCGGCGTCGGCGCAGGCGCCGGCTTGGCCGCCACCTGCTTCACGGCGGCCGGCGCCGCTTGCGCGGTGGCCGGCTGCGCCTGCTGCGCCTGCTGCTGCGGCAGCATCTGCCAGGCCGCGGCGCTGATCGCCACCCCGGCCAGTGCCCCGCCCGCCAGCAGCGGCCAGCGCAGCGGCTTGCGTGCGGCCGGCTCGCCGGCGAACACTTCCTCGGCCGACTTCTGCAGGATGGCGCGCGTGACTTGCGGGCTGTTCTCGACATAGGCGCCCAGCAGCGCGCGGTCGCACAGCAGGTTGATCCGGCGCGGCACGCCATGCGTCAGGCGGTGCACCAATGCCGTCAAGCCCTGTGGGAACGGCATCCCGGCCGCCCCGGACACCGCCAGCCGGTGCGAAATATAAGCCCCGGTTTCCTGCTCGGACAGCGGCCCCAGGTGATAGCGCGCGATCACGCGCTGCGCCAGCTGCTCCAGCTCCGGGCGCGCCAGCATGGTGCGCAGCTCGGGCTGGCCGATCAGGATGATCTGCAGCAGCTTGCGCTCGCTGGTCTCGAGATTGGTCAACAGACGCAGCTGCTCGAGCACCTCGCTCGACAGGTTCTGGGCCTCGTCGATCACCAGCACATTGTTCAGGCCCTGGGCATGCGATTCGAGCAGGTGGCGGTTGATCGCATCGACATGGGATTTGACGCCGCCCACCCCGGGCGGCAGCGCGATGTGCAGCTCGTCGCAAATCGTCTGCAGCAGCTCTTCGGCGTTCAGGCGCGGATTGAAGATATAGGCCAGGCGGCAATTATCGGGAATCTGCTCGATGAAGCAGCGGCACACGGTGGTCTTGCCGGCGCCGATCTCGCCCGTCAGCAGGACGAAGCCGCCGCCGCTGCCGATGCCGTACAGCAGATGGGCCAGCGCCTCGCGGTGCCGCTCGCTCATGAACAGGTAGCGCGGATCGGGCGCGATCGAGAACGGAGCGTGCTTGAGCTGGAAATAATGGTTGTACATGCGTTGGGGCGTACCAGTTTGCGTGCGTGGCTAGCGGCCGGGAGGCTGCGGCTTGAACTTCGCGCAGTATATTTTGCTTTTGTCCCTGGCATAGGCGATCGTGCTGCCCGGGTTTGACTTGCGCAAAGGGTAGCGCGAGGCGTCCACCGGTTTGAAGGCGACGCCGGCGCCGGCGCGCACTGCTTTCTCGAATTCCTCGGGCTTGCTGTCGACGATGGCGGCGACGAACACCAGGTTGCTGGTATCGTCGCTGACCATCACCTCGCTCACCTGGGCGCCCCACAGCGAGGCCTCGGCCTTGAACCACCAGGCCCCGCCCTCGCGCTTGTAGGCCGGGCCGAAGGCCTGGGTCAGGTAGGCGTGGAAATAGGCGTTGTCCAGCTGGCTGCGGCACAGCAGCGCGCTGCCGATCACCGGCCCGAAGGTCGACGGCGCCGCCATCGCGCTGCTGCAGACGAGCCCTGCCAGCAGCGGCAAGGCGCGCAGCGTGGACCGGGTCTTGCCCTGCAGCCCTGGGTGGCGAATCATGGACATCCTTTTTTCGACGATCTCGACATTATGACATTCCACGCCGTGGCGGGCACCGCGGATTGTCGCGGACGGCGCACGGTTCGTCGCATGGGGGTGCAGTTGAGTCCACGAATCCACCGCTTCATCGGTTTCGTCATGCACCGCGCGCAGCGCCGGCGTATCGTTCAGGCTCCCATCGACTCCAGGCCAGGAATAATATGCACATCGTGCAAAAAACCACCCTGCTGGCCGTCGCCCTCGGCGCCGCCTTCCTATCGATCGACAACAGCCAGGCGGACACCCCAACCAAGGCGGTCTCCGAACAGCGCAGCGTCGCGGCCTTCAGCGCCATCGAGTTGAACGGTCCGTACGAGGTCGCCATCGACACCCAGGGCCGGCCCGGCCTGAGCCTGCGCGGCGAACGCCAGCAGCTCGACGAGGTCGAGACCTTCGTGCGCGGCGACACCCTGGTGGTGCGGCCCAAGGAGGGCAAGCTGTTCAGCTTCGGCTTCGGCCCGCGGCGCGAAACCGTGGTCATCCACATCGGCGCGCCGGCTCTGAAAAGCCTGTCGATGTCGGGCAGCGGCGACACCACGCTGGGCCAGGTGAGCGGAGAGCGCTTCGCGCTCAACCTCAACGGCCCGGGCGACCTGGAAGTCTCCGGCGCGGTGCGCGACCTGGCGCTGACCGTGAGCGGCAGCGGCGACGCCAAACTGCAGCGACTGCGGGCCAGCAATGTGGCGCTCACGCTGTCCGGTCCCGGCGACGTGCGGCTGGCCAATATCGACGGCTCACTGCACGCCAAGATCAGCGGCTCGGGCGACCTCGAGGCCGACGGCCTGCGCCTGGCGCGCCTGGAAGCGCGCCTCTCCGGTCCCGGCGACATGGTGCTGCGCGGCGCCAGCGGCGAAGTGCGCGCCGAAGTGACCGGCTCGGGCTCCCTCGACGCCTGCGACCTGGCCGCCGGCCGCGCCAGCACCTTGCAAAGCGGTCCCGGCGACGTCTGCCTGGGCGGCGCCATCACCCAACTCGACGCCGAAGTCGGCGGCTCGGGCAACCTGACCGCGCTCGGCCTGCGCGCGAAAGCGGCCACCTTGCGCCTGCATGGGCCGGGCGACGCCCGGCTGGCCGGCACGGTGGGCGAATTCAAGGCGCAGATGTCGGGCTCGGGCGATATCGACGCCGGCGGCCTCACGGTCACGAAAGCCACGCTCAAGGCACGCGGCCCGGGCGGCATCGAACTGGCCCAGGTCTCGGACACGCTGGAGGCGGAACTGCGCGGTTCGGGCAGCCTGACGTCGGCGATCCAGGGCAAGCGCCTGGTCCTGACCTCGGACGGCCCGGGCAGCGCCCGCATCAGCGGCCAGGTCGGGATGGTTCACGCCCGCCTGAGCGGCTCGGGCAGCCTGGACGGCAACCGCCTCAAGGCCGACCGCGCCGACATCGCAGTCAGCGGCCCCGGCACCGCCCGGGTGCATGTGGCCGAACGCGCGGGCAATGCGGCGGCGGGTGGCAACGGCCAGCTGCTGGTGGTCGACCGCCGCGGCAGCAGCCACGCGCCGCAGTAGACCACAAACAACGGCCGCCGCCTGCGGCGTGCCGTTTTGACCTTGCACCCGGGCCAGCGGTACAGTCTCGGCAATACTTCTTCCGCCCTTCCTTCCACGCCCTCGCCCACTCCCCGCACAGTACCAATAACAATACCAATCCCACATTCCATCACCAGACCGCTCGCCAGCATAAGCGCAAGCTATACCTGGCCTTTGGTCCGCATTGAAGCATACCAGTTAAATACCTGTTGACATCGAGATAGGGCCTGCCTATAGTGCCTTGACCCTATTTCTCGCACCTACCATGATCGACTATCTCATCGGCGTCGACGGCGGCGGCACCAATACCCGCGTGCGCCTGGCCGGGCGCGACGGCGCCGAACTGGCCACCGGCCGCAGCGGCGCTTCCGGTCTCGTCCATGGCATCGACAAGGCCTGGCGCGCGGTCGACGATGCCACCGCCAAGGCCTTCGCCGCGATCGGCATCGACGCGATTCCCCGCCATGCATGCGCCATCGGCCTGGGTATGGCGGGCGTGCACAACAAGGAATGGGCGGCCGCGTTTCGCGCCGCCAATCCGGGCTACGCCGCCCTGATACTCGACACCGACGGCTTCTCGACCCTGATGGGCGCCCATGGCGGACGGCCCGGCGCCATCGTCGCGATCGGCACCGGCAGCGTGGGCGAAGCACTGCGCGAAGACGGCACGCGGGTCGAAGTCGGCGGCTGGGGCTTCCCCTCCGGCGACGAAGCCGGCGGCGCCTGGATGGGCCTGCGCGCGATTGCGCACGTCCAGCAGGTGCTCGACGGCCGCGCCGAGGGCGGCGCGCTGGCGCGCGACGTCATTGCCGCCTGCGGCGGCGGGCGCGACGCGATCCAGGTCTGGCTCGGCAAGGCCACCCAGACCGATTACGCGAGCCTGGCGCGCTTCGTGGTGGAACATGGCGCGCTCGACCCGGTGGCCGGCGCGATCCTCGAGCAGGCGGGCCGCGAAGTGGCCACCATGGCGCGCGCGCTCGACCCCGGCGCAACCCTGCCGCTGTCGCTGTGCGGCGGCCTGGGCGATACCCTGCGCCTGTACCTGCCGGCCGAAACGCTGGCGCGTTGCAGCCCGCCCCATGGCGATTCGGCCCTGGGCGCGCTGCGCATGATCGAACTGCACCTGAAAGAATCCCAGGCATGAGCGCTACCATCAACGGCAATATCCTCACTCCCGACGGCTGGGTACGCGGCACGCTGCGCTACGGCGCCCACATCGACGCCATCGACGGCAGCCCGGGCGATCCAGGCGCCAACGGCGACGACTACATCCTGCCCGGCTTCATCGACGTCCACGTGCACGGCGGCGCCGGACGCGACATGATGGAAGGCGGCGACGCCCCGCACGTGATCGCCGCCCTGCACGCGAAACACGGCACCACCAGCCTGCTGGCCACCACCATGACCGCGCCGGTCGAAGACATCGACCGCGCCCTCTCCGCCATCGGCCGCGCCTGCGCCGCGCGCGGCAAGGGTGAAGCGCGCATCCTGGGCGTGCACCTGGAAGGCCCGTACATCAATTCCGGCAAGCTGGGCGCCCAGCCGCCGTATGCGCGCGAAGCCAGCCTCGATGAAGTGAAGCGCTTCGACGCCCAGGCGCCGATGAAGCTGATCACGGTGGCGCCCGAGATCGACGGCCACATGGAGCTGGTGCGGGTACTCAGCGACGCCGGCATCCGGGTCCAGGTCGGCCACACCACCGGCAGCTACGAAGTCGGCGTCGACGCCCTCGCGCATGGCGCGGCCGGCTTCACCCACCTGTTCAACGCCATGCCCGGCCTGCACCACCGCGATCCCGGCATGGTCGGCGCGGCGCTGGCGCATGCCGAATACGCCGAGATCATTCCCGACCTGCTGCACGTGCACCCGGGCGCGATCCGGACCGCGCTGCGCTGCATCCCCAAGCTGTTCTGCGTGACCGATTCGACCGCCGCCGCCGGCATGCCTGATGGCGAATACATGCTGGGCCGCCAGGTGGTCCATAAATGCATGGGCGGGGTGCGCCTGGCCAACGGCAGCCTGGCGGGCAGCACGCTCACCATGGACCAGGCGCTGCGCAACCTGGTCAGCATCGGCCTGTCGATCGAAGACGCCAGCCGCCGCGTCTCCACCAATGCCGCCGACTACCTCGGCGAAACCCTGCGCGGCCGCCTGGCGCCGGGCTGCCATGCCGACTTCGTGGTCCTCGACCGCGACCTGAACATCAAAGCCGTCCATATCGAAGGAGAAGTCCTGTGACCACCGCCGCCGCTTCCGAAGCCCCAACGTCGCTCATGCTGCAGGAGGCCTTGTCGGCCGCCGATTGCATCGCCCACCAGCTGACCCAGGACGTGGAGCGCTACGCGGAGCTGGGCGCGAAGCTGCGCGCCACGCAGCTGCACAGCGCGGTGACGGTGGCGCGCGGCAGCTCGGACCACGCGTCCAACTACCTGGCCTACCTGATCATGGCGCGCATGGGCCGCCTGGTCACGTCGCTGCCGATGTCGCTCATCACCCTGTACAAATCGCCGATCGTCGCGCGCGACACGCTGGCGGTGGCGATCTCGCAATCGGGCCAGAGCCCGGACGTGGTCGAGCCGATCCGCTACTTCCGCGACGGCGGCGCCACCACCGTGGCCCTGGTCAACGACCCCGCATCGCCGCTGGCCGACGCCGCCGAATGGACCATGCCGCTGCATGCCGGTCCCGAGAAAAGCGTGGCCGCGACCAAGAGTTTCATCGCCAGCCTGGTGGCCGGTGCGCGCCTGGTCGCCGACTGGCAGGATGACAAGGAGCTGAAAAACGGCATCGCCGCCCTGCCCGACGCGCTGCGCGCCGCCACCGAAGTGGACTGGTCGGCCGCGATCGAGGTGCTGGCGCCGGCCCGCAACATCATGGTCGTGGGCCGCGGCATCAGCTTCCCGCTGGCGCTCGAATCCTCGCTCAAGTTCAAGGAAACCTCGGCGCTGCAGGCGGAAGCATTCTCCGGCGCCGAGATCAAGCACGGCCCGATGGCCCTGATCGAAGAAGGCTACCCACTGCTGGTCTACGCCACCCGCGGCCCGACCCAGGCCGGCCTGGTGGCCCTGGCCGACGAGATGCGCGGCCGCGGCGCGCGCGTGCTGCTGGCCGCGCCCGCCGACGTCGCCAGCCGCGACCTCACGCTGCCCACCGCCGCCATCCCCGACCTCGACCCGATCGCGGCAGTACAGGCCTTTTATACGATGGCGGCCAAGCTGTCGGCCGCGCGCGGCATGAATCCGGACCAGCCGCGCCACCTGAGCAAGGTCACCAAGACCAACTGACGACGAATCCTATGCCCCGCACCATGACTGATTACCTCGGCCTGGCCGGCCAATTGATGATGGTGCGCCTGTTCGGCACCGAGCTCGATGCCGACACCGATACCTTCCTGCGCACCCACCGGATCGGGGGCGTCTGCCTGTTCCGCCAGAACATGGTTGACGCTGTCCAGCTGACCCGCTTCACGGGCGCCCTGGCGGACGCGATGGGCGCGCGGGCCCTGATCGCGCTCGACCAGGAAGGCGGCGCGGTGGTGCGCTCGACCTGGGTGCCGGCGCCGCCGAGCGCGATGGCGCTGGGCGCTGCGAACGATCCGCAACTGGCGCGCGAAGTCGGCGCGGCGGTGGCGCGCGCGGTGCGCGCGCTGGGCTTCAACTGGAACTTCGCGCCGGTGCTGGACCTGAACAACAACCCGCACAACCCCGTCATCGCCGAGCGCTCGTTCGGCGCCGACCCCGAGCAGGCCACCCGCATTGCCCTGGCCTGGATGGAAGGCAGCGAGAGCGAAGGCGTGGCCTGCTGCGTCAAGCACTTCCCCGGCCACGGCGACACCCACGTCGATTCGCACCGCGACCTGCCGCACGTGGACAAGCCGCGCGCTGAGCTGGAACGCTTCGAGTTCGCGCCGTTCCGCATCGCCGCCAGGGCGGCCACCCCGGCGCCGGCGGTCATGACGGCCCACATCGTCTATCCCGCCCTGGACCCGGTCAATCCGGCCACCATGTCGCGCGCCATCCTCACCGGCGTGCTGCGCGAGCAATTCGGCTACGACGGCGTGATCATCACCGACGGCATGGACATGCACGCGATCGCGCAACGTTACGACGCCGGCCAGGCCGCCGTCAACGCGCTGGTGGCGGGCGCCGACATGGTGATGGCGATCGGCACCCGCGAGACCCAGGTCGAAACCGTGCTCGCGATCGCCGCGGCGATCCGCGACGGCGTGCTGCCGCTGCCGGAGGTCGAGGCCAAGTTGGCGCGTCTTGCGAGGCTGGCGGACGCGCATCCCGCTCGCGCCATCGCATACACCCGCGAACAGGATGACCGCGCGTTGATGGCGCGCGCCTGGCGCGCCGGGCTGACCGAACTCGGCCACCCGCAACGCCCCGCGCGCGGCAGCCGCGTGCGCCTGGTCGCGCGCGCCGACGTGGTCAGCGATGGCATCTCGGAAGCCGGCGTGCCGGCGGACCGCATCGCCGAGGCGCTGGCGACCCTGTACGACGTCGAACTGGTCACCTTCGCCGACAGCGAAAACTTCGACTGGTCGTTTCTACCGCAGGACGGGCGCGTCACGATCCTGGCCTCGACCTCGCGCCGCCGCTATGGCCCGAACGCGCGCGCCGGCTGGCGCCCCGACCTGCACCTGGCCCTGTGGAACCCCTATCAGGCGCTGGACTTCCCGGCCCCGGCCCTGATGAGCTATGGCTTCGCCCCGCCCGCCCTGGAGGCGGCCGTGGCCTGGCTGGCCGGGGACATCGGGGCGCCGGGAACCTGCCCGGTGCCGGGCTTCGACCGAGCATGACCTGGCGAATGACACGGCGCCGCCAGCGATGAGGTAACGCGATGTAACGACGCTGGGTGCGCACGCGGGCTCTACGGCACAATTGGCGAGCCAGAAAATGGCTGACTATGGGACAATGCACGCTTTGTCCGAGATTGGCATTTTTGCTATATTGGTGAAAATGCGTAGCGAAAGAACGTGCCGAAAGCGCGCTTCGTCGATTTTTTGTCTAGATAGAAGGATACAGAATGTCCCAACTCCGTCTTGCCCGCCTCTGCCTGATGCTGGCCGCCGTCGGCCTCTCGGCCCCGGCCCTGACCACCGCCGTCCATGCGCAAGAGAAGCCTGCAGCCGCCGCTGCGCCAGCGGACACCGTCCGCCCAGAGCTGTTCAAGCTGCTCGACCCGGCCGCGATCAAGCCGCTGATGGATGCAAAGAATTACGCCGAAGTGCAGAATCGCGTGCAACAGGCCGAAGCCTTCCCGAACCGCACGCCGTACGAAGACTACGTCGTCAACCGCATGAAGCTGTCGGTGGGCTCGGCGACCAATAACAACGAGATCGCCATGCCGGCGCTGGAAGCCGTGATCAATTCCGGCCGCCTGCAAGGCCAGGAACAGGCCGACTTCATCCTGGCGCTGGGCAATATGCACTACAACGCCAAGGATTACACCAAGGCCATCGAGTGGTTCAAGCGCTATCAGAAAGAAAGCCCGACCCCTGAAAAAGTCGCGCCTTCCCTGATCCGCGCCTATTACCTGGGCGGCGACTTCGCCAACGCCAAGGCGGCCTTGCTGCCGGCGATCGAAGCGACCGAGAAGGCCGGCCAGAAGCCGAGCGAGGAAGACCTGCGCCTGCTGGCCTCTTCGGCCAACAAGGTCAAGGACGATGCCGGCTACCTGACCGCGCTGGAAAAACTGGTCGCCCACTACCCGAACGACGACTTCTGGACCGACGTCCTGAACCGCGGCGTGGCGCGCAAGTCCGGCTTCGATCCACAGACCAATATGATCAACGTGTACCGCCTGGAAGCGGTCACCGTCAAGAAGATGGCGCCGGAAGAATACGTCGACCTGGCCGAGCTGTCGCTGCGCGACGGCTTCCCGACCGAAGCCAAGAAAGCCATGGACGCCGGCTACGCCGCCGGCGTGCTGGGCCAGGGCTCGAACGCCAAGGCCCACGCCGCCCTGCGCGACAAGGCGACCAAGGGCGCGGCCGACGATGCCAAGAACATCGCCGCCGGCGAAGCCTCGGCCGCCAAGGCCAAGACCGGCGCCGGCCTGGTCAACCTGGGCTGGGCTTACGCCACCATGGACCAGGGCGACAAGGGTGTCGGTTTCATCCAGCAAGGCATCGCCAAGGGCGGCCTGAAGAACGCTGAAGAAGCCAAGCTGCGCCTGGGCATGGCGCAGGCGCTGGCCGGCAAGAAAGCCGAAGCCATCCAGACCTTCCAGACCGTCAAGGGCGGCGGCGGCGCCGGCGACCTGGCGAAATACTGGATCGTTCACCTGAACCAGAAGTAATCCCTTCGTCTCACGACGGACCCGCGAAGCGGGCCGGGCTCGCTGCCCGGCCCGCTTTTTTCGTATGCACGGTTCATCCTGCCCCGCTGCCGACCGTAGGTTTTACTTGCCCAAGGTGCGCGCCCGTACATTGGCGCCGCCCGCGTCCGTCCGATAATTGCATTATTTGCATCGGAGGCAGCATGACGACGACGGTACGCAAGGGCCAGGCGCCCGCCAAGCTGGGACGCAACGAATTCCACCTGCGCTTTCGCAAGGCGTTCCAGGACCCCGGCTACGACGCACTCGACCGCGAACTGGCGGCGATCGAAGACGTGGCCTGGGATGCGTACCAGGACGGCCGCAAGGCCCCGCACACGATCAAGGCCGGCCCCGGATTCGCCGACCCCGGCTACGACCTGTCGGTGGAGTGGAAAGAGGCGCGCGACCGCCTGCTCGGCGCCGAACGGCACCAGAAGGATCCCGACACGCGCAACCGCATCCTCCTCATCAACGCCTCGGCCCGCAACGACGGCACCTGTCCCGGCGAGATCTCGAAAAGCTGGCGCATGACGCAGATGGCCAAGGACGTGTTGATGGAACAAGGCTTCGAGGCCGACGTGCTCGACCTCTCCCTGCTCAATTCCGACTACGACCGCCACATCCACCCGTGCAAGGGCTGCGTCTCGACCGCGATGCCGCTGTGCCACTGGCCGTGCAGCTGCTACCCGAACCACGCCGAGCGCCAGGTCAACGACTGGATGAACGAGATCTACGAACGCTGGGTGCTGGCCCATGGCGTCATCATCATCACCCCGGTCTACTGGTACCAGACCCCGGCGGTACTGAAACTGATGATCGACCGCCTGGTCTGCGCCGACGGCGGCAATCCCGACCCGACATCGACTCACGGCAAGGACGCCGAAACAGCCAAGCAGATCGAGCGCGACGGCTGGGATTACCCTAAACACCTGGCCGGCCGCGCCTTTGGCCTGCTGGTACACGGCGACGTGGCCGGCATCGAGGGCACGCGGCGCTCGCTGTCGGACTGGCTCGAGTGGATGGGCCTGATCAACTCGGGCAGCTTCGGCCAGCTCGACCGCTACATCGGCTATTACGAATCGTATGCCGACAGCCACGAGACCTTCGACAAGGACAGCGCGGTGCAGGAAGAGACGCGCAACGTGGCGCGCGCGGTGGCTACCGCCGTACGCGAAGTGCGCGCGGGCCGGGTTGCCGTGGTCAGCCAGCCCTTGAAGGATCCGCGTCCGAAATGATGGCGCATGGCCCGGCGCTGGCCGTGACTATTGGCGAGTTTTACACAGTTGATTCTCAGTAGAATTATGGAAACAAACTACTGGGGATTATCTGATGGAAGCAGTTGGCGGACTCATCATCGCAGCGATTATCGGCGTATTGATCGGCAAGGATGCCAAGGCGCGTGGCATGAGCGGCATTGGCTGGGGGCTGTTCTCGTTCCTGATCTGCATCGTCGCGGTACCGATCTACCTCATCGTCCGCAAGCCGCGCATCGCATGATCGGGACGGTCGCCGGGCGCCTCGGCCTGCTGTTGGCGACCGCCGCCCTGGCCTGGCTGCCGGCCAATCCGCTGGTACGCGCCGAAGCACTGCTCGGCCTGTCACCAGGCCCCCTCGAACGCTACCTGGGCATCAAGAACCTGTTCAGCGGTATGACCGAGGGCATGCACCAGCTCGTGCATGGCGAACTGGGCAAGGCGCTCGACGCGAACTTCCTGACACCGCTGGTCGCCTGCGCCTTGATTGCCTGGGCCGTTACCGGCATGCGCCTGGAGACGCGGCGCCACGAAATCCTTGCCGGCGCCTGCTTCGTCGGGTTGTCGGTACTGGTGAACCTCGTCCATCCCCTGCCTTGAGCGGCGGGCGGCATGCGGTATGATCGGGTCTCCCGCCTCCATGCCCGCTGAATGAATCCACTCGTCCAACTGATGCACGACGCCGCCAAGGCCAGCCTGGCCGGCGGCGCCGGCAAGCTGCCGCTCTACCAGCAACTGCAGCGCGCGCTGCGCCAGGCGATCGACAATGGCATCTACGGCCCTTCGAGCGCCCTGCCCGCCGAACGCCAACTGGCGCTGGAGCTGGGCATCTCGCGCATCACGGTGCGCAAGGCGATCGACAGCCTGGTCGAAGACGGTTTGCTGGTGCGGCGCGCCGGCTCGGGCAATTTTTTGAACACGCGCATCGAAAAGAATTTCGCCAAGCTGAGCTCGTTCTCGGAAGACATGCGCGCCCGTGGCCGGGTGCCGAGGAGCAATTGGCTCAAGCGCTCGGAAGGCCTGGTCACGCCCGAGGAAGCGTTGCGCCTGCGGTTGTCGCCGGGCACGCCGGTGTACCGCTTCAACCGCCTGCGCTACGCCGACGATGCGCCGATGTGCCTGGAGTACGCGACCATCGCCGCCTTCGCCCTGCCCTCGCTCGAGGCGGTGGGTGACTCGATGTACGAGGCGCTGGAGGCGAGCGGCAACCGCCCGGTGCGCGCGCTGCAGCGCCTGTCGGCCCTGCTGCTGGGTGCGGAACAGGCGCGCCTGCTGGATGCGCGCGAGGGCGATGCCGGCCTGTGCGTGGAACGGTTGGGTTTCTTGCGCGATGGGCGCGCGGTGGAATTTTGCCGCTCGTATTTTCGTGGCGATACCTATGACTTCGTGGCCGAACTCACTGCAACCTGATGCGCGCAGACTGCTGAGGGAATGCTAATCTACCCTTTTTCACCACACGAGGACGATCATGTTCAAGAGAATGGCGGCTGAAGCACTGGGGCTGAGCGATATCGGTGTCATCGTCGGACCCCCAGACTACAGCAAGGTCGATGCGGACGACTACCTGTTCACCGAAGACGGCGAGCAGATCTTCTTCCTGATTAAAAGCAAGAAGGACGAGTACTGCTTCACCAATCTTGCCCTGATCCACGTCGACGGGGATTCGGCCGTGTCCTCGAAACGCTCGATCAAGCGCTACGAATATTCGTCAAATCTCATCACCAATGTCAGCATCGAAACCGCCGGCACGCTGGACATGGACATCGAACTGAAGTTCAACGTGAACGACACGAAGTTCTCGATCGACGTCAAAAAATCCTTCATCGAACAGCTGAAGGACATCTACAAGGCCTTGACCACCATCGGCAAGCAGCAACGGCGCGACGCCGTGTGCCGCGACAATGCGCTGCGGACGCTGGACGCCACGGCCTCGGTCCACAAGCTCAATATCGCGCCCGGCGCCGGTAGCCTGGTCAGCCAGTACGGCGAACTGCTGGAAGCGCTGAATACCGCTATGCTCGATACGCACACCAAGCGCGATTTCAGCGATGTGTTCGCGAAGTACATCCACAATTGAAGCGCCGGATGAAAAAAACCGTCATGCCAGCGTGAGCCTGCATGACGGTTTTTCCGCTGCCGGCATCGTGCCGGCGGCGTGGCTGGATTACGCCTGCTTGCTCGGGCGGCGACGACGCACGGCGCCGATCAGGCCGAGGCCGGCAAGCATGGTCGCCAGGGTGGCGGGCTCAGGGACTTCGGCAAATGGGGTGTAGTCATACGTGACCTGCACCGCGCCGGATGCGTAGGTGTCGAATCCGGTCGTCACGTTGCCTGGCCCCTTCGCGAACGAGGTGCCCAGCGCGCTCAGGCCGAGATCGATGAAGCCGCGGCCCGAGAACAGGGCGAAATCGCTGGCGCTGCTGCTCAGGAACGATTCGGCTTTGCTTGCCTCGACCGTACCAGTGTTGACACCGGAGGTGCCACCGAAGTCGAGAACACGGTCATAGCGGCCGAGGCTGTAAAGCTGGTCGAATACCGGGTTGGCCACGACCAGCGTGGTGCCATCCGGGCGGGTCAGCTCGATGGTCGAACCCAATGTCAGGGTGACCTTCGCCGCGCTGCTGCCCCTGTTTTCGGCGAAGCCGGCGCCGCTGACCAGGCCGCTCAAGTCGAACTTGATCGAATTGAGTGTGCCGAGCTTGGTGTTGAACTTGCTGAAACGCAGCGTCTCGGACCAATCCGTTTCCGTGATTCCGATACTGTTGTTAAAGCTGATCACGGCGGCCTGGGCGCCTGCGACGGGAATCAGGGCGGCGGCGAGCGCCAGTGCGGCAAAAGTCTTTTTCAAGTTGGTCTCACTAGTGGAAATGCATTGGGTACATACAGCGACATGCAACCAATAAGCATAATTTATGCCACTAGAAAATACTTGATTAAAAACAAGGACTTGGCTTTTTCAGGAGGAACAATCCCTGTAGCACTGTAAAGATTTCCGACAGGAAAACCTGCTCAAACAGCGGTAAAACCACCGTCGACCACCATCTCGTGGCCGTTCACATAGGACGCCATGTCCGAACACAGCCACAGCGCGGCCTGCGCCACCTCACCCGCTTCGGCGAAACGCCCCATCGGATGCGCCGCCTTGAGTTTTTTCTCGATGCCGGGATCGCGCTCGAAGGCGCGCGCCAGCATCGGCGTCTTGACCGCGGCCGGGCACAGCACGTTGACGCGGATGCCCTCGCGCGCATACTCGGCGGCTGCGCTCTTGGTCAGGCCCACCACGGCGTGCTTGCTGGCGCCATAGATCGCATGATTCGGGCTGCCGACCAGGCCGGCGATGCCGGCCATGTTGACGATCGCGCCGTGGCCCTGCTTCTGCATCTGGCGCAGCTGGTATTTCATGCACAGCCAGACGCCCTTGACGTTGACGTTCATGATGCGGTCGAACTGCTCGTCGTCGCCGTCGGCCAGCGGCTGGCGCTCTTCCTCGACGGCGGCATTGTTGATCGCGAAGTCGAGGCGGCCATAGTAATTGATGGTCTTGTCGACCAGGGCTTCGACGTCGCCGGCGCGGGTGACGTTGCTTTGGACGAACAGCGCCTTGCCGCCGTTTTCGACGATCATCGCCGCAGTGGCGTGTCCACCGTCGATCGAGACGTCGGCCACGACGACGCTGGCGCCGGCACGGCCGAACGCCAGGGCGATGGCGCGACCGATTCCACTGGCGGCTCCGGTGACCAAAACGACCTTGCCGGTGAACGACAAACCGCTTGCCGGCTGCTGCTTGCTGATGGCCTTCATGATGCTCCCTGGATGAAACTTTTGCTTCCGAAAAGAAACATTTTAACGCATGGCTTCGTGCATTGTCACAATCCAGAGAGTTTTTGTCAGGAAACTGTTGTAGTTACGGCATAGTAACTACGGGTGTCGCCGCACCGCCAGTCTTCGACTGGTCGCCCGCCATGAACACCGACAGCTTACCCGGATCGATCGCCTTGCGGAATGCGGCATTCAGCTGAGGCAAGGTCACTGCCGCCAGCTTGCGCTCGAGCTCGGCCGAGGCCTCGAAGGTCTTGCCGCGGTACAGGAACGAGGTCCAGCCGGAGGCCAGCGCGCCGTCGTTCGAGCGCGATTGCAGGCGCTGCTGCATCAGGCCCGACTTGGCCCCTAGCAGTTCCTCGGCAGTAAAACCATCCTTGAGCGCGCGCGCCAGCTCGGCGCGCACGGCGGCATCGAGCTTGGCCAGGTTCTGCGGCGCCGCGATCGCATTGATCGTGAAGCTGCCGGCGCGGTCCAGGGTGCCCGGCGACACATCCGAGCCGCCGCCATACGACAGGCCATCCTGCTGGCGGATGCGGTCCATCAGGCGCGACTTCAGGCCGCCGTCGCCAAAGATGTAATTGGCGAGCAGCAGGGCCGGATAGTCCGCGTCGTCGATGTTCAGGTCCAGGTTCAGGCGCGCGATATAGAAGCCGTTTTCCTTGTCCGGGGTATTCAGGGTACGCGCCACCGGCGCCACCTCGGCATGCGCGACCAGCACCGGCGCGTGGGCCTGCGGCGCTTTCCAGGCGCCGAACAGGGAATTGACCAGCGGCGCGATTTCCTTCGCATCGAAGTCGCCCACGATGGCCATCTCGGCCGGATTGGCGCCGTAGAACTGGCCGTGGAAGGCCTTCACTTCCTCAAGGCGCGCCGCCTTCGCTTCTTCCAGTTGCTCTTCCAGGCTCGGCGAGTACCGGATGTCGCCGCGCGGATAGCGGTTGAAGTGCTGGCTGAGGGCGCGCACGGCCGCGCTTTGCGGTTCGTTGCGGCCCGCTTCGATGCCGACCAGCAGTTGCTGGCGCAATTGCTCGAATTCGGATTCGGGGAAAGCCGGCTCCCTGAGCACATGGGCCACGAGCTTGAGCGCCTCCGCCAGGTTGGCGCGCGTGGTCTGGAAATGGGTCGGACTGCCGGCGATCTTGAGCTTGTCGAAGGCGTCGGCCAGTTCGGCGCGCGTGTAGCGGGTCGTGCCGCGCATCAGCATCAGGTTCGTCAGGGCCTGGGTCGTGCCCTTGCCGAACAGGCTTTTCTCGTCGCCGAAGTGCTGGCGCAGGTCGACCGTCACGGTCTCGCCGCGGTTCTTTTTCGGCAGCAGGGCCAGCTTGACCCCACCGGCCGTGGTCAGGCTGGTGCGCTGCATGATGTTCTGCTGGCTCGGGTCGAAATTCTCCGACACCAGGTTCGAGACGGCCGGCTTGAAGTCCTTCATTGCCTCCGCCACCGTGGGCGCCGGCGGCAGTTCGGCGCGCTTGGACGCTTCTTCCGGGATGAAGGTGCCGACCGTGCGGTTGCTGCGCAGGTAATAACGTCCCGCGCTGGCGGCAACCTGTTCGGCCGTCATCTTTTGCACGCGCTCGCGGCCCACGAAATACATGCGCCAGTCGCCCAGGGCGATCGGCTCGGACAGGGCCACGCCCACCGCCTGCGGATTGTTCAGGCTGCGCTCGACCGTGTTCAGCCAGGAGCGGCGCACCCGTTCCAGCTCCTCGGCAGTGGGCGGCTTGCTGGCCAGTTCCTCGACCGCCTGGATCAGCGCCTCGCGCACCGGCTCGATCGGCTCGCCCAGCTTGACCACGGCACCGAAGAATTGCAGGCCTGGCGCATAGCCGGTCTGGCCGAAGCTGAACACCTGGCTGGCCTTGCCGGTCTCGACCAGCAGCTTGTGCAGGCGGCCATTCGGCGCGTCGCCCATGATTTCGGAAGCGAAGCCGAGCGCCTCGGCCTCGGGATGCAGGTCGGACGGTATCTTGTAGCCGACCGCCACGAACTGCATATCGCCCTGGCGGCGCACGGCGAAGCTGCGCTCGCCGTCCTGGGTCGGCTCCACCGTCCAGAAGGCCGGCAGGGTGCGCTTGGGTTTCGGAATCGCGCCGAACAGGCGGTTGATCTTGGCCAGGGTCGCGCGCTCGTCGAACTGGCCGGCCACCAGCAGCACCGCATTGTCGGGCTGGTAGTAGGTGCGATAGAAGGCCTGCAGGTTGCCGATGCGCACGTTCTCGA
Source organism: Massilia sp. CFBP9012 (assembly GCF_034045115.1). NCBI lineage: Bacteria > Pseudomonadati > Pseudomonadota > Betaproteobacteria > Burkholderiales > Oxalobacteraceae > Massilia > Massilia sp. CFBP9012. The sequence goes on along the minus strand of NZ_JAXCWM010000004.1, from coordinate 242,540 downwards.
TGTCGCTGCGGTTGCCGATGGTCGAGCGGCCATAACTGTGCCAGTCGTAGGCGACGCTCTGCATGCGCTTGAACAGCACGTTGCCGGGTTCGTTCTCGCCGGCCTCGTACTCGTTGCGCACCACGGTCATCTCGGAAGCGAGATCCTTGGCCGAGACGAAGGAATTGACCATGCGGTCGGCCTCCATCTGCAGGGCCCAGTCCAGGTTCTCCTGCGAGGCCTGGAACACCTCGTAATAATTGGTGCGGTCGAGCGACGTGGTGCCGTTGAACTGCATGCCGCGCTCGGAAAACTGCTTGGTGATGTCGCGGTTGTTCTTCGCGCCCTTGAACAGCAGGTGCTCGAGCAGGTGGGCCATGCCGGTCTCGCCGTAGTTCTCGTGGCGCGAGCCGACCAGATAGGTGACGTTGACCGTCACGGTCGGACGCGAAGCGTCCGGGAACAACAGCACTTTCAGACCATTCGCCAGGCGGTATTCGGTGATGCCTTCGACCGACGGGCCGAGGGTCACGCCCTTGGGGAGGGCCGCGCCCGTGGCGGCCTTGGTGGCGCCTGGGGTTGCAGGGGCGGCGGCGGTCGCCGGCGCGATCATGACCAGGGCCAGGCAGCCCGCTGCTATATGCGCGGCCATGCCGCGCAACTGAAATCTCGAATCCATGGTGTCCCGTCTACTCGGCGGGACGCCAACCGTCCCGCCTGCTCCAAGATGGTAGCAGACGGGCGTCTTGCTCGTGACCTGACCACTTACTCAGTTGACATAACTTGCTGGAAGGCAGCTATTGGCGCACACGGCGCTCATGCGATTGCTGCCAGGAGCCGATGCGCGACAGCTCGCTCATCTCTTCGGCCAGGAACTCCAGCAGGTCGTCGGCGCTGACGATGCCGCAGAGGTTGCCCTGGGCATCCACGACCGGCACCCGGCGGATGCCGCGCAGGCGCATGTGCTCGATGGTCTCGTAGACGTCGTCCGACTCGCCCGCGGTGAGCAGGTCGTCGCTCATGATGTCGCCGGCCAGCAGGCTGGCCGGATCGAGCCCGGGAGCGACGACGGCGAGCACGATGTCGCGATCGGTCAGGATGCCGAGCGGCACGTTGCCACCGCCATCGGTATCGACCACGACCAGGTCGCCGACGTGGTGACGGCGCATCAGCATGGCGGCGCCCTGCACGGTCTCGTCGCGCGTGCAGCAGATGGTGTCAGTGGTACAGATTTCGCCAATGCGCATGGTAGCCCCTCCCCCGCCCTGATCCGGATGAGGCTAGGCCAAAACAAAATTGGCGCTTTGACTTCGATCAAAGCGCCAATAGAGGCTAGCTTGCGGGGATGTTCAGGCGGCGCCTGGTTTCTTTTCGCCCGGCAAGGGCACGAAACAGGCGTCGACCACCTGCATATCGTTGTCCTTGGCGAAGCTGACCACGAAGTGATAGGCCAGCGGCTCGATCTTTTGCAGGCTGCGGTTGACGACGACGGCCTTGGTGCCGTTGACCACGGTCGGGTAGACGTAGGGGGAAAACTTCAGGTGGGCATTGGGGCCGCCAGAACCCGGGCAATAGCAGGACATGACGCCGCACAGCCGCTCGGCCCAGTCACTGGGGCGGAACGTCTTGCCTTTATTCGTGATGCCCAAGATAAAAAACTCGCCAGCGAGTTCTGCATCCTTGGGTGGCGCTTGGTCGGTCATAGTCCTACGGGCTCAGACGGAAAATACTGCGTGGGTGAGAGCAAATTCGGCTCAGTGCAATACGGCTTTGCTCGGTACAGGCAGTATTATATCTTATAGAAGACTTGAGGACGAGGCCTGCCGCGCCACACTGCCCTATGGCCGGCCAGATCAGCGCAGCCAGGCCACGCTCGACGTCAGCAACAACAGGATCATCCACAAGATAAGGGCGCGCCACACCAGTCCGACCGTGCTCTGCAGGGCGCGGACGTTCGGCTCCTCGCCCGGCAGCACGTCCACATCGCTTTCGCTCAAGTCCACCGTGGCGGCGTCCGCCGGTAGCAATTGTGGCGCATTTTCGTTCGGCGTGCCGAGGCGCACACCCATCGCGCCGCCGCCGGCCGACAGGATGATGCCGCGCGCCTCGTCGGTCCAGCGGTTGGCGAAGTTGCGCCAGGCATAGACGGCGTCCTCGAAATTACCGACCACGGCAAAGGCTACCGCGGTCAGGCGCACCGGCACCCAGTCGATCCAGTAGAAGGCCTTGGCGGCGAACTGGCCGAAGGCTTCGTTGCGCATGTGGTCGGGCTCGTTCCAGGCGCGCGACAGGTATTCGGACACGCGGTACATCACGGCGCCCGCCGGCCCCAGCGGCATCAGGAACCAGAAGAACACGCCGAACACATTGCGGTGCGTGGTGATCAAGGCCTTCTCGACCGCGATGCGGGTGATTTCGGTGCTATCCATCCCGACCGTGTCCAGCCTCGTCCATTCGGCCAGGAGGGCGCGCGCCCTCGGTTCGTCCCCGGAATTGAGCGCGAACTGGATCGAGGTGAAGTAATGGCTGTAGTGACGGAAACCGAGGGTCAGGTAGACGATCAGGACATTCCAGGCAAAGGCCAGGAACACCAGGTTGTAGTACATGAAGAACCAGTAGACGAGCCAGGTCGGCAGCATCAGCGCGCTCATCATCAGGATCCAGCCCATGCGCCCGTTCTTCTGCTCGCCGGCATTGAACCAGGTCTCGATACGCACGGCGAGCGACTTGATGCCGCCATATACCTGGTTATCGGCGCGCAGCGGTTTCAGTTGCTCGATGAGCAGTGCGCACAGGATGGAAAAGAATGTCATTCAGGAACCCTTTTTTGTTATGGCAATACGACTGCCCCGTTACGATAGCGGAGAAGCCTGCCAGAATCAAATCCCTGAGTGTAAGTAAGTCTTAGGCGCGCAGGAAATGAAAGAGGTTGCGCAGCATGGCGGCAGTCGCGCCCCATATGAAATATTGCTCGTAAGGCATCGTATAAAAGGCGCGCCGGCCCGCCCCTTGCGGCAATTCGAATACCCGGCGCTGGTGGTTCAGGCCATCCATCAGGAAGGCCAGGGGCACTTCGAACGCTTCGGCCACTTCGCCCGGATCGGGCTGCAGTTCGAAGGGCGGCTGGACCAGGGCCACCACCGGCGTCACGCGATAGGCGCTGACGGTGGTGTAATCGGGCAGTACGCCGATGATCTCGATATGCCGGCGGTGCAGGCCGACTTCTTCTTCGGTTTCGCGCAGCGCCGTCTCGATCGGGGACGAATCGAGTTCTTCAGCCCGGCCGCCGGGAAAACTGATCTGGCCGGCATGGCTGGACAAATGGTCGGTGCGCAAGGTCAGCAGCACGGTCACACCCTCGGGGCGCGCCACCAGCGGCACCAGCACGGATGCACGGCGCAGCGTGGCGCCCGTCATGCCGCGGCCTTCGTCCGACGCTTCTTCTTCCCATGGCAGGGTTTGCGCAAAGCGTGCGCGTAGCGCGGCCGGGATCAGGCGCGCGGGCGCCACTGGCGCCTCGCCGGCCAGACTGGCAACCGGCAACTGGGTCGGATCGAAAACGAATTTGGCCAAACTGAATCCTTTGCAACACTGCGCCAGAATAGAAAAAGGCATCCTTGCGGATGCCTTTTTCTGAGCACGAGTAAGATTACTCGGCAGCAGCGACGGTCTTGACGCGACGCTGTGGCAGTTTTTCTTTGATACGTGCCGACTTGCCCGAACGTTCGCGCAGGTAGTACAGCTTTGCACGACGGACGTCACCACGACGCTTGACTTCGATCGAAGCGATCAGCGGCGAGTACAGCTGGAACGTACGCTCGACGCCTTCGCCGGACGAGATCTTACGAACGATGAAGTTCGAGTTCAGGCCACGGTTACGACGCGAAATCACGACGCCTTCGTATGCCTGGGCGCGCTTGCGGTTGCCTTCGACGACGTTGACGCTGACGATAACGGTATCGCCAGGTGCGAAATCAGGAATCGAACGGCCGAGGCGTGCGATTTCTTCTTGCTCGAGTTGTTGAATCAAATTCATTTTTTTATGACTCCAAAAACCATCTTGCTGGCACTACCTTCGCCCAGTAGAGGATGGGGTTGAACGACGGACAACGCGTCCGCCGTTGCATGCGCCCTTAATACCGGCACATATTCTTTAACTTGCAGGTTTGACCAACCCTGCTAAAAACTGTTCGTCCTTCTTGCTCAGCTGACCGGCGGCGCGCGCCTTGTCCAGCAGATCGGGCCGTTTCAAAGCGGTCGCTTCCAGCATGCGCTGGCGACGCCACTTGACGATCTCGGCGTGGTTGCCGCCCATCAGGACCGGCGGCACCGGCACGTCTTCGTACATTTCCGGCCGCGTGTAATGCGGCGAATCGAGCAGGCCGTTGACAAAGCTGTCTTCGACCGCCGAGGCATCGTCGCCCAGCACGCCGGGAATCAGGCGCACCACCGCATCCATCAAGGCCATGGCCGGCAATTCACCGCCTGACAGCACGAAGTCGCCGAGAGAAATTTCCTCATCGACGCAGCGGTCCAGCAGGCGCTGGTCCACCGCTTCGTAGCGGCCGCACAGAATCACCAGGCCGGGCTCGTCCTTGAGCGCCATCGCGCGCTCGTGGGTCAATGGCTTGCCTTGCGGCGACATGAACACCACGCGCGGACTTGGCAGGCCGAGCTCGATTTGTCTTTGCTTTGCTGCATTGATCGTCGCTTCGAGCGGCTTGGCCATCATCACCATGCCGGGACCGCCGCCATAAGGGCGATCGTCCACGGTGCGGTGGCGGTCCTGCGTGAAATCGCGTGGATTCCAGATCTGCAGGCCCCAGCGTTGCTGCTCGAAGGCGCGCCGGGTGACTCCCGACTGCGTCAATGCGGCGAACATTTCAGGGAACAAGCTGACGACGTCAAACTGCATCGCGACTTGCTCCTCTAACGGACGGGCTCAAAAATCGAGACCCCAATCCAGCGTAATCAGTTGTTGCTCGAGGCTGACGGTCTTGACGAACTGGTCCACGAACGGCACGAGGCGCTCTTGCGCCTTGCCTTCGGACGCTGGATCAGCGACCGGAGTGATGCGCAAAATCGATTGCGCGCCGTTGTGCATCATATCGGTCACCTTGCCCAGGGCTTCACCCTGCAGGTTGACCACATCCAGGCCGATCAGATCGGACCAGTAGAACTCGCCCTCTTCGAGCGCTGGAAACTCGCTGCGCGCGACCTGCACCGTTGCGCCCTTGAGCGCCTCGGCTTCATCGCGGTCACGCATGCCGACCAGGGTAGCGACAACATCGCCACCGTGCAGCTTTGCACTCCGTACCGAAACGGCGTGCAGGGTCGGCTTGTCGAGCCACCAGGTTTTCACGCTCAGCAGCGCATCGGCCTCGGGCGAATGCGGGGAGACACGGATGCCGCCCACAATGCCATACGCACCGGAAACATAACCGACCGGAGTCAGGTCATCGGGGATTTGCACCCCGCTCATTACTGCTGAATCGTTCACACCAAGCTTGCCTGCTTAAAATTAAGCAGCTGGCTTTTGCTGGGCGACCAGGCGAGCGACGGTTGGCGACAGTTGTGCGCCAACGCCTTGCCAGTGAGCCAGACGGTCAGCAGCGATACGCAGGCCGACTTCGGCGCCCGAAGCCATCGGGTTGTAGAAACCGATGCGCTCGATGAAACGACCATCGCGACGGTTGCGCGAATCGGTTGCAACGATATTGAAGAACGGACGCTTTTTAGCGCCACCACGAGCCAAACGAATAACGACCATAATATTTCCGAAAAAGTTGTTCTGGACGGAGAAAGTCGACGATTATAGCGCGCGACACCGAACAGCAGCAAGCGTTAATGACAACGGGCGCGCAGTCCCAGAAGAATCAACCATTATCGCTGATTTTTCACCACACCGCCACCGGCCATCCGCCCAAATCCGCAGCTTGTCGCGTGAAACGTGCCATTCCTGCAAATCTCGACCATACTCTTGCTGTCCTGAACTAATGAACAACATGACATGGCCGCTACGCACAAGAACAAGACCGTCGCCACCCTGCTCGCCCTGCTGCTGGGCGGGATCGGCGCGCACCGCTTCTACCTCAAGCCGGGCGCCGACCGGATCGGGCTGCTGCACCTGTGCGCGCTGCCCGTCACCGGCATCCTGTGGGGCGCGGTCAAGCCGCACCCCTTCTATGTGATCCTGCCGCTGCTGGTGTCCTGCATCGCCGGCTTCATCGAAGCGCTGGTGATCGGGCTGACGCCCGACGAGAAGTGGGATGCGCAACACAACGCCGGCAGCGGCCGGCAATCGCGCTCGAACTGGATCTTGCCGGTGCTGCTGGTGATCACGATGCTGGCCGGCACCATCGTCCTGATCGGGACGATGGCACGGCTGTTCGACATCCTGTTTACCGGCGGCGCCTACGGTTAGAACTGCTCGACGTCCAGCGCCAGCACGCCCGCCGCGCCGTCGACGATCGACGTGCGCAGCCCCGGCGCCTGCGACAGGATGTGATCGGCGAAGAAGCGCGCGGTAGCGATCTTGGCGCGATAGAAGGCGGCATCGCCCTCACCCGCATCCAGCTTGCCTTGCGCGACCAGCGCCGCGCGCGCCATCTGCCAGCCACCCAGCGTGATGCCGGCCAGCTTCAGGTACGTCACGCTGCCGGCAAACACGGCGCGCACGTCCGATTTGACATTGGCAACCACGTAGTCGACCACCTGCTCCAGCGCGGCCGCACCCTCCCGCAGGCTGCGCGCGATCGCAGCGCAGTCTTCTCCCTGCACCTCGCCCAGCTGGCCTTCGACCGAGCGGATCTGCGCGATCAGCGCCTTGGCCACCGCGCCGCCGTCGCGCACCGTCTTGCGCCCCACAAGGTCGTTGGCCTGGATCGCCGTCGTACCCTCATAAATGGTGAGGATCTTGGCGTCGCGGTAATGCTGGGCCGCACCGGTTTCCTCGATAAAACCCATGCCGCCATGCACCTGCACGCCGTCGCGCGCGACGTTTTCGCTCATCTCGGTCGACCAGCCCTTGATGACCGGGACCAGGTATTCATACACGGCCAGGTTCGCCTTGCGCGTCGCCTCATCGGGATGGTGATGCGCCAGGTCAGAGATGCCGGCGCCGACGTAGGCCAGCGCACGCGCCGCCTCGGTCTGCGCGCGCATCGACATCAGCATGCGGCGCACGTCCGGATGATGGATGATCGCCACCGGGCCTGGCGAGCCGGAGACTTCGCGCGACTGCACGCGGTCCTTGGCGAACGCCACCGCCTGCTGGTAGGCGTGTTCGGCCAGGCCGACGCCCTGCATGCCCACGCCGAAGCGGGCCGCGTTCATCATGATGAACATGTATTCCAGGCCGCGATTCTCTTCACCCACCAGGGTGCCGATCGCGCCGCCGCCGTCGCCGAACTGCAGTACCGCGGTCGGGCTGGCCTTGATGCCCAGCTTGTGCTCGATCGAGACGCAGTGCACGTCGTTGCGGCTCCCTAATGAACCATCGTCGTCGATCAGGAATTTGGGCACGATGAACAGCGAGATGCCCTTCACGCCCGGCGGCGCATCGGGTGTGCGCGCCAGCACCAGGTGGACGATGTTCTCGGTCATATCGTGATCGCCATAGGTGATGAAGATCTTGGTGCCGAAGATTTTATAGGTGCCGTCGCCCTGCGGCTCGGCGCGGGTGCGCACCGCGGCCAGGTCGGAACCGGCCTGCGGCTCGGTCAGGTTCATGGTGCCGGTCCACCGGCCCGAGATCAGCGGCTCGAGGAAGCGCGCTTTCTGTGCGTCGGAGCCGGCGGTGAGCAGCGCCTCGATGGCGCCGTCGGACAGCAATGCAACCAAGGCGAACGACAGGTTGGCGCCATGCAGCATCTCCATACAGGGCGTGGCCACCAGCTTGGGCAAGCCCTGGCCGCCGAATTCCTGCGGGTGCTGCACGCCTTGCCAGCCGGCGTCGGCGTAGGCGCGGAAGGCTTCCTTGAAGCCCTTGGTCGTGGTGACCGCGCCATCCTTCCAATAGCTCGGCTCCTTGTCGCCGGCATGGTTCAGCGGGGCGATCACTTCGCCGCAGAATTTCGCGTTTTCTTCCAGCACCGCTTCCACGGTATCGGGCGTCGCGTCCTCGCAGCCGGGCAGCGCATTGACCTCGGCGAGGTTGGCCAGTTCATTGAGGACGAACTGCATGTCTTTCAGCGGGGCTTTGTAGCTCACCTTTGTCTCCTGGAATATGTCGTTTGCCGATAAAAAAACGCCGCTCCCACGGCCAGGAGAGAACCCGCGTCTTCAATCGTCAGCCGCAAACGCTGAACCGTCGTTCCCGCGCAGGCGGGAACCTCAGTTCATCGGGCAACCACGAGCGCTTGCCATCCAGGCAGCGCATGAAAGCTTGGGTTCCCGCCTGCGCGGGAACGACGTTCCAATGTAGGTTGGCGGGGCAGGCGCTGCAAGTTTGCACGCTGCGCCCCAGTCAGTGATTAACCCAGTTCCTTGACCAGCTCCGGCACGACCTCGAACAGGTCGCCCACCAGACCGTAGTCGGCGACCGAGAAGATCGGCGCTTCAGGGTCCTTGTTGATGGCGACGATGGTCTTCGAATCCTTCATGCCGGCCAAATGCTGGATCGCGCCCGAAATGCCGACCGCGATGTACAGGGTCGGGGCGACGATCTTGCCGGTCTGGCCCACTTGCCAGTCGTTCGGCACGAAGCCGGCGTCGACCGCGGCGCGCGAAGCGCCCATGGCGGCGCCCAGCTTGTCGGCCAGCGGCTCCAGGATCTTGAAGTTGTCGGCCGAGCCGATGCCGCGGCCGCCCGAGACGATCACCTTGGCGGCGGTCAGCTCAGGACGGTCCGACTTGGCCAGTTCGCGGCCGACAAAAGTAGAGGTGCCCGAGTCGGCAACCGCAGTCACGTTCTCGATGGCGGCCGAACCGCCGCCGGCTGCCGAATCGAAGGCGGTGCCACGCACGGTGATGACCTTGACCTTGTCGCTCGACTGCACGGTGGCGATGGCGTTACCGGCGTAGATCGGACGCTCGAAGGTGTCGGGCGAATCGACCTTGGTGATCTCGGAGATCTGCGCCACATCCAGCTTGGCAGCCACGCGCGGCAGGATGTTCTTGCCGTAGGCGGTGGCCGGGGCCAGGATGTGCGAGTAGTCGCCGGCGATGGCCAGGATCTGCGCGGCCACGTTCTCGGCCAGGCCGTCGGCGAAGTGCGGCGCGTCGGCGACCAGCACCTTGGCCACGCCGGCGATCTGGGCGGCGGCTTCGGCGGCGGCGCCGCAGTTGCTGCCAGCAACCAGGATGTGGACATCGCCACCGCACTGGGCGGCCGCGGTCACGGTGTGGTGGGTAGCGCCCTTCAGGGAGCCGTTGTCGTGTTCAGCAATGACTAATGCGACCATGTTGATTCCTATGAATTATTTACGAACAGACGGCTCAGATGACTTTGGCCTCAAGGCGCAACTTCTGCACCAACGTCGCCACGTCCGGCACCTTGACGCCGGCCGAGCGCTTGGCCGGCTCGACGACCTTCAGGGTCTTCAGGCGCGGCGCGACGTCGACGCCCAGGTCTTCCGGTTTGATGGTCTCGAGCGGCTTCTTCTTCGCCTTCATGATGTTCGGCAGCGTCACGTAGCGCGGCTCGTTCAGGCGCAGGTCAGTGGTGATGATCGCAGGCAGCGTCAAAGCGACGGTTTCCAGGCCGCCATCGACTTCGCGCGTCACAGTCACTTTACCGTCTTCCAGCACGACTTTCGAGGCGAAGGTCGCTTGCGGCCAGCCCAGCAGCGCAGCCAGCATCTGGCCGGTCTGGTTCGAATCGTCGTCAATCGCCTGCTTGCCCAGGATGATCAGCTGCGGCTGCTCCTTGTCGGCCAGCGCCTTGACGATCTTGGCCACGGCCAGCGGCTCGGTGTCGCCAGCGGTTTCCACCAGGATGCCGCGGTCGGCGCCGATCGCCATGCCGGTACGCAGGGTTTCCTGGCACTGGGCCACGCCCACCGAGACCGCCACCACCTCGGTGACCTTGCCGCCCTCTTTCAGGCGCGTTGCCTCTTCGAGTGCGATCTCGTCGAACGGGTTCATCGACATCTTGACGTTGGCGACATCGACGCCGCTATTGTCGGACTTGACGCGAACCTTGACGTTGTAGTCGACCACGCGTTTGACGGGTACCAGGACTTTCATAGGGTGCCTTTAAAAATGGGATGGATCGAAATAAGTGGCATAGATTATATGAGAAATCGACGCTTCGGGCTAAATTAAAGCACGATCGTGCGATTTTTAGTTAGAGGAAAACACCTAATCGGCCTATCTCGGTTTTTACAGGGGGAGCGGACGGGGATGGATGCCCCGTCTCAGGGTACGGACGCGGCTGCAGCATCGGCTGCAACCTGTCGCATTATTTGCGGCGCATCAGGAAGGTGAACTCGCCATTCTCGTGGGTATGAGCCAGCAAGGCATTGCCGGTTTGTTTGGCAAAGGCCTGGAAGTCGCGCACGGAGCCGGTGTCGGTGGCAACGATGCGCAGCACCTGGCCGGTTTCCATCTCGGCGAGCGCCTTCTTGGCTTTGAGGATGGGCAGCGGGCAGTTCAGTCCGCGTGCATCCAGGTCTCTCTGGAATTCCATGGTGTCGGTTTCAAAAGTGATATCGCTCATCGCATTACCTGCTTTGATTAAGTGGTCCAACTTCAGTCGCATACTACTCCAATTCGGGCAGTATGACGCACCGCACCAAAATAGTCACACATTGTTGCAAGATTGCAACCGCAATGTGAATTGCTTGACCCTATTACATTGCGTGTGTACTGGATGCTCACGAATCGGCACTGCAGCGGTGCAGCATGCCCCTTAGATGCGGTCCGAATTGGGGCGCGCAATAGTCCGAATGACCATGAAAACAAAGTGTTACGACTTGGTAGCGAGTCTGCCTTGCCCCATTGTCGCAAACGTAAAACGTCGTCCCCGCGCAGGCGGGGACCCAAGTCATTTGCGCAGCCACTACGATTTACGTAGACACAGCGCATGAAAACTTGGGTCCCCGCCTGCGCGGGGACGACGTGGTGAAGCTGACTTATAGACGTGGCGCTTGAGAAGGATCAGGCGCGTTCGCCGACCCAGCCAGCCACGCCGGCCAGCGCCGCCGGCAGGCCCGATGGATCGGTACCGCCTGCTTGCGCCATATCCGGACGGCCGCCGCCCTTGCCGCCCACCTGCTGGGCGACGAAGTTCACCAGCTCGCCGGCTTTGACTTTACCGGTGGCATCCTTGGTCACGCCCGCGATCAGGCTGACCTTGCCGTCGACGACACTGGCCAGCACGATGGCGGCCGTGCCCAGCTTGTCCTTCAGCTTGTCCATGGCTTCGCGCAGGGTGGCGACGTCGGCGCCTTCCATCGTTGCCGCCAGCACCTTGATACCGTTGACGTCGACTGCCTTGCCCAGCAGTTCGTCGCCCTGGCCGGCCGCCAGCTTCGATTTCAGCGCGGCGACTTCTTTTTCCAGGGTCTTGACCTGGTCCTGCACCTGGGCGATGCGGGCGGTCAGCTCGTCCGGGCTGGTCTTGAGCGCACCGGCCGCTTCGACCAGCTTGCGGTTGATCGACTGCACCAGCGCCAGGGCGCCCTCGCCCGTCACCGCTTCCACGCGGCGGATGCCGGCGGCGACGCCGCCTTCCGACACGATCTTGAACAGGCCGATGTCGCCGGTGCGGGTCACGTGGACGCCGCCGCACAGCTCTTTCGAGGTGCCGATGTCCAGCACCCGCACGGTGTCGCCGTACTTCTCGCCGAACAGCGCCATCGCGCCATGCTTGACGGCGTCGTCGAAGGACATATTGTGCGACTGGGTTGGATGGTTTTCCAGGATCTCGCGGTTGACGATGGCTTCCACTTGCGCGATCTCATCCGCGGTCAGGGCTTGCGGGTGGCTGAAGTCGAAGCGGGTCTTGTCCGGATCGACCAGCGAACCTTTTTGCTGCACGTGGCTGCCCAGCACTTCGCGCAAGGCCTTGTGCATCAGGTGAGTAGCCGAGTGATTACGGATGGTGCGGCCGCGCTTGACGGTGTCCACTTGCGCGTCGACGGTGTCGCCAACCTTCAGCGAACCCTCGCGCAGCACGCCGTGGTGGCCGAACACATCGGCCTGGATCTTGAGCGTGTCTTCCACGTCGAACTGCACGCCACCAGTGCCGATGACGCCCTGGTCGCCAACCTGGCCGCCCGATTCGGCATAGAACGGGGTGGTGTCGAGCACGACGATGCCGGCCTGGCCGGCCTTGAGCTCGTCGACTTTCACGCCGTCGGCGTACAGCGCCAGCACGTGGGTGTTGTGGGCCAGCGAGTCGTAGCCGACGAACTTGGTCTTCTCGCCTGCATACTCGACGTTGGCGGCCATCTTGAACTTGCCGGCGGCGCGCGCGGTCTTCTTCTGCTGTTCCATGGCGGCGGCAAAGCCCGCCTCGTCGAGCGTCACGTTACGCTCGCGGCAGATGTCGGCGGTCAGGTCGAGCGGGAAGCCGTAGGTGTCGTACAGGGTGAAGGCGGTGGCGCCATCGAGATTCTTCGGATCCTTGGCCAGCTGGGCTTCCAGGATCTTCATGCCGTTTTCCAGCGTCTCGCCGAAACGCTCTTCCTCGGCCTTCAGCACCGACGCCACGCGGTCTTTCACGTTGCGCAGTTCCGGATAGGCTTCGCCCATCTCGAGGTCCAGGTCGGCCACCAGCTTGTAGAAGAACGGTTTCGTCTGGCCCAGCTTGTGGCCGTGGCGCAGCGCGCGGCGGATGATGCGGCGCAGGACGTAGCCATGGCCTTCGCTGCTCGGGATGATGCCATCGACGATCATGAACGAGGCCGAGCGGATGTGGTCGGCGATGACCTTGAGCGAGTTGTTGCCCAGGTCGTCGATGCCGGTCTCGCGTGCCGCTGCCTTGATCAGGTTCTGGAACAGGTCGATCTCGTAGTTGCTGTGCACGTGCTGCAGCACGGCGGCCAGGCGCTCCATGCCCATGCCGGTGTCGATCGACGGCTTCGGCAGCGGGGTCATATTGCCCGCTTCGTCGCGGTTGAACTGCATGAACACCAGGTTCCAGATCTCGATGAAGCGGTCGCCGTCTTCCTCGTTTGATCCCGGAGGACCGCCCCAGATGTCGGCGCCGTGGTCAAAGAAGATCTCGGTGCACGGGCCGCATGGGCCGGTGTCGGCCATCTGCCAGAAGTTGTCCGAGGCGTAGCGCGCGCCCTTGTTGTCGCCGATGCGGATGATGCGCTCTTTCGGCACGCCGATCTCGTTGGCCCAGATGTCGTAGGCTTCGTCGTCCTCGAAATAGACGGTGACGGTCAGCTTTTCGGCCGGCAGGCCATAGACCTTCGTCAGCAGTTCCCAGGCATACTGGATCGCATCGCGCTTGAAATAGTCGCCGAAGCTGAAGTTGCCCAGCATTTCAAAGAAGGTGTGGTGACGCGCGGTGTAGCCGACGTTTTCCAGATCGTTGTGCTTGCCGCCGGCGCGCACGCAGCGCTGGACCGAGGTCGCGCGCGAATACGGGCGCGAATCCAGGCCCAGGAACACATCCTTGAACTGCACCATCCCGCTATTGGTCAACAGCATGGTCGGGTCATTGCCAGGCACCAGCGGGCTGGAACGCACGATGGAATGGCCTTTGGATTCAAAGAACTTCAGGAACTTTTCGCGAATGTCTGAGGATTTCATGTCTGTTGGAAGGGCGGAATGAGGCAGCGTGCCAATAAAGGAACGATTATAGCCTAGCCGCTGCCGCCAATATCGGTCATGCCGATAATGACAACTTGCCAGCAACAATGGACTCAGCGCAGCAGGTGCGATACCGCGCGCGTCTTCGGCTCGACCGGGGCCAGCATCGTCATGGCCGCTCCCTGCAGGATGCGCGCACGGGCCTCGCCGGTCGGATCGGTATCGCGGCGGCGCGCGCCGGCCTGCACCGACTTGCCGATGAGGTCGAGCCAATGGTTGATAGCGGCCTGGGCGCCTTCGGCGTGCGGGGACAACGGAATGATGGTGGTCGAGAGTGCCATGCTAGCTGCTTCAAAGAGATCGTCTTTACTTAACGTCTCCCGGGCGACCATTCTTGAGGCCGCCAGACAAATATATTGCTGAGCCGAAAGTTCTTCAGGCGAAATCCGGCCCGATCAGGTCGATGCGGTCGGTGCAGAAGGCGTCCACGCCCCAGTCCAGCAAGGTGCGCGCACGGCCGGGATCGTTGACGGTATAGCAGAACAGGCCGAAGCCGCGATCCTTCACCGCCCGCGCCATTTCCGGCCCCAGGTGCTGGTGATTGGTGTGGATGGCAACCGCGTCCAGCGCGCGCGCACGTGATTCCCAATCCGGCCCCAGCGCGCTGATCAGGCAGGCGCGCGGAAGCTGCGGCGCGGCCAGGCGCGCGCTGGCCAGCGCCACGTCGCTGAACGAGGACAGCAGCGGAACCCGGGCCATGTCCCCGGCCGCGAGTTCGGCGGCGAACAGCTCGGCGGCAAGCGCCGCCACAACCGCGCCGGTTTCCGCGTCGAACCCGGGCGCCGGCTTGATCTCGATATTCATCCACACGCCCTGCTCCTTGCAAAGGCGCGCGAATTCGGTAAACAGCGGCACCGGTTCGCCGGCAAACGCCGGGGCGAACCAGGCGCCGGCATCCATCGCCGCCAGATCGCCGGCATCGTGCTCGAATACGCTGCCCGATCCCTTCACCGTGCGGCCCAGGCCGGGGTCGTGCACCACCACCGGGACACCGTCACGCGCCAGCATGACGTCGAACTCGACCGCACGAAAGCCTGCCTGCATGCCGCAGCGCAGGCCGGCATAGGTGTTCTCGGGCGCCAGGGTGCCGCCGCCACGGTGGGCCAGGATGCGGGGGTAAGGCCAGATGCGGGGCCACATGCGCGCCTCCTGTCGACAATCAGGCCGGCACGCCAAGGCGCCAGGCCAGCCAGGCGAAGGCGCCCAGGTTCAGCGCCACCGTCAGCTGGAATTTGCGCTGGAACGATTGCTTGCTGGTCTTGTGGCGCAACCATTGCTGGGCCAGCAGCGCTCCTGGCCAGCCGCCGACCAGGCCGAGGATCAGCAAGGTGCTCTCCGGCGTGCGCCAGCTGTTCGCGCGCGCCGCCGACTTGTCGATGGCGTAGGCGACAAAGCAGGTCAGGCTGGTCGTCAGGTAGGCGGCGCCGACCAGTTGGGACATATCCCACGCCAGGCTGGCGAACAGGTAAACGACGAGAAAGAGGACGAGCGGCAGGTAAGGCATGGCGCCAGCTTACCGCTCCCGGCCCGCAAATGTCCACTGGGCAAATGCAGCATTTATCGTCGTCCGATGCCGCCCCTGGGTTCGTCATCGAACAGAGCCGACGATACCAAACACCTACGCTGAGTTCTCACAGGTATCACATCACGTAGGAGATGACATGGCTTTCGATTTGGGTAACTTATTGCAGCAATATATCGGCGGCGCCGGCGCCGTCGCCAACAATGGCAAGGCTGCCGACGACTTCGACCAGGTGGCGCAGAACGCGCCCCGCGCCAGCATCGCCCAGGGCATCGCGAGCGCCCTGCGCTCGGACCAGACCCCGCCCTTCCCCCAGATGGTCAGCCAGTTGTTCGGGCAGAGCAATCCCGACCAGCGCGCCGGCATGCTCAACAGCCTGCTGGGCGGCGCGGGTGGCGGCTTGCTCGGCTCCGTGGCCGGCGGCGCATTGGGCAAGATCTTCGGCGGCAACGCGCCATCGAAGGTCACGCCGGAACAGGCGGCGCAAGTCTCGCCTGAGCAAGTGCAAGAACTGGCCGAAAAGGCGCAACAAGAGAATCCCGGCATTGTCGACCGTATGAGCGACTTCTATGCCGAGCATCCAACCTTGATCAAGGCTGCCGGCGGCGCCGCGCTGGCGGTCGCGCTCGGCTATATGGCCAACAATATCCGTAAACAATCACCAGAAAAGGAGGGTCCCGTGGGTATCCTGAGCAATATTTTCCATAAGATTTTCCCAGGTAAGAAAGATGCGGCGCCTGCCGCCGCAACTGCAGCAGCGCCAACTGCGGCTCCTGCCGCTCCGGCCCAGCCGCAAGCAGCGCCGGCGCCGAGCGCACCGGCCGCAGCCCCTGCTGCTCCGGCCGCCGCTGCGCCGGTCCAGCAGGTCGACGTCGAGCAGATCCTGAACGATATGCAGAAGTCGTCCGGCCAGCAGTTGAACTGGCGCACTTCGATCGTCGACCTGCTCAAGCTGCTCGGACTGGACAGCAGCCTGGCGTCGCGCAAGGAACTTGCCGCCGAACTGAACTACACGGGCGATACCAATGACTCGGCCAAGATGAATATCTGGCTACACCGCCAGGTGATGAACAAGCTGGCCGCGAATGGCGGCAAGGTGCCGGCCGACCTGCGCGACTGATAGGCATGCACTTGGACCCCGGCCTGCGCCGGGGCTGTGCTTCGCCCCAGGCCTGCGCCCACTAGCGTCCGGAATAATTTCGGGCGCTTGCAAGAAGCCACTTCATACAACAGACCACGTCGTTCCCGCGAAGGCGGGAACCTAAGTTTGACCGACCAGCAGCTCAAGAAATCACCTTCGGCAAGCGGCAAGATTACGCTAAAGCATGAACATTCTGTGATTCAGCATGGATCCCCGCCTTCGCGGGGATGACGATGCATGCTTTGCGTATAAATATTCCGGACGCTAGTGGGCCTGCGCCGGGGTGACGGTGGATGCGCTGGCGATCAGTCAGCCAAGGTCGTATTGGCCGCCGTCCCGCACGCAAAGCAAAAGCGCGCGAACGCATTCTTGCGAGTCGTGCAAGCGCCGCACCGGTTGAACAGGCCGATGCCGCAGTGTGGGCAGAAGTCGGTCTTGCCATCCTTGAGGTCGACGGCGCGCTCGCAACCGGGGCACACGCTTTTCGCCAGGCGCGCCTGGACGAGGTCGTAACGCATGCCCTGGCGCCGCTCGGCGTCGGGCAGCGCCTCGGCCTGCTTCTGGCGCGCCAGGTAGCCCTGCAACCAGACGATGGCGTAACGTCCTGCGACCACCGTCAGGATGATGCCGACGATGTAGCGCACGTAGCCGCCATAGCTCGGCAGATAGGGCACCAGCTCGAAGAAAAAGGTGAACAGGGCAAAGATGATGAAGCCCCAGGCGAACGGCCAGTCGGCCGTCTTGCGCTTGTGCCTGAACAGCCAGCCGGCCGCCAGCAGCAGCGGCAAGGTCAGTGCCAGGCGGTAGAGAAAGACGCGCAGCTCGCGCGCCTCGATTTCGTCGGCGAAGGCCTGCTGGGCCGGTTCTTGCAGGGCGTCCCAGCGCAGCTTGGCGCGCTCGTGGGCCTGGGTGGCGTCCAGCATGGTCTGCTGTTCGCTTTCTACCGCCGCGAGGGCGGCGCGTTCAGCGCGCTCCAGGGCCTCCAGGCCCTGGGTACGCTTGATCAGTTCGGGGTCTTGCTCGGGCCGTGCGGTGGCCTGCCGGGTCGCCAGCCAGTTGTCGAAGGTCGAGCGCGCCGAGCGCGTATTCGACTGCGCCACCGTGTGCTTCTGGCTGGCCTGCTCGAGGCGCGAGCGCGCGCCGTCGATGCGCGCCTGCTCGCTGGCCATCTCGGTGCGCAGCTTGCCGACCTGGGCCGGGTTCATGAACTCCTCGACCGTCAGCGGCGCTTCGACGTCGCGCAGCTGCTGCACGACCAGGCCGCCAAGGCCGATCAGGAAAGCGGCGAAGACGAAGGCGACGAGCCACAGAGCCCGCTGCATCCATTGTTCGGTCAGGCGCAAGCCTTTGCTCATGAAGCGCTCCTCTGCGATGACAAGCCCGCAGCTTGCCATCGTCGGGAATATCATGCTACTGGCAGTTGACACAGGCCCGCTATGCGCTACTACCAGTATCGCCCTGCGATACTACGTTAGAAGTAGGACAGGCCCAGCGCCTTCTTGACTTCGTCGGTCGTCGCGGCCGCCACTTCGCGCGCCTTGATGGTGCCTTCCTGCAGCATCTTCATCACCTGGGCCGGGTCCTTGGCGAACTCTTCACGACGCGCACGGATCGGCGCCAGCAGGTCTTGCAGGATGCCTTCCAGGCGCTTCTTGACGATACTGTCGCCCAGGCCGCCGCGCTGGTAGTGCGCCTTCATCTCGGCCAGCCCTTCCTTGTCGGTATCGAAGGCATCCAGGTAGGTGAAGGCGACGTTGCCCTCGATATGGCCCGGATCCGACACCTTCAGGTGCAGCGGGTCGGTGTACACGTTCTTGACCGCAGCGCGGATCTCGTCGGCGCTGGCGCCCAGGTTGATGGTGTTGCCGAGCGACTTGCTCATCTTGGCCTTGCCGTCGATGCCCGGCAGGCGGCCGACTTCCGGCACGAAGGCCTTGGCCTCGACCAGGACGTCGCGGCCGACGATGCGGTTGAAGCGGCGCACGATCTCGTTGCACTGCTCGATCATCGGGATCTGGTCTTCGCCCACCGGCACCACGCCGGCCTTGAAGGCGGTGATGTCGGCGGCCTGGCTGGCCGGATAGGTCAGGAAGCCGGCCGGGATGTCGCGCTCGAAGCCGCGCAGGACGATTTCCGCCTTCACGGTCGGGTTGCGCTCGAGGCGCGCCACGGTCACCAGGTTCAGGTAGTAAAAGGTCAGCTCGGTCAGTTCCGGGATCTGCGACTGGATGAAGATCGTGGTCTTGGTCGGGTCGATCCCTACGGCAAGGTAATCGAGCGCCACTTCCACCACGTTCCGGTGTACCTTACTCAGGTCATCCATATTGTCGGTCAGCGCCTGCGAGTCGGCCAGCATGACGAATTGGCGGTACTGGTGCTGGTAGGTCACGCGATCGCGCAGGCTGCCCACGAAGTGACCGAGGTGCAGCGGACCGGTCGGACGGTCGCCGGTCAGGATAATCTGGCTTCCCGGAGCAGGAGCAGTAGCAGGAGTTTGTTGCAGGGTCATCGAGGTTCCTTGGTAGATGCCTCGATCGTCCTGCGTCAATGAATGAACGCCACCCAAATCGAGGCGGCGTTAGCTGGAATGCACATCATTTCCGGGGCCGCGCGCTAGGAGCGGCGCCACCAGGCAAGAATGAGATGTGCTTTCGGAAAGATCATGGACCGCATGGTTGCAGGTTGGCGCGCCGCTGTCAACCGCTACCCGTACCGTGACTCGGCAGGCAAGGCTCTCCCCACGCAGTGTGAACCCCGGTAGCGCCGCATTGTCGACATTTTGTTGCAATAAAATCAAGGATTCAGAACAACCATGAACAAGAGCACGAACAGCCCAGCACACCCCCTCGAACTCTGGGGCGGCCTCGAATGCACGGTCAACCGCGTGCAAGACAGCTATTTCAGCCAGCTGGACCGCAACGGCCACAGCGGGCGCGCCTGCGACATCGAGCGCTTCGCGGCGCTCGGCATCCGCGCCATCCGCTACCCCATCCTGTGGGAACGCACCGCCCCCGACGGCATCGATGGAGCCGACTGGCGCTGGCCGGACGAGCGCCTGGCCGCCCTGCGCGAGGCTGGCGTCACCCCGATCGCCGGGCTGATCCACCATGGCAGCGGTCCGCGCCACACGAGCCTGGTCGATCCCGGTTTTGCGCAAGAGCTGGCCGACTACGCCGGCGCCGTCGCCGCGCGCTATCCCTGGCTCGAGTTCTACACCCCGGTCAACGAGATCTGCACGACGGCGCGCTTCGCCGGCCTGTACGGCGTCTGGTATCCGCACGGCCGCGACGACCGCACCTTCATCGACGCCCTGCTTAACCAGTGCCGCGCCACCGTGCTGTCGATGCGCGCCATCCGCGCCGTCAACCCGGACGCGAAACTGGTGCAGACCGATGACCTCGGCAAGACCTACAGCACGCCGGAGCTCAGCCACGTAGCCGAGTTCTACAACGAGCGCCGCTGGCTGGGCTGGGACCTGCTCTGCGGCATGGTCGGGCCCGGGCACAAGTTGTGGAATTACTTGCTCAAAAGCGGCGCCACAGCCGAAGACCTCCTGTGGTTCCGCGACAATCCCTGCCCGCCCGACCTCATCGGCGTCAATTACTACGTCACCAGCGAGCGCTGGCTGGATCACCGTCCCGAGCGCTTCCCCGAAAACCATCGCGGCATGGCCGACGGCATCCCCTGCGCCGACATCGAAGCCTCGCGCGTGCTGGCCACGCCGACGCCGGGCATCGCCCCGCTGCTGTCCGAGATCTGGGAGCGTTACGGCATCCCGCTGGCCATCACCGAAGCCCATATCGACGCCAACCGCGAAGACCAGATGCGCTGGCTGCTCGAGATCTGGGAAGCGGCCCAGCAGTCGCGCGACAACGGCGTCGACGTGCGCGCGGTCACGGTGTGGGCCCTGCTCGGCTCCTTCGACTGGAACAGCCTGGTGACGGTCGAGCGTGGCTACTACGAACCGGGACCGCTCGACGTGCGCTCGCCGCTGCCGCGGCCGACCGCGCTGGCCCGGATGATGCGAGAACTGTCGGACGGCGCGCCGCTGTCGCACCCGGTGCTGCGCGCCCAGGGCTGGTGGCGCCGGCCGGGCCGCTTCCTGTGCCAGCAGCCGGTGGCCACGCCCGCCGCGCTCACCTCGATCGCGGCCGACGGCCACCGCCTGGTGGGCAGCGACGCCGCGCCGATCCTGATCCTCGGCGCCAGCGGCACCCTGGGCCGCGCCTTCGCCCGCATCTGCGACAAGCGCAACCTGGCCTACAAGCTGCTGTCGCGCCAGGACATGGACATCGCCGATGCCGACTCGGTCGAGCGCGCGCTGGCGCAGCACAAGCCGTGGGCCGTGGTCAATACCTGCGGCTACGTGCGGGTGGACGACGCCGAGCACGAGATGGAGCGCTGCCAGCGCGAAAACACGCACGGCGCCGCCATCCTGGCCGCCGCCTGCGCGCGCCACGACATCCACCTGACCACCTTCTCGAGCGACCTGGTGTTCGACGGCCGCAACGAGCGCCCCTACGTCGAATCCGATACACCGAATCCGCTCAACGTCTACGGCCGCAGCAAGCTCGATGCCGAGCGCGCGGTGCTGGCCAATCATCCGGGCGCACTGGTGGTGCGCACCAGCGCCTTCTTCGGCCCCTGGGACGGACACAACTTCGTGACCCTGGCCCTCGATGCCCTGGAGCGCGGCGACGCCTTCGTGGCGGCCAGCGACCTGACCATCTCGCCGACCTACGTGCCCGACCTGGTGCACGCCTGCCTCGACCTGGCCGTGGACCGCGAAGCCGGCATCTGGCACCTGGCCAACCAGGGCACGCTGACCTGGGCCGAACTGGCGCGGCGCGCGGCCGAATTGGCCGGTGTGGATGCGGCGACGCTGGAAGCCAAGCCGGCCGCCGAGTTCGGCTTCACGGCGGCGCGGCCGGCCTACTCGTCGCTGCACAGCGAGCGTGGCGCGCTGCTGCCGGCGCTGGACGATGCGCTGCGCCGTTATGTCGAGCTGCGCATTGCCGACAAGGCCGAACGCTGCGCGCTGCAGGCGGAGGCTGAAGGCCGGCAGCAGGTGGCCGGTGGGGATACCCAGGCCGAGGCGGACACGATCGCTGCGGCACAGTCCGGGACCTGATCGCCAACGGATGAGGCGCCGCGGCGCCTCGTCGGGATGCGGCTGGCAAGCGCCGTGCTTCTGGATAGCTATAATCAACGCTTTCCGATAGCACAAAAAATATCGAGACATGACGCAATCCAGCCCACCTTCCCCTTCCTTGCCGAAAGCCCTCGGCCACATCCGCGTACTCGACCTGTCGCGCGTGCTGGCCGGCCCCTGGTGTTCGCAAAACCTGGCCGACCTCGGCGCCGACGTGATCAAGATCGAGCGTCCCGGGGCCGGCGACGACACCCGCGCCTGGGGCCCGCCGTATGCGAAGGATGCGCAGGGTAAAGACACGCTGGAAGCCGCCTATTACCTGTCGGCCAACCGCGGCAAGCGCTCGCTCACGGTCGATATCGCGAGCAGCGAAGGCCAGGCCCTGCTGCGCGAGCTGGTGGCCCATTGCGACGTGGTGCTCGAGAACTTCAAGGTCGGCCACCTCAAACGCTATGGCCTCGACTATGCATCGCTCAAGGAAATCAGGCCCGACCTGGTCTACTGCTCGATCACCGGCTTCGGCCAGGACGGTCCGTATGCCCACCGCGCCGGCTACGACTTCCTGATCCAGGGCATGGGCGGCCTGATGTCGGTCACCGGCGAGCGCGACGACCTGCCCGGCGGCGGTCCGCAAAAGGCCGGCGTCGCCCTCACCGACCTGATGACCGGCATGTATGCCACGGTCGCCGTGCTGGCCGCCCTCACCCACCGTGACCGCACCGGCGAAGGCCAGCACATCGACATGGCCCTGCTCGATACGCAGGTGGCGATGCTGGCCAATGTCGGCAGCAATTACCTCAACAGCGGCAAGCCGCCCAGGCGCTGGGGCAATGCCCACGCCAATATCGTGCCCTACCAGACCTTCGCGTGCGCGGACGGCCACCTCATCGTCGCCACCGGCAACGACGGCCAGTACCAGAAATTCGTCGATGCCGGCGGCCGGCCCGAATTGGCGGGCGATCCGCGCTTCGCCACCAATCCGCTGCGCGTGCAGAACCGCGAGCTGCTGGTGCCGCTGCTGGCCGAGATGGTCAAGCGCAAGAAGCGCGACGAATGGATCGCGCTGCTGGAAGAAAAAGGCGTGCCCTGCGGGCCGATCAACGACGTCGGCGAAGTATTCGCCAACGAGCAGGTGGTGGCGCGCGCGATGGCGATCGACCTGCCGCATCCGAGTGCGGGCCAGGTCAAGCTGGTGCGCAATCCGATCCGGATGTCGGCCACGCCGGCAACGAGCGGGATGGCCCCGCCCCTGCTGGGCCAGCACACGATGGAAGTATTGCGCGAAGTGCTGGGCAGGAGCGAGGAAGAGATCGCGGCCTTGCGCGAACGGGGTATTGTCTGAAAGCTTAGTGCAGCTGGTGCTTCAGGTTCGACAGCTCGTCGTGCACGCGCACGATGACGGATTGGACTTGCGGTGATGGACGGGTCGAGGTGCAGACGCGCTTGGCCTCGTCGCCCATGGCTTCCAGGTCGTCGATGGCCTGGATCATGCTCGACTGGTCGTTCGATTGCATGACGCTTTGCGCGCGCCCGGCTTCCTCGGCGATCTTGTGGATGCAGTCGCGGATCTCGCTGGGGACGCTCCCGTCGCTCTGGCAGACTTGCTCGGCCTGGTTTACGACCTGCTGGACGCTTTTAAAACGTTGCTGGATTTCGGCGGTTTGCAGCATGATGCCCTCCTGAAAAATACGTGGAAAAACCACTGGAGCCTTCCAGCTTAGGATGGATCCCTGGTTTATCAAGCATCGATTTCGCCTGTTCCGCGGGACAATGGCGGTGCGTTCCCCTTTGCACTTTTATGTCATCGGCTCCGACAGCGCCGCGCGCAAGACGTCGACCAGCTCACGCACGCGCGGCACGTCCTGTTTCGCCTTCGGCCACACCACGTGCATCGTCAAGCCGGGCGTCGCATAGTCCGGCAGCACCTCGACCAGGCTGCCGTCCTTCAGATGCCGCTCGATCAGCCAGGTCGACATCTGGGCGATGCCCAGCCCCGCCACGGTCAGCCCGGCCTGGACTTCGGCGTCGCCAGTGACGATCCGCGCGTCGAATGCGCGCTGCTCGACCAGGGCGTTGCCGCGCCGGATCAGCAAGGGACTGACGCGGCTGTCGGCCTTGCCGTACATGATCACGGCATGTTCCACCAGCGCTTCGACCGAGGCCGGCGCGCCGTGCGCCGCGAGGTAGGAAGGCGCCGCGCAGAACACCTTGCGGTCCTGGCCCAGCAGGCAATGGCCGAGCGCGGGCGACCAGGCTTCCGGGCTGCCGATGCGCACCGTCACATCGATGCCTTCGTCCTCGAGATCGACATAGCGGTCGGTAAAGGACAGCACCGGCTTGATGCGCGGATAACGCTGCAGGAATGCCGTCAATACCGGCAGTACGACCAGGCGTCCGTAGGTGGCCGGCAGGTCGACCCGCAACCGTCCGGCCAGCAGCTCGCCCTCGGCGTGCAGGGCATGCTCGGCTTCCTCGAGCTCGCCAAGCACCCTGGTGCAGGCGGCCAGGAAACGGGTCCCGGCATCGGTCAGCGCCAGCCGGCGCGTGCTGCGCTCGAACAGGCGCGCGTCCAGGCGTGCTTCGAGGCGGGCGATGGCCTTGCCGACGGCCGAGCCGGTCAGGTTGAGGCGCTGGGCCGCGCGAATGAAGCTGCCGGCCTGGGCCACGGCCACGAAGACGTCGACCCCTTTCAAGCGTTCACTATTTTGCATGATTGATTAGGGAAAAATATTCCGCCAAGTATAGAAAAAATGCCCGAGATAGGAAATAGTATTTCAAATAGGATGGCGACCTGCTCAATCCCAATAAGAAAACCATGTCCCATTCACCCTCCGCGCTCGCGCAGCCGGCCCCGGCATCCTCATCGTCCGGCGCGCTGTCGATATTGATCTTGGCGATCGCCGCCTTCGTCATCGTCACCACCGAATTCCTGATCGTCGGCCTGCTGCCGGCCTTGTCGCGCGACCTCGGCATCTCGATCTCGCTCGCCGGCCAACTGGTGACCTTGTTCGCCTTCACCGTGATGCTGTTCGGTCCACCGCTGACGGCCTGGCTGTCGCACCTGGACCGCAAGGCGCTGTTCATCGGCGTGCTGGTCGTGTTCGCGCTGTCCAATGCCCTGGCCGCGCTGGCGCCCAATATCTGGGTGCTCGCGCTGGCGCGTTTCATTCCGGCGCTGGCGCTGCCGGTGTTCTGGGGTACCGCCAGCGAGACCGCGGCCGAACTGGCCGGCCCCGACAAGGCCGGGCAAGGCGTGGCGCGGGTCTACCTCGGCATCTCGGCTGCCCTGCTGTTCGGCATTCCACTGGGCACCATCGCCGCCAACAGCATCGGCTGGCGCAATGCGTTCTGGATCCTGGCCGCGCTGTCGCTGGCGATGGCGCTGGCACTGATGTTCCTGATGCCGGCGGTGGCGCGCGCCAGGCGCGTGGACTTCCGTTCCCAGGCGACCCTGTTCCGCGAGCCCTATTTTTTGGCCAACGTCGGCCTGTCGATCCTGGTATTTACCGCCATGTTCGCCGCCTACACCTACCTGGCCGACATCCTCGAGCGGGTGGCCGGCGTGGCGCCGCTGGACGTCGGCTGGTGGCTGATGGGCTTTGGCGCGATCGGCCTGATCGGCAACTGGGCGGGCGGCAAGGTGGTCGACCGCGCGCCGTTGAAGGCCACGGCGCTGTTCTCGGGCCTCCTGGCGCTGGCGATGGCGCTGGCGGTGCCCACCGCCAGCTCGACGATCCTGTTCTGCGCGGTGCTGGCGCTGTGGGGCATCGCGTACACGGCGCTGTTCCCGATCTGCCAGGTACGGGTGATGAAATCGGCCACCCACTCGCAGGCGCTGGCCGGCACCACCAATGTATCGGCGGCGAATGCCGGCATCGGCATCGGCGCCATGCTGGGCGGCGCGGCGATTCCGCTGCTTGGCCTGGACAAGATCGGCTATATCGCGGCGGGCTTCGCGCTGCTGGCCGTGCTGCTGGCGCCGCTGGTGGCGCGCCTGCGCCGGAGTTAAGGCATCTCCACAGCATGGCGGCATGCCCGCCGGCACGAATTACGTGACTTCCACCACGCCGCACACCTTGTGAAAATATTTTTTTCACAAGGTGCATCCATTCCTGCATCTGGCGAGTAGTACAAGCGCCAACATTGCAGGCCGACCCGGCCGCGATGCGCTCCTAACGAATTCAAACAAGCAATTCTTACTGAGGACACATCATGACCCAACCACAATTCGCCAAGCTCGTTCTCGTTTCCTCGATCGCCCTGGCCCTGGCCGCCTGCGGCAGCAGCAGCGACGACCACCACTCCGACACGACCCCGACCACCCCGCCGCCACCGGCCGCGACGGTCGGCGACGTGGTCGCCCTGACCGCCAGCAACCGCCTGGTGTCGTTCGACCGCGCCACGCCGGGCACCATCCGCAGCAATGTGCTGGTGACGGGCCTGCAGAGCGGCGAGAACCTGGTCGGCATCGACGTGAGGCCAAAGGACGGCATGCTGTACGGCGTCGGCTCGACCGGCCGTCTGTACACGCTGGACGCCGCCACCGGCGCCGCCACCAATAAATCGCGCCTCGCCGCCGATGCCGCCGACACCACGGAACCGTTCACCGCCCTGGCCGGCGCCAGCTTCGGCGTCGACTTCAACCCGATGGCCGACCGCCTGCGCATCGTCAGCAATACCGGCCAGAGCCTGCGCATCAACGTCGACACCGGCGCCACGACCACCGACGGCAGCATCAATGGCGGCGCCGCCAACACCGCGATCTCGGCCTCGGCGTATACCAACTCGTTCGCCGGCACCGGCTCGACCACGCTGTACGGCATCGACAGCGCCAATTCGACCCTGTACACCCAGAACCCGCCGAACGACGGCACCCTGGCCAAGCCGGTGCCGCTGGGCGTCACCATCGGCGCGGCGAACGGCTTCGACATCGATGCGCGCACGAATATGGGCTATATGGTCGCCACCGTCGGCGGCGCACGCAACCTGTATGGCGTGAACCTGGCCGCCACCAGCGCCCCGACCAGCCTGATCGGCGCGCTCGGCGTGACCGAAGACATCCGCGGCATCGCACTGCGCGCCGTGGCGGCGCCGGTGATCCTGGGTCTCTCGAACGACAATCGCCTGCTGGGCTTCAAGGTCGCTTCGCCCAACACCATCGACACCAATGTCGCCATCACCGGTTTGGCCGGCGGCGAAACCCTGGTCGGTATCGACGTGCGGCCGAAGGACGGCATGCTGTACGGCCTGACCTCGACCGCGCGCCTGGTCACCATCGATCCGGCCACCGGCGCCGCCACCGTCAAGGCGACGCTCAGCGCCGACGCCGCCGACACCACCGCGCCTTACACCGCCATGCAGGGAACGTCGTATGCGGTCGACTTCAACCCGGCCGCCGACCGCCTGCGCGTGATCAGCGACAGCGGCCAGAGCCTGCGCATCAACGTCGACACCGGCGCCACCACCACCGACGGCAATATCAACCGCGCCGGTGTGGCCCCACGCGTCGTGGCCGCCGCCTACACCAACAGCATCCCGAATGCGGCCTCGACCCAGCTGTTCGACGTCGACGGCGCAAGTTCGGTGCTGGCGCTGCAGAATCCGCCGAACGACGGCACGCTGGTCAATGTCGGAGCGCTGGGCGTGACGGTGGCGGGCGATGGCGGCATGGACATCGGTGGCGGCGAGAACGGCCTGGTGCTGGCGGCGCTGCGCACCACGGCCGGCGGTCCAAGCTCGCTGTATCGGGTTAATTTCACGACCGGTGCGGCGACCCCGGTCAATGGCGCGGCAACGCCGGCGACTTCAGTGATCGGCAGTGGTACGCCAGGCGTGCGCGATATCGCGATCTGGCTGCGCTGATGATCCAGGCGGCAGCATGCGGGCTGCCGCCTAGATCCTGACCGCGCGCCCGATATAGAGTATGGGCCCGGTCGGACGGCCGATCGGTGATCCGGCGGCCGGTTCCAATGTGATCTCGAACAGCTGGTTCGGCACCACCTTCGGCAGGTTGGCGAGCTTGACCTCGACCGACTCTCCCGGCTTGACCAGGCCCAGCGAGACCGGACCTTCCCAGTCGTCGGCCTTGGTCCACAGCTGCAGCGCGCGATCCGCGGGCACCTCGGTCGTCACCAGCGGTTGCAGGCGCAGCGTGTCGTCGGCCACCAGCTCCAGCACCCAGCCCGGCCCCGCGTTCTGCGGCGCGGCCAGCACCACCATATAGCGCGGCTGCTCGACCTCGAACTGGCGCACGCCGACCACGGCGACCATGACCGCGGCGGCCGCGAAGCCGCCGGCGGCCAGGGCGCGCCACAGGCCCAGGCGTTCCCACCAGCCCGGACCGGCGGCCGCGGGTGCGGGTGTGGCCACGGGCCCAAGACTACGCTCGATGCGCGGCCACAGCGCGCCTGATGGCACCACCGGCCCGACCAGCGCGTTCAGGGGCATCAGCCGTTCTTCCCAATAGGCGACGGCGGCGCGCAGCGTGGCGTCGTTCGGCAGCATGGCGTCAACCTCGCGGCGCCGTGCGCGCGACAGTGTGCCCAGCACGTATTCGCCGGCCAGCTCGTAGGGGTCGTGGACCGGATTCATACCATGCACTCCCGCAGCGCGCTCATGCCGCGCTTGATCCAGGCCTTGACCGTCCCCAGCGGCGACTTGAGGCGTTCGGCGATTTCGCTGTGCGAGAAGCCGTCGACATAGGCATGCAGGATGCTGTTGCGCTTGGCGACGTCGAGCCGGTTAAGGCAGTCGTGCAGGCGCCCCATGTCCTGGCGCAGTTCGAAGGCATCCTGCATGCCGGGATCGAAGGCATCCGTGCCCAGGGCATCGAACGCTTCCTCGTCGACGTTGATTTCGCGGGCGCCGTCGCGCACCGCATCGAGCGCCGCATGGCGCACCACCGTATACATCCAGCCGCGTCCCGAACCACGGGTGGCGTCGAAGCCGGCGGCGCGGGTCCAGATGCTCACGAAAGCATCGTGCAGCACATCCTCGGCCGCCTGGCGTTCGCGCACGATGCGCAGGGCGACGCCCAGCAGGCGCGGACTTTCCTGGTCATACAGGCGGCGCAGGGCTTGCCGGTCGCCGCGCGCACAGGCGGCGAGGTGCGCTTCATAATCGAAGTGGTCGGGTGCAGTTGTCACGGCGGGCCGTTCTCGGGTGGATGGTCCGGGACCTCCCGGCTCCCGACGAACGGCAATTATAGTTGGGCAGGCGAAAGCGGCTTGCACGCTTGCGCCTCAGTGGACACCAGCCGTCCCGCCGTCGCCCTGGCGCTGGCGATCGAGCGCCTGGCCGACGCTGATCGCCAGCTCGGCCAGCTGGAAGGGTTTGCGCAGCACCACACCATCGCCGATCACCTGCTCGATCGCCTTCATGTCGGCGTAGCCGGTGGCGATGATCGTCGGCAGGCCGGGGAACATCGCGCGCGTGCGCTGCACCAGTTCGGCGCCGGTCATGCCCGGCATCAGGTAGTCGGTGATGAGCAGGTCGGGCCGTTCGTCGTGCAGCGCGCAGAGGCCCGCCTCGCCGTCGGGCGCCTGGCGCACCGTATGGCCGAGCGCTTCGAGCGAGGACACCATCGACTCGCGCACGAAGTCGTCGTCCTCGACGATCAGGATGCGCGCGGCCTGCCTGACGGCCGGTATGCGTGCCGGCGCCGCCGGCTCGGCGTCTTCCTCGCCGCCCGCCTTGCGCAGCCAGATTTCCACCGTGGTGCCCACGCCCGGCTCGCTGAAGATGCGCGCGGCGCCGCCCGACTGCTGCGCCATGCCGTACACCTGGCTCAGGCCCAGGCCGGTGCCCCCCACGCCCTTGGTCGTGAAGAAGGGTTCGAACACCTTGGCCACCAGGTCGGGCGCCATGCCTTCGCCGCTGTCGGCGACGGCGATGCGCACGTAGTCGCCCGGCGGCAGGAAGCCCGGCGGCGGTTCGCCGCAGGCGGCGACGAACACCAGTTCGCCGCCATCCTGCATCGCGTCGCGCGCATTGATGGCCAGGTTCAGCAGCGCCATCTCCATCTGGTTGGTGTCGGCCAGTACCGGCGGGCAGTCGGTATCGACCTCGAAGCGCAGCCGGATACGCGAACCGAGCGAGGTGGAGACCAGTTCGCGCACGCCGTCGAAAAGAAAGCCGATCTCGGTCTCGCGCAGGTCCAGGCTCTGGTTGCGGGCGAAGGCCAGCAGCTGGCGCGTGAGCTTGCCGCCGCGCTGGCAGGCCTTGCGCGCGATTTCCGCGCGGCCCTTGGCGACTTCGTCCTTCGACATCAGGAGGATCAGGTCCATGCTGCCCTGGACCACGTTGAGCAGGTTGTTGAAGTCGTGGGCGATGCCGCCGGTCAGGCGCCCCACCGCTTCCATCTTCTGGTACTGCGCCATGGCCTGCTGCACCCGTTCGCGCTCGATGATCTCGTTCATCAGGCGGTCGTTGGCCTGGGCCAGGGCGCGGGTGCGCTCCTCGATGCGCGACTCCAGCGTTTCGTTCAGCGCCACCAGCTGCTGGCGGCTGTGCTGCAGGCTGGCGGCGGTGCGCTCGCGGTCGGCCAGCACGTCGCGCGCCTGGTACTGGCGGCGCCGCGCGCGCAGCGCCGACACGGTGGCGCTGCGCAGCGTCTGGACGTTGAGCGGGCGCTCGAGCAGGATCACGTTGCCCAGGTCGCCCAGGCGCGCGCGCGACGCGCCCTGCTGCAGGCCGATCGTCTTGCCAAGCAACACAACGAAGGGAAAGTCCGACCACGGCGCCTGGCTCCCCAGCCAGGCGTGCAATGCCGCGACATCGGCCCCGTGCAGGGCTTCCTCGGCCAGGATGGCGGCGCCCGCGCCCTCGCCGATGGCGCTTGCCAGGTCGGCGAAGTCGGTGGCGACCTCGTATCCGAGCCCGTCGCGTTGCAGCACCGAGGCCATGACCTCGGCATCGCGTCCAAGGGGCGCGAAGATCAGTATCCGTTCTTCGTGCAGGCTACTCCGGTGCATGCCCGGCCTGCGCCATCAGCGGCGTGTCCCCACGGTAGGTTGGCATACCCGACAATACGCCCTCGAACCCGTCCAGCGGCGCGCCGATGACCACCCCGCCCTGGCCCAGCAGCAGCTCGTGGATGGTCGTGGCATGCTCGGTGGTGCGGCTCTTGATCACGCTGATCGCGCGCCGCACCTTGCCGCCCGCCTCGAAGAAACGCAGCAGCACCGTGCTGTCGCTCAGGTAGCTCAGGTCGACGTCGGTGCGCGCATCGGCCATCAGGCCGTGCTGGCCGAGGATCATCAGCGTTGTCACGCCCTGCTGGTTCAGGTAGGACAGCAGTTCGTGCATCTGCAGGATCAGGAAGTGCTCGCCCGGCATCGCCTGCAGATAGGCGTTCAGGCTGTCGATGACGATGAAGCGGCTGCGGCGCCGGTCGACCGCGTCGCGCAGCTTCTGGGCGAATTCGCCGGGAGACAGCTCGGCCGGATCGAAGTGGTCGATGGTGAGCTGGCCATTGTCGAGATAGGGACGCAGGTCGAGGCCGAGCTGGGTGCTGCGGGCGAAGAAGGTGCCGAGCCCTTCGTCGAACAGGTAATACGATGCCTTCTCGCCGCGCTCCAGCGCCGACAGCAGGCAGCCCGTCGACAGTGTCGTCTTGCCGATGCCGGACGGCCCCACCAGCAGGGTATTCGTGCCGCGCACCAGCCCGCCGCCGAGCAGCGCATCGAGGTCCTCCGAACCGCTGGAGTCGACCTGCGGCGAGAAATCGCGCACATGTTCGGCGGCGACCAGGCGCGGATACATCACGATGCCGCCGGTGTCGAGCGTGTAGTCGTGGAAGCCGCCCCGGAAGCGGATGCCGCGCATCTTGATGACGTTGACCCGGCGCCGCTCCTTGCCATACTCCCTGGTGATCTGCTCCAGGCTGATGACGCCATGGGCCAGGCTGTGCAGGTGCTGGTCGGATTCGGCGGTTTTGTCGTCGAGCAGCAGCACGGTGCAGTCGCGCGCCGAGAAGAACTGCTTGAGGGCAAGGATCTGGCGCCGGTAGCGCAACGGGTTCTGGGCCAGCAGGCGCACCTCGGACAGGCTGTCGAACACGATGCGCACCGGCCGCAGGGCGTCGACCTGGTCCATCACCTTGCGCGTCGTTTCACCCAGCTCGACTTCGGACGGATGGAACACCGACTGCTGCGAGTCGGGGTCGAGGTCTTCGTCGCCGGCCAGCTCGACGATCGCCAGGGCGCTCAGGTCCCAACCATGGCTGTGGCCGACCGCGACCAGCTCGTCGGTGGTCTCGGACAAGGTGATGTACATGCCGCTCTCGCCCCGGGCGACGCCGTCGAGCAGGAATTGCAGGCCGAGGGTGGTCTTGCCGGCGCCGGGGGAGCCCTCGACCAGGTACAGGCGTTTTGGCGTCAGGCCGCCCCCCAGGATGTCGTCGAGACCGGGGATGCCGGTGGATGTGCGGTCGTTCATGAAGTGCAGCCCTGGCTGTAGGCCGGTTCACGCGCTTCCGCGCCTGCGCACGAGGGACGGGATGGGGATGGCCTGGATGGAAAGTGTCGCGCGCGGTGCAGCTACGGCGCAACGGATATTGCTGGGATTATATCCTCATCAAGGCTGGGCCGGGACAGCACAGCATCAACCGTGCTACACTATCGACTGTGCGGCATCGATCAAGCCTCTTGCGCTCGCGCGTTGGGCTGGCGACACGAGATTGCCTCTGGTAATTCCTGATTCCGTCCCCATATCGTGTGACTGCGGACGAATACTGCGCCAGCAGCGCAGCCCTGAAGCGCGACGCGGAACGCGGGCCGTCGCACCCAACGAAGTAACCGTCATACCTGACATCGAAGTGAAGCCGGCCGCGTGTGCGGGCTTTCTCATTCCCCGGCATGGCGCCTGCGCCGCGCCGCCACGGTCACCTTACACAGCCTGCTCGCGCGGGCCGCCTCACCCGCCGGCCCGGGCGCCTTCGCGCCAGGCCGGCCAGATATACTCGTATTCAATCTAACAGGAGCCCAATCATGGCAAAAGAAGAACTCATCGAAATGAATGGCGTCGTCTCTGAAGTGCTGCCCGATTCGCGTTATCGCGTCGATTGCGAAAACGGCCACAAGCTGATCGCCTACACTTCCGGCAAGATGCGCAAGAACCACATCCGCATCATCGCCGGCGACCAGGTCAGCCTGGAACTGTCGCCCTACGACCTGAGCAAGGGCCGGATCACCTTCCGCCACCTCGGCAAGACCGGCACCGGCCCACGCCCTCCGGTGAACCGCGCGGCACGCCGCTGATCGGTACGGCTCATCGCCAAGCAACGCCACGCCCAGCGTGGCGTTTTTTATTGGCGCGCACTTTCAGGACCAGGCCGGCAGATCGTCTTCGCAGCAGCTTATCATCGCGGGACGCGTGGATGCCAACCGAGCCATCCGCACCCTACAGGAGTGATGCAAAGGTGTGGTGAGATGCAAATGCGGCAACGACGCAGCGCTGAAACCACCGCGAACGCCGTCGCGCGCGGCCTGAACATCCTGGCCGTGCGCGATGCCCCCCAGGCGCAGCGCTATATGGAATACAAGAACGTGTGGCGCTACAAGAAAGTGCGCCACAAAATAAGAAAATTAGTCACCTATCAAGAATTTTTGACACGATGGCCAGCGCTTGCCAGAGCGGCTTCAGTTGCTTATCCTGGCAGCAACAACTGCTTACACTGAACCATTCTGGATGTCCGCTATCGACCGAGACCGGCCAGAGCCGGACTTTGGTGGCCGCATCTGGACTTCAACGTTTGCGAAAGAAGAATGCTTACCAAAGGAAAACAGGGAATGAACGACCTACGCAATGGACTATACGGCACGGTATTGGTGTTGGCGGCAGCAGCGCTGGGCGGCTGCGCCTCCTCGGCCGCCATGACGGGCGAGCCAGGGGTACGCATGGGGGACAGCTATGAAAAAGTGCTCGCCGTGGTCAGCCGCGACAATACCGTGACCAAAAAGGTTGATGGCCAAGGCTTCCGGGCGGAGGGTTACTCGACAATGTTCAAGGATTGTCGCGCCAAGTACTTCCTGTTCCAAGGTGCCGATGGTTTGCAGGGCGTGAAATATGAGCCAGCGCCGCATCTGTCGGTTGACCAGAACTGCCGCCAGCCTTGACTTCCCCTTGCGATGAATTTCCGCTGTCGGCCACAAGCGGTCGTTGCTGACCGACCGATAAACTAAATTTTCAGGCACGGCACATGGTTCCGTATGGCTTGACTCAAGCACAATTTCAAACGATGTATCGGCGCAAGCTTGACGGTCTTTCCAAGCGTGCTATCGCCCATATCAGTACGCTTTTATCTATACCGGTATCACCAGACGTCGATGAGGCGCACGTCGAAATTTTCCCTGGAGAGGACGGCGGATCACCAGACGTTTGGATGTATTGGCGTGGTAAAAATAATAAGGTCGATCACGCGGACCTGAGTCTATTTGCCGGCAGATCAATGTATTTGGAACTCGGCCTTGAAATCCTTGCTGAGCTCGACGAGCAATATTTCCTCAATCCGGACCAGTTTCCTGGACTTGAGTTGGCTGTGCCTATCTTGTCACGCTGGCTGTCTGAATGTTGGTGGAAGGCTGGCGGGTGGCGGTACCCAGTGCCGGTCACGCTAGCAGTTCACGATTTCGGGACTTGCGGCTCAGTGTTGCTTTCCGAAGGCGGTGCCTAACTCAGGTGTTCAATGTCCGGTATGGGTCGGTAGCGGACTCTCGCGCACCCAACGCGCTGTCCAGGCTGTGGCAAACTTTATTGTTGCAAGCGAACGATGCAAGACCGTTCGCCAGGTTATTGTGGCAACCATTATTTGCAAGAACAACATGCCAGAATCGGCCCGCCTCATAGGGGGGCTTGTGGCACCTTTATGGTTGGTCCACAGAGCGTACCCTCGTCCGTGATCGAGCGCGTCCTGCGAAGTCCGGATGCGTGCAGCCTGCTGACGCCGGAACAGCAGGTATCCGAGGCGATCCTGCCGCTGCCGCGCAACGGCCGGTTTCCGGGTTGAGCGGCGCCGCTCAGCGCACCGGCACCGGCGCCAAGGTGCGCAGGCGCAGCGCGATCAGCAGGCCGATGCCGAGGATCGCACCCAGCAGCGCCACCACTCCGGGCCAGGCCCAGTGCTCGTATACATAGCCGGTGAACCACCCCACCACGCTCGAGCCGAGATAGTAAAAGAACAGGTAGATGCCCGAGGCCAGCGCCTGCGGCGGCTGGGCGCGCCGTCCGACCCAGCTGCTGGCTACCGAATGGGCGGCGAAGAAGCCGAACGTTGCCAGGCCCACGCCCAGCACCACGGCGACGACCGAGTCGACGAGGGTCACCAGCAGGCCGGCGATCATCACCCCCATCACCAGCCACAGCACGTTGCGCCGGCCCAGGCGGTCGGCCAGCTTGCCGGCCCACATCGAGCTGAAGATGCCCAGCAGGTAGAGCAGCGACAGCAGCCCCACCGCGCTCTGGCGCAGCCCGAACGGCGGCGCCAGCAGGCGGTAGCCGATGTAGTTGTACAGACTGACGAACGCCCCCATCAGCAGGAACGGCAGCGCGAACAGCCAGGGGAGGCCCGGGTCGCGCAAATGGATGCGCAGGCCATCGATGAAGCCGGGCCCGCGCGCCGGCAAAGCGCCGCCATGGCGCGACGGCGGCAGGCTGCGCGAGAATTCCCAGGCCGCGTACAGCCCGGCCGCGCCGAGCAGCCCGACCGCCACGCGCCAGGACGCGAAATCGCTGACGAAGGCCGAGATCACCCGCCCGCTCATGCCGCCGAAGGCGCTGCCGCTGATGTACATGCCCATCGACAGGCCGAGCGAGGTCGGTTCGATCTCGTCGCTCAGGTAGGCCATGGCCACGGCCGGCAAGCCGCCCAGCATGAGGCCCATCAGGCCGCGCACGGCCACCAGTTGCGTGTAGTTGGCGGCGAACGCGCAGGCCAGGGTCAGCACGGCGCCGCTGATCATCGAGGCCACCATGACCGGTTTGCGGCCGAAGCGCTCGGCCACGCTGGAAGAACCCAGCAACGCCAGCGCCAGGGTGGCGGTGGACACCGACAGCACCAGGCTGCTCTGGGCCGGCGACAGCATGAAGTCGTGGCCCAGCAGCGGCATCAGCGGCTGGACGCAATACAGCAGGGCGAAGATGGAAAAGCCCCCGAACGCCATCGCGCGGTTGATGCGCCGGAAGGCCGGACTGCCGGCCGCGATGCGTGCGCCCGGGCTACTCATGCTCAGGGATATTCCGGGTCCACTTCGGAACCGGCGTAGTTCTCCAGCTCGGTCATCAGCTGGGCGATCGTGGCCTTCGTGCCGATCTGTTCCAGCACCGTGCAATGCTTGCGATAGATGTCGATGCGTT
Source organism: Massilia sp. CFBP9012 (assembly GCF_034045115.1). Classification (NCBI taxonomy): domain Bacteria; kingdom Pseudomonadati; phylum Pseudomonadota; class Betaproteobacteria; order Burkholderiales; family Oxalobacteraceae; genus Massilia; species Massilia sp. CFBP9012. The sequence continues at coordinate 206,624 of NZ_JAXCWM010000004.1, read as the reverse complement.
CGGCGATCACCGGCTGCAGGGCCGGCGGGATGCGCGCCAGGAACTCGGCCCAGCCTTGCTCGAAGTCCGGCTGGTGCTTGCGCAGCGCCTTCACGAAGCGCTCGAACTCGCTCTGGCCGGTGCGCGCCGTGATGCGCGCGCCGCCCTCGGCCGCGAAGATGATGGCCAGCGCGATCACGCCCTCCGAGTTCAGGTCCGGATCCTTGACCGGGCCCTCGTAGTGGTTCTTGCGCAGCCACTCGGCGGCCTTGACGGTCGCCTGGACCTGCTGGCGCTGCTGGACCTGGCCCAGGAAGCGCTCGTAGCCCGACCACGATTCGCCCGGATCGGCGGTGCAGATGTCGACGAACAGCTCCTTCAGGCGCCGCTGGGAATACACCGGATCGTTGTCGTACTCGCTCACCAGGCTGTCCTCGGGCAGCGCGGCCAGCTCGCGGATCATGCGGAAACCCGCCTGGAAGGCGTGCTCGGCGCCCTCCCCCACCAGGATGTCGAGCGCGTCCAGGTCGCCCTCGTCCACACTCTCGATCAGGTGCTCCAGGCCCAGGGACACGCCCCCCACCGTCAGCAGCAGCGCGCGCGCTATCCCTTCGGCGGTGCGGTCGTTGGTGAATTTCTCGGCCACCATGGCAGTGATCCCGGACAGCTCGTCGGCCAGGATCGCCGCTTCTTCCGGCGTGGCTTCGCCCGGCAGCAGCCTGATCGCGCGGATCAGGCGCGGCGGTTGTTCAATGACGATGGCCGGCAGCATGTTTGCAGCGCCTCCGCTCACGAGAAGATGTCCGAGCCCATGCTGCGGCGCGGACTGCGGCGCGGCATGCTGCGCACCGACGGCACCTGCTTGCGCAGGCGCAGCAGAAGGTCGCGGGTCGAGCGCTGCATGAATTCGGACTCTTCGTCCGGATCGTCGGGCAGCTCGATCTCGGCCATCTCGGCGCTGTGGCGGAATTCCGGGAACAGCTCGAGCAGCGAGCGCTCCCAACCGTCTTCGGTGGCCTTGGCCAGGTCGACCGCCAGCGGCACGATGTCGCTGTCGGCGCTGGTCTGGCCGCTGACGTAGCGGCCTTTCGACAGGATCTCGCCCGCCACTTCCAGGATCTCCTTCGGCGCCAGCGACCACAGGATCGCGAACACGGTCGCGCCATGGTCGGTGGCGGAGGCGGCTTCGAGCAGCTCGTTGCGGCGCTCTTCGTCGTCCTGGGCGTAGACCACGCCGTGCACGTGGTTGAACAGGTTCTCGGCGATGCGCTCGGGATCGTCCTCGATCAGGTTGTCGGGCCAGGTGGCGGCAATAAAGGCCAGGCTGTCGGCCCAGGCCTTGGGCGGCACCAGCATGGTGGCCAGCGAAGTCTTGCCGCCATCGAAGCCCGACAGGTGCAGCGCGGTCACTTGCGGCGGCAACTCGGTCAGGACCTGGGCCACGGCATAGTCGCCATGCTCGTCGGCGGCCTTGGAGAACACCTCTTCGGCGTGCTCCAGCGAACCGGCCAGCACCAGCTCACCGACCTGGCTGACCAGGGCCGGCAGATTGGCTTTGCTGCTCTCATCGCTCATCGCGGTCTCCTTCGTCGAACAGGCCGGTGAAGTCGTCGGTGGCGTCGCCGTTGTCGTCGACATCGTCGCCGTCGTCGTTGCGGCCGAGCTGCTCGAGCGACTGGTCCTCGTCATCCCAGCGGTTCTGGTTCTTGAACAGGAAGGCGGTGATGATGGCCTGGCGCGCCAGTTCAGGGTAGTTGGCGGTCATGCCCTCGTACATGGCCTTCCCGTCGTCGCCATTGCACTCGGCCATCGCGAACACGCGCGCCGGGTCGCCGTCGGCGTAGTCGGCCGCTTCGCGCATCAGGCCCTTCGGATCCAGGAAGCGGATCTTGTCGACCAGGGCGAACGCCATCATATTGACGTCGTCGATGCCGCCGCCGTCGGCGTATTCGGACACCAGCGCGCCGACCATCATGTCGTAGTTCTTGCGGTTGGGCGGGTCGCCCAGGGTGCCCTCGATCTGGCCTTCCAGTTCACGCGACTGGAAGGAGAATTCGGGATGTACGTTCTTCATGTTCTATCCTGTTGATGGGACGCGGCGGTGTGGGCCGCGTCCGGTGCTTGCCATGTGTGCGTATGGCGCCGTGGGGCGCCGGGTCAGTTCGCCGGCAGGTTCACGCCGTTGAGCGCGAACAGCGAGCGCCACAGTTCGAAAGCCTCGGCCTCGGCATCGAGCACGATGCGGTGGTTCACGCTCTGGTTGTATTCCTCGCGCTTGGCACGGTCCGAGAGGATCTCGTAGGCCTTGGTGACGGCCTTGAAACGCGCTTCCGCGCCTGGCGCCTGGTTGCGGTCCGGGTGGTAGCGCATGGCCAGCGAACGGTAGACCTTCTTGATCTCGTCGTCGGTGGCATTCGGCGCGACGCCGAGGATCGCATATAAATTTTCCAACAGAAACTCTCCCGGCAACTATCTTAAGAATGCGTAAATAGAGATTATCCTATAGAAAACGCCGGACGTGGCGCGAGGGCCGATGTCCGGCTCGCGACGTGGGCAACCTCAGCCGCCTCCGGGTACGGTAAAATGCCCCCCAACTTACCCTTCCAGAACTATTTCATGAGCAACGACAAGAATACCCCGGCGTCGGGCAATGCACCGTCGTCGAATTTCATCCGTGCGATCGTCGAATCCGACCTGGCCGCAGGCACCCACCAGCGCGACGGCCTGCCGCCGGTCATTACCCGCTTCCCGCCGGAACCGAATGGCTACCTGCACATCGGCCACGCGAAGTCGATCTGCGTGAACTTCGGCCTGGCGCGCGACTACGCCGGCCTGTGCCACCTGCGCTTCGACGACACCAATCCGGAAAAGGAAGACCAGGAATACGTCGACACCATCATGGATAGCGTCAAGTGGCTCGGCTTCTCGTGGGAGCGCGAAGGCCAGCAACACCTGTACTTTGCCAGCGACTATTTCGAGCAGCTGTACAAGATGGCCGAGTACCTGATCGAGAAGGGGTATGCCTACGTCGACAGCCAGAGCGCCGAAGACATGGCAAAGAACCGCGGCAACTTCGGCACCCCGGGCACCAACTCGCCGTTCCGCGACCGCCCGGCCGCGGAATCGCTGCAGCTGTTCCGTGACATGCGTGCCGGCAAGTACAAGGACGGCGAGCACATCCTGCGCGCCAAGATGAGCGAGGATGCGATGGCGTCCCCGGTCATGACCAACCGCGACCCGGCCCTGTACCGCATCCGCCATGCGCACCACCACCGCACGGGCGACGCCTGGTGCATCTACCCGATGTACGACTACACGCACCCGATCTCGGATGCGATCGAGAACATCACCCACTCGCTGTGCACCCTGGAATTCCAGGACCACCGTCCGTTCTACGACTGGCTGGTCGCGACCCTGGCCGAGGGCGGCTTCTTCAACAAGCCGGTGCCGCGCCAGTACGAATTCGCGCGGCTGAACCTGACCTACGTTGTCACCTCCAAGCGCAAGCTGCGCGCGCTGGTCGACGACGGCACCGTGACCGGCTGGGACGACCCGCGCATGCCGACCATCGTCGGCCTGCGCCGCCGCGGCTACACGCCGGAATCGATCCAGCTGTTCTGCGAGCGCATCGGCGTCTCGAAGGCCGACGGCTGGATCGACATGGGCACGCTGGAAGGCGCGCTGCGCGACGACCTGGATCCGAAGGCGCCGCGCGGCATCGCCGTGCTCCGTCCTTTGAAACTGATCGTGGATAACTTCCCGGAAGGCGAGTCGGTGGAATGCTCGTCGCCGGTCCACCCGCACCATCCGGAAATGGGCAAGCGCACCTTCCCGTTCACGCGCGAGCTGTGGATCGAGCAGGAAGACTTCATGGAAACCCCGACCAAGGGTTATTTCCGCTTCACCCCGCCAGTGGGCGACCAGCCGGGCAGCCGCGTGCGCCTGAAGTACGGCTATGTAGTCGAGTGCACCGGTTTCGACAAGGATGCCGACGGCAAGGTGATCGCCGTGCACGTGAAATACTTCGAGGATTCGAAGTCGGGCACGCCGGGCGCCGATAACTACAAGGTCAAGGGCAATATCACCTGGGTCAGCGCGGCGAGCGCGCTGGAAGCCGAAGTGCGCCTGTACGACCGCCTGTTCCTCGATCCGCAACCGGATGCGGGCGGCAAGGACTTCAAGTCGGTGCTCAATCCGAACGCCCTCGAGACCATTACCGCCTACCTGGAACCGGGGCTGAAGGATGCCGTGGCCGACCAGCGCTTCCAGTTCGAGCGCCATGGTTATTTCGTGGCCGATCGCGTCGATTCGCAACCCGGCAAGCCGGTGTTCAATCGCGTGACCACCTTGAGGGATAGCTGGGGCAAGTAAGCGCTCTCGGCTCCGAACGATCCCGCCCCGGCATTGCCGCGGCGGGATTTTTACTTCGTGCTGAGGTCGAGCAAAACAAAGGTGACGCCAGCGACGCCTCCTTGTAACAAAGCGGTCATGCAAGAATGTCATGATGCCGGCCATCTTTCTGATCGGAGCCTGCATGACCTCCTTACCCTCGACCCGCTTACGTTTGACCAGCGCAGCTTCCTGCGCCACCGCACTGATCCTGGCCCTGCTGGCCGGTTGCAGTCCCAGCGATCCCGCTGCACCGCCGGTGACCACGCCTCCGCCAGTGCAGACGCCGGACCCGACACCACCCCCTCCGGTGCCGACGCCGGTCGCCTTCATGAGCGACGTGCACTTCCAGAACGTCTACGGCGACTTCAAGAACAGCCAGTTCGCCGGCATCCCGACCAAGGATGGCAAGAACGCGACCATCCGCACGATGTACGCGCAGCTGACCTCGACCCGCCTGTTCAACGAGAATTACTTCGCCTTCTTCGCCGCGCTGGACGACGCCTACGCCAAGGGCATCCGCGTCGTGGCGCTGCCGGGCGACTATACCGACGACGCCCAGCCGATGAACGTCGACGGCATCGCCGAGATCATGAAGACCTACCAGGCCAAGGGCATGCGCTTCTTCCTGGCGCCGGGCAACCACGATCCGGTCGAGCCCTACGACGACAACGAAGCCGGCAAGAACGACTTCCTGACCAAGGAAGGCAAGGAACAGAAGATCTTCGCCACCGGCAATCCAGCCTGCGTCGCCAAGGACCCGACCGTGATCTGCACCGACCAGATCATGGAACAAGGCACGGAACGCCTGATGACCAAGATGGCGGAATTCGGCTTCATGCCGAACAAGGCCGACCTGCTGTGGGAAACCCCGTTCAGCAAGTACAGCGGCGGAAAATACACGTATGACGAAGCGCTGGCCCAGGCCGCGGTGAAGAACCGCCAGTTCGAGATCTGCCTCGAGGGTTCGGGCGGCGCCTACAAGGCGGCCGGCGAAGCCAAATTGGGCAAGGCCTTCACCAAGTGCACCGAGATGATCGACAGCACCTACCTGGTGGAGCCGGTCAAGGGCCTGTGGCTGCTCTCGATCGACGCCAACGTCTTCGTCCCGAACGCGAAGTTCGATCCGGCCAAGCCGCACGACTTCAAGGGCTACGATGGCGCCGGCAACGCCGGCTGGAACAAGGTGATCACCCACAAGATGTTCCTGATGGACTACATCAAGTCGGTCGCCGCCCGCGCCAAGGCGGAAGGCAAGCAGCTGATGGCCTTCTCGCACTACCCGACCATGGACTTCTACGCCAACCAGACCGCGGCCATGAAGGCCGTGTTCAAGTCGGGCGCCTTCCAGACCGCGCGCGTGCCTGACCAGACCGTCGCCAACGCCGTGGCCGCGACCGGCCTGCGCCTGCACGTCGGCGGCCACATGCACTTCAACGGCACCAACGACCACCAGGATGCCGGCGGCAACTACCTGGTCAACGTCCAGTCGCCGTCGCTGGCGGTGTATGGCGCTGCCTACAAGATCGTCACCTACAAGAACCAGGACACGATCGACGTCCAGACCATGCCCCTGAACACGGTACCGCGCTTTGCCGAGCTGTTCCCGCACTACGTGGTCGAGAACGACTACCTGAAGGGCAGCTCGACGCCCGCCGACGCCGCCAAGCGCTGGGACCGCGACATCCTCGAGACCCGTTCCTACGGCGAATACACCCATCAGTACTTCGGTGAACTGTCGCGCCTGCGCTTCATGGACGAATACTGGCCATGCGAGATGAAGGAAGCGGCGATGGCCCTGAACGGCAAACAGATGCTGATCCTGGCGCAGCTGCAGACGAAGGTGACGCTGGCCCAGCTGAAGGACGCGCCCGGCGTCGTTCCATTGACGGCTGCCTGCGCCGCACCGGGTACCGCAGCCGGCGCCACGGTCGCCGCCTCGACCCTTGCCGCCGACTGGGCTGACGCCACCGCGCGCGCCGACAAGCTGGCCAGCGCCGCCGGCCTGCGCCTGGACGACTTCGCCGGCATCTCGGCCTACGATTTCTATGGCGACTTCCACCGCACCGTGTATGCGGGCGAACTGGCCCTGCGCGACATGGGCCAGCAGCGCGTGAACCAGTACAAGCTCTTGATGGCGGCCTTCCCCGCCACCCCGGCAGCCATCGTCAAAGTGGGCGACAAGCCATCCGACCAGAACCCGGTGCACGTGCCGTTCCAGAACCAGTTCAAGCAGGTGTTCGCCATCCTCAAGGGCCTGGGCTCGGCCAAGCCGAGCGACCATTTCACGGTCGACCTGCAAGGCAAGAAGGTCAGCAACGCCAGCAATAATGGCCTGAGCTTCAACTGATCGCCCGCTGGTCACTGACCAGCCCGAAGGCGCCGCGGCCCATGGTCGCGGCGCCTTTTCTTCGCCTATCGCCTCACCTCTAGACGTCGTGTTTTTGTAAAACCTAGTAAACCTGATAGCTCCTGTCTCGTCATACATTGCTTAGCGTAATAACTTACCGTATTGACGTCTAGCACGCTCACGCGCCGCCCTGTATTTTCGAGACCACCGCATGCCTCCAGATCGCCCTCCCGGAATGTTCGCGCCGGCCACCCTTGTGACCGGGTTGCTGCTGTCGCTGGCATTCGGCGCCGGCGCCTGGTTCGCCACCTCCGAGGCGATCGAGAGCGATGCCCACGCGCGTTTTCGCAGCATGGCGCGCGCCTCCCAGTATGCGATCGACGCCCGCATCAAGGGTTATAGCGATGTGTTGCGCGGCGCCGCCGGCCTGTTTCGCGCCGCGCCCCACACCACGGCCGACCAGTTCCGCCAGTACGTGCAGCAGCTGGACACCAAGCGCAACTTCCCGGGCATTGAAGTCATCAATTACGCGCGCACCATCCACACGCCAGGCCTGCCGGCGCTGAACGAGGAGCTGCGCGGACGCCTGGCGCGGCGCGGCGTGCACCACTACGAGCCGCTGGTGGCTCATCCCGACCGCAATACCTATACGGTGCTGGTCTATATCGAGCCCCTGCTCCCGCTCTCGCTCACCAAGCTGGGCATGGACCTGGAAGCACGCGGCACGACCCGGCGCGCGCTGGCCAGCGCACGCGATTCCGGCTTGCCGAGCGCCTCGGGCACCCGCATCGAGCTGTTTTCGGGTCCCAACCAGAACGGCCTGGCGCTGCGCCTGCCGGTGTACCGCAGCGACATGCCCACCGACTCGGTGGAGGGGCGCCGCCTGGCCTATATCGGTTCGGTCGGCATCGGTTTCGGCGTGGCGCGCCTGGTGGGCGGGGTGCTCGACGAGTTCCCGATCCGGGGCGCGCGCCTGATCCTGACCGAGCTGACAGCGGTGACGCCCGAGCCCGGCGAGACGCTGCCACGCGCCACGCTGTACGACAGCCTGGCCAGCCCCGAGCGCCCCAACCCGCCGCCGCCGCTGGACGACAGCAGCGTGTTCGCGACCAGCCTGCCGATCGAATTCAACCAGCGCATCTGGCGCGCCGACTTCAGCATCCCGAAGTCGGTGCTGTACACGCGCTTCGACATGTACTACCCCTGGCTGGCCGCCTTCGCCGCCGGCATCAGCACCGCCCTGCTCTACGCCCTGTTCCAGATCCTGGCCTCGTCGCGCCGCAACGCCCTGCGCATGGCCGAGGAAATGACGCGCGAACTGCGCGCCAGCCAGGCCAAGCTGCAGGCCAGCCACGAAAAGCTGCGCCTGCTGGCGGCGCACGCAGAGCAGATCAAGGAAGGCGAACGCAAGCGCATCGCGCGCGAAATCCACGACGACCTGGCGCAGAACCTGCTGGCGCTGAAGATCGAGGCCGAGCTCCTGGCCAACCGCACCCGCGGCGGCCACCGGCGCCTGCACGCGCGCGCCGACGCCACCGTGCGCCAGATCGACGTCACCATCCGCAGCGTGCGCCAGATCATCAACGACCTGCGCCCCAACGTGCTGGACCTGGGCCTGTCGGCGGCGGTCGACTGGCAGGTGGCCGATTTCGCGCGCCGCACCGGCATCGAGTGCGAGCTGGTCGACGACGACGGCGAGCACCGCATCGACGACCACAGCGCCACTGCCTTCTTCCGCATCCTGCAGGAGTCGCTCAACAACGTGGCGCGCCATGCACGCGCGACCAGGGTCAGGATCGCCTTGCAGCAGCAGGCCGACATGCTGACCATGACGATCCGCGACAACGGCGTCGGCATGCAGCCGGGAAGCCGCAACCGCCACGGCTCGTTCGGCCTGGTCGGGATCGAGGAGCGGGTAGGCATCCTCGGCGGCTCGTTCTCGATCAGCAGCGGCCTGGACGTCGGCACCACGGTGGTGGTGTCGATCCCGGTCACGCCCATGTTCGGCGACGACGATGTGATGTATGGGGGGCCGCTGTCGACGGTGGCGGTGGCCGCATGACGACCTGCGATGACGCAGTGTTTCAAAAAATATCGTTATTTACGGCATGAGTTTGATCAAGCTCAACAGATGCAATGACTATCCGCATGAAAATTTTTATCACCGTCAAGGGTCAAGACGAACTTGGCGGAAGTAGATTCGACCAGGAGGCCATGACGCAAGCCATTACCACCCGCTTCAATCGCACGACTGCCATGCCTTACAGGGATAACGCAGCGCCATTACAATCTAACGAGGTGATAACGATGTCGACCAATACCGAATTCTCAGTGTTCGAAGCTCTTGACCTGACACCCATCAAAATGAAACTGATGCATGCGGAATCGGGCGAAGGCTGGTCCGAACGCCGTGCCAACGCGGTCGAGGCCGAGTACCGGCGCTTCTTGTTCCTGATGAAAAAGTACCCGGACGACGGCGCCTCGCCGACGGTCGATGTCGACACGTTCTGGCACTACCACATCCTCGACACGATGAAGTACGCACGCGACTGCGAAGCGACCTTCGGCTTCTTCCTCCATCACTACCCCTACGTCGGCATTGGCGCCGGCGCCAACGAAGGCGAACGCGAACGCGCGGGCGAGCGCATGCGTGCAATCTACGAAGCCGAATTTGGCGTGGTCATCAAGGGCGACGCAGCCTGGTGCGCAATTTCGGGCAAGCAAGCCACCCAGGCCGGTGACACCGCCTGGTGCGCAATTTCGGGCAAACAAGCCGCACAAGCCAGCGACACCGCATGGTGCGCAGCGCCGGGCAAGCAAGCCGCCCAAGCCGCTGACGCCGCATGGTGCGCAGCTCCGGGCAAGCAAGCCGCCCAAGCTGCTGACACCGCATGGTGCGCGGCGCCGGGCAAGCAAGCCGCCCAAACCGCTGACACCGCGTGGTGCGCAGCCCCGGGCAAGCAAGCCGCCCAGGCCGGTGACACCGCATGGTGCGCAGCGCCAGGCAAGCAAGCCGCCAAGGCTGGTGACACCGCCTGGTGCGCAGCCCCGAGCAAGGCCGCGCAAGCCGCCTGACCGTCTGAATTAACGTCAAGGTCCGGCCCTCGCAGCCGGCATCGCGGTCGTGGCCGCCATGCCGGCTGTCGCTTTATATGGCGCCAGACCTCATCGCCTCGCTCCCCTTCCTGATCATCAGCGCCCGCAATTCGCTGATGCTGAAATCGCTCTCCTCATGCATCCGGATCAGCAGCGTGGCGCCGATCGGCAAGGTGTTGTGGCGGATCTTGCTGATCACGGGCGGCGCCACTTCGAGCAGCTGCGACAGGGCTGCGTCATTCTTCAGGCGCAGGCGGGAGATGATGGCGTCGAGGACCCGGTTGGGGTCGTACTCGGCGCCAGGCGGAAGGCGGCGGATCGGCATGACTCTTTCAATTAATTATTATTGCTGTTTAAGACGCGACGCCGCGAAAAATTAGCAGAAAGAGGCAAACCATCGGCATTTATACGGCTATTTTCGCAGGACGCGAAATTATACAGATAGTCGATAAATAATGTTTACTAATCTATCTCATTAACTGATAGCCCGGATGCCAGACGCGCCAGCGTCGTGGCGACGTCGGGATGGCGCAGGCGCACCCGCAGTTCGCGTCTCAGGCGCGTGTCGTCCAGTTGCCGCGATTCCGACATGAACGACAGCAGCATCGGCGACACCACGGCCTGCAGGTCGGCGCGCGCCAGGCGCGGCGGGCGGTTCATGCCGAAGGCGTCGGCCACGGCATCGAAATAATCGGCCATCTTCATGCGCGTGCGGTCGACCGCGTGCACCACGCGGCCGGGCCGTCCGTGCAACAGCGCCGCCAGCACGATGCGCGCCAGGTCGTCGGCGTGCACGTGGCTGGTGTAGACGTCGTCCTCGGCACGCAGCGCCGGCGTGCCCTGCTCCAGCCGGCGCAGCGGCAGGCGGTCGTCGGCATAGATGCCCGGCACACGCAGGATGGACAGCGACGCGCCGGTTGCCAGGGCCCAGGCGCGCAGCACGCGTTCGGCGTCCACGCGCCGCCGCGCACGGGCATTGCGCGGCGCTACCCGCCGGTGCTCATGGACCAGCGCGCCGCCGCAATCGCCGTACACGCCGCTCGTGCTTACATACACCATGCGCTCGATCTTTCCCAGCGCCGCCACCAGGTGGCGCGTGCGCCGATCATGCTCGCCATCCGGCTGCGGCGGCGCCAGGTGCAGCACCCACGGCGCGATCCGCCGCAGGCGCGCCAGGGTCGCGGGCCGGTCCAGGTCCGCCACCACCGGCACCGCGCCCAGCGCGCGCAGCTCGGCGCGGCGCTCGGGCTGGCTGGTCAGGGCGAACACCCGGTATTTCGCGGCCAGCAGCGGCAGCAGGCGCATGCCGACGTCGCCGCAGCCGACGATGAGCAGGCGGGGACGGGCGAAGGAGGATCGGTCGGGCATGGGTTCTGGGGCGGTGGAGACGGACCGCGGCACTGTAGCACAGCGGTCGCGCCGACGCCGCCGCCGGGCCGGGCCACCCGCGCCCGGCAAAACCGGGGCCGGTGTAAAATAGCGCCGAGTTGCGGAAAACCGCCATTGGATCAACCACTTGCGCTAGCTTGCGCGCCAACCACCGAATCGCATGACCTTCCAGATCACCGTCCAGCCCAGCGGCAGCCAGTTCACCTGCGAAGCCGATGAAACCGTCCTTTCCGCGGCCATCCGCGCCGGCATCGGCCTGCCCTACGGCTGCAAGAACGGCGCCTGCGGTTCGTGCAAGGGCAAGGTGCTCGATGGCGCGGTGGAGCACAAGCCGCACCAGCAGCGCGCGCTGTCCGACATCGAAAAGACCGGCGGCATGTCGCTGTTCTGCTGCGCCGTGCCGAGTGGAGACCTGGTGATCGAGGCGCGCGAAGTGGGCGGCAGCTCGGACTACCCGCTGCGCAAGATGCCGACCCGGATCGCCGCCATCCGCCGCGCCGCGCCCGACGTTGCGATCGTCAACCTGCAGCTGCCGGCCAACGAGCTGCTGGCCTACCGCGCCGGCCAGTACATCGAATTCCTGCTCAAGGACGGCAAGCGCCGCGCCTACTCGATCGCCAATGCGCCGTCGTTCGAAGGCCCGCTCGAGCTGCATATCCGGCACCTGCCGGGCGGCCTGTTCACCGACCACGTGTTCGGCGCCATGAAGGAACGCGACATCCTGCGCTTCGAGGGCCCGCTGGGCACCTTCTTCCTGCGCGAAGAGTCCGACAAGCCGATCGTGCTGCTGGCCTCGGGCACCGGCTTCGCCCCGGTCAAGGCCCTGGTCGAGCACCTGATGCACCTGAAGTCGACCCGCCCGGTGCGCCTGTACTGGGGTGGCCGCCGCCCGCAAGACCTGTATATGGACGAACTGTGCCGCGCCTGGGAAACCACGCTGCCCGACTTCACCTACGTGCCGGTGATCTCGGACGCGCTGCCAGAGGATGACTGGACGGGCCGCACCGGCTTCGTGCACGCGGCCGTCATGCAGGACATCATCGATTTGTCGGGGCACCAGGTGTACGCCTGCGGCGCCCCGGTGATGGTCGATTCGGCGCGCCGCGACTATACCGCCCTGTGCGGCCTGCCGGAAGACGAGTTCTTCGCCGATTCGTTCACCACCGAGGCGGACCTGGCCCAGGGCTGACGCCAGGACGAGGGCGCGCACTCGCGCCGCCCCATCGGGCTGGGTGGCCCATCGAAAATTTCCAACAGCCACAGGACGTTTCTCAGTATCCTGTCAATCGCCCCCGGTGTCGGCCGATCCACTCGGCTGCCATCGTCTTCGTGACCGCCCGCTTCGGTGGGCTCGACGAGCGACATGATGAAGACCTTCGAGAATCCTGACACGCCGGCGCGGATCGACCGCCAGGCCAGCGCCCCCGAACGGAGCGTACGCGACATCCCCGGCACGCCGGTCACGGACAGGCGCGCCGCCGCATCGGCGCTGCGCGGCTTCCAGGCCCTGGCGGACAGCTCGCCCAGGGCAATGCAGCTCAAGCGCCAGGCGGCGCTGGCCGGGGCCGGCCCGGCGCGGGCGGCGAAGGCCAATCATACCGGCCTGCCGGACCAGCTGAAATCCGGCGTCGAGACCCTATCCGGCATGAGCATGGACCACGTCAAGGTCCATTACAACTCGGCCAGGCCCGCCCAGCTGCAGGCGCATGCCTTCGCCCAAGGGAGCGACATCCACCTGGCGCCGGGCCAGGAGCGGCACCTGGCGCACGAGGCCTGGCATGTGGTCCAGCAGGCGCAGGGACGGGTCAGGCCGACCGCCCAGCTCAAGGGCATCGTGGCGCTGAACGACGACGCCGGACTGGAAGCCGAGGCGGATGCGATGGCGGCGCGCATCGCCGGCATGGGGCCGGTCCAGAAGCAGCGCGCCCTCCGGCCAGGGAGCGCCGCCAACGGCGCGGTCGCCCAGCGCGTGGTGTCCGTCAGCACCCTGAAGTACATCCCCACCGGGACCAGCCTGGCGCTGATCACCGCGCTCGACAATCAGATCGTGACCGCCGAGACGGACGCCGAAGCCGACGTCAGGAACGCAGCCAAGGCCACGCCGCATTCCAGGTATCAGGCCTCCTACATGCGCACTCCAAACGCAAGGGGATGGGGCTACTGCGTCGAGGAGAAATTGAATGTCTGGGCCGCGAACAACGGTTGGTCGATATCGAACCTGGGCGGCAACTCCAATCCCGACTACAGCAGGATGGATGGGACGACCAAGGTCTGGGCCGACCTGACTACCGTGGCCGAGGCCGGGGCAGGCGGGAGCCACGTCATCGACAAGCTGGAGCGCAAGGTCAACAAGGGACAGATCGACACCGGATGGGTCGCGGCCGACCTGCTGCATGCGGGACGCAACCCCTTGTCCACGGGTCCGCGCATCGCGCCTGTCACCAGGGGCACGGTGACCGCCAACCACAATAGGGCCTGGCAGGCTTACCGAAGCTTCGAGAGGGGCGACGTGTATGACCACATGATCGATCTGCGCAGTAAGTACGTCCCGCCGCTGCCGAGCTACGCGACCTATACGCAGTCGTGGACTGCGGACGAACGCGACGTCTTTTCCCGCTGGATCAATGGCGACAACGATCATCGCCTTGGCAGGAATCTGGACGACGACCTGTCCAGCGACGACGAGGAAGAGGAACGCCCCAACAAGAGGAAAGCGACGAAGACGAAAGCGAAGAAGAACAAAAAGAAGGTGAAGCGGCTGTGATCCGGGCGGTGCGTTTCGGCGCCGCAAGACGCCGAAGCGCGCCACTCCGTCTTCAGGCAGAATATCAGGCTCGTCCGAATCGCCCGAACAATCCATGTCCCTGCTGTCTCCCTCCGGCCGCCTCGGCGTCCTGCGCAACCGCAATCTCGCCTTCTATCTCTCGGCGCGCTTCCTCGCCACCTTCGCCGTCCAGATGCAGAGCGTGGCGATCGGCTGGCAGGTGTACCAGATCACCGGCAGCCTGTTCGATCTCGGCCTGATCGGCCTGGCGCAATTCGCGCCGTTCCTGTTGTTTATCCTGTGGGCCGGCCACGTGGCCGACCGTTACAACCGGCGCCTGATCGTCATGGCCTGCATGGCGGTGCAGCTGGTGTGCAGCGCGCTGCTGATCGCGTTTACCGCCAGCGGCAGCACGGTCGTGTGGCCGGTGTTCGCGATCCTGGTGGTGTTCGGCAGCGCGCGCGCCTTCATGATGCCGGCCTCGCAGGCGGTGCTCAAGAACCTGGTGCCCGACCGCGAATTCAGCCAGGCGGTGGCGCTCGGCTCGTCGACCATGCACGTGGCGATGATCCTGGGGCCGATCGTCGGCGGCCTGCTGTATGTGTTCGGCGCGCAGATCGTGCACATGACCTCCGCCAGCCTGCTGGCGCTGGCGGTGCTCCTGATGACGAACACGCGCAGTATCGGGCAAATCATCAACAAGGCGCCGGTCAGCTGGCACACGCTGCTCGAGGGCCTGCGCTTCGTGCGCTCGCGCCCGATCGTGCTGGGCGCCATTTCGCTCGACCTGTTCGCGGTGCTGTTCGGCGGCGCCACCGCCCTGCTGCCGGCCTACGCCCACGACATCCTGGGCGCCGGGCCCACCGGCCTCGGCTTCCTGCGCACCGCGCCCGGCGTCGGCGCCGCCCTGTGTTCGATCACGCTCGCGATGTTCCCGATCACGCGCCGGGTCGGCGCCTGGATGTTCGGCGGCGTCGCGCTGTACGGCATGTGCGTGATCCTGCTCGGCCTGACCGACAGCTTACCCGTAGCCATGGCCGCCCTGTTCCTGCTCGGCGTGGGCGACATGGTCAGCGTCTACATCCGCCACCTGCTGGTGCAGTACGAGACGCCGGACGAGATCCGCGGCCGGGTCAGCGCCGTGAACTCGGTGTTCATCGGCGCCTCGAATGAGCTCGGGGAATTCGAATCGGGCGTCACCGCCGGCTGGCTGGGCCTGACGCGCGCCATCCTGCTGGGCGGCGTCGCCACGCTGGTGGTCACCGGGCTGTGGGCGGTGCTGTTCCCGGTGCTGTCAAGGATGGACCGCTTCCCGCACCACGAAAAAGAGCGCGGAAACTAGACTCCCGCGCCCTGGCTTCAGGCTACCGCCAGCGCGCGCCGGTGTGACGCCGACGCTACCGATGCCGGACGGGCCGCGCCGGCATTGCGCTGGCCGGTCCCCAGGTTGAACACGCTGACCGTCTCGGCCAGCAGCGCCGACTGTTCCTTCAGCGACTGGGCGGCGGCGGCGGCCTCTTCGACCAGGGCCGCGTTCTGCTGGGTCACCGCATCCATTTCGCTGACCGCCTGGTTGATCTGCTCGATGCCGTTTTCCTGCTCGTGGCTGGCGACCGTGATCTCGCCCATGATGTCGGTGACTCGTTTGACGCTCACGACGATCTCGTCCATGGTGGCGCCGGCCTGGCTCACCAGGCGGCTGCCTTCGTCGACCTTGTTCACCGAGTCGTCGATCAGGGTCTTGATTTCCTTGGCCGCGCTGGCCGAACGCTGGGCCAGGTTGCGCACCTCGCTCGCCACCACGGCAAAGCCGCGGCCCTGCTCGCCGGCGCGCGCCGCTTCGACGGCCGCGTTCAGCGCCAGGATATTGGTCTGGAAGGCGATGCCGTCGATCACCGAGATGATGTCGACGATCTTGCTGGCCGACGCATGGATGGCGCCCATGGTCTCGACCACGTCGGACACCACCGCGCCGCCGCGGGTGGCGACGTCGGAGGCCGAGCGCGCCAGGCCATTGGCCTGGCGTGCGTGTTCGGCGTTCTGCTTGACGGTCGAGGTCAGTTCTTCCATCGACGACGCGGTTTCTTCCAGCGAGCTGGCCTGTTGTTCGGTACGGCTCGACAGGTCCAGGTTGCCCGACGCGATCTCGTCCGAGGCGGTGGCGATGGTGTCGGTGCCTTCGCGCACCTGGCTGACGATGTCGCGCAGGTTCGTGTTCATGTCTTTCAGCGCGCCCAGCAGCTGGCCGGTTTCATCCAGCGAGGTCACCTCGATGTGGCTGGAGAGGTCACCGGCGGCGACGGTGCGCGCCACTTCCACGGCCCGGTTCAGCGGACGGGTGATCGAGCGGGTGATCAGCCAGGCGATGGCGACCGCCGCGATCAGGGCGAAGCCGCCGACGCTGAACATCAGCACGCGCGCCTGCGCATAGGCGTCGCGTCCACGCGCCTGGTCTTCGTTGTTGCGCGTGCTCTGCAGCGTGATGATGTCGTCGATCGAGGTGGTCCAGCCGCGCATGGCCGGCACGAACTCGCCGCGCAGGAAATCCCGGCCAGCATCGAGGTCGTTTTGCCGCGCCAGCGCTTCGCCCTTGGCGATCAGCGGCAGCACTTTGGCGGCGGCCGCAGCGGTATTGGCCAGCTGGGCCTTGCCTTCGTCGGACGTGATCGACCCATCCAGCAGTTTGGCGCCGGCCTCGTAGGCGTCGCGCGCCTTGGCAATCGCGCTCGACTGTTCCTGCATCTGGGCTTCGTCCGAAATGATGGTCATGTCGCGCACGGCGATCGAGATCCGGCGCAGGTTGTCGCGCATCGCGCCGGCGGCGTCGATGCGTGCGTTGTTCACTTCCACGACCTTGACCAGCAAATCGTTCATGGCGCTCAGTTTTTGAACGCCGGTTGCCAGTACGACGGCCAGCAGCACCAGTACCAGGCCAAAGGCGAGCGCCAGGCGCTGGCCGATTTTCAGTTGCTTCAATTGCATCTTGTAATTCCTGTTCCTGTCATTGCATCGGCCGTGTAACGCGAAGCCGTCTGCGTGTTTTATCGGTTTTTACACGCGCAACCTTTTTCGAATCTTGTGACTTTCGGACCTCAAGGTGAAACAATTCGATAGAATTGGCGGATGCAGGCAATTTTAGTAGGACTCTTCCTACAAAACGAGGGAATAATTTCTATGTGGCAATTCAGCAACATCGATAAAGAATTGGAATTAGCAAGACGCCAACAGAGCGGGCGCGGCGAAAATCGCGAGAGGTGTAAGATGAAGCCGTAACGACTTACAGGAGCCATCCATGCAGATCAATGTAAATACCGACAACACCATCAACAAGCATCAGGGCCTGGACGAGCACGTGCAGGAAGTCGTGCGCACCTCCATCGGTCGTTTTGGCGACCAGGTCAACCGCGTTGACGTTCACTTGAGTAATGAGAACAAGGAGAAAAAGGCGGACGGCGGCAATTCGTGCATGCTCGAAGCACGCCTGACCGGCATTGCGCCGATCGTCATCCATGAGCACGCCACCGACCTGCACCAGGCCATCAACAACGCTGGCGGCAAGCTGGCGCGCGCCCTCGACAGCGCGCTCGGCCGCCTGCACGACAAGCAGCGCGCCGCGTCCATCACGCACACCGAAGATCCAACCGCCGACAAGCACCTGACGGATATGTGATCGTGCTCCAATGAAGCGCAGGCCCGTCCGGGCCTGCACTTCAGCCTGCGCTTCCTTCCAGCATTGCCCTCACTTCGCGCAGATAGCGCAGGCCCGCCAGGGCCCGGCTTCCATACCACGACATCATCTCGCCATCGACCAGCAGCACGGGAATCCCGATCTGCTTTTCCAGCGCGTCCGCGTGCGCCTCGGTAAACCGGTAGGGTTCGGTCGACAGCAGCACGGCGTCAAGCCCGTCCACCAGGGCTTCGGACCAGTCGAAACGGGGATAGCGCGCCGCTCCCAGCGCGGGCACGCGCCAGCCCAGTTCGGCCAGCATGGCGGCGATATACGTGTCCTTCGACACGCTCATCCAGGGGTCTTGCCAGATGCAGTACAGCACCGTGCGCGCCGGGCCGGCCGGCAAGGCGCGCAGCCGCGCCAGTTCGTCCCCGAAGGCCGCGCACCAGGACGCGGCCTGCTCCCGGGCGCCGAAGATTCCGCCCATCAGGCGCGCCAGCGCCAGGTTGTCCTGCGGGACCAGCGGATGCGTGACCACCACGTTCGGTACGAACTGCGCCAGCGCGTCGACCGTCGGCTTCTCGTTCTCGTCGATATTGACCACGACGTGGGTCGGCGCCAGCTTGCGGATCTTCTCGAGGTTGACGTCCTTGGTGCCGCCCACCTTGGGGATGTCCGCCACCACCGCCTTCGGGTGGATGCAAAAGCCCGTGCGGCCGACCAGCTGCGACGCCAGGTCGAGGTCGCACAGCAGCTCGGTGATCGACGGCACCAGCGACACGATGCGCGCGTCCGGGGCCGGCCGATGCGCATGCCCGAGCGCATCAATGAGCACATCATCCAGCGAATTGTCAGAATCAGTCATGCAGCCATGTCACCATTGTTGTTTAAGGCGCGCCGAATACGCATTCCAGGTCCGATAGGCTATCATTTCAATGCTGTAAGGACTCAACCTTACGCGATTCGCTCGAGGCCCCACTTGGAACACATCGGCACCTTCGGTGCTTCCCGCACGACCATCCGCGACCTGCACCTGTTTCGCGACGAGACCGACCCGGCCATCGCCGCGATGGTGGCCGGCTGCGCCGTCGTGCGCATGGCGCGCGGCCGCCGCATCGACGATGGCGGCCAGGCGCGCCTGTACATCGTGCTGTCGGGCGCGCTCGAGATCGCACCCGACGCCCATGCCGGCGACGAGGGCAACACCAGCCGCATCCTCCCGGGCGAGAGCGTCGGCGAACAGGCGGTGCTGGACGACGCGCTGAACCTGGCGGCGATGACGGCGCTCGAGGACACCGAACTCCTGGTGATCGAATCCGATATGGTGTGGACGCTGATCGAACGTTCGGGTGTGCTGGCGCGTAACCTGCTGCGCCTGCTGTCGTTCCGCATCCGCGCCACCAACGCCCTGCTGCGCCGGCGCCAGAAGCTGGGCGAATTCTACCGCCAGCTCTCGCTCAACGACCCGCTCACGGGCCTGTACAACCGCGCCTGGCTCAACGAGATGCTGCCCAAGCTGGCGACGCGCGCGGCCACCGACGGCAGCTCGCTGTCGCTGGTGATGATCGACCTCGACCACTTCAAGCGCTTCAACGACACCCACGGCCACATCGCCGGCGACGCTGCGCTGGCCACCGCCGCGAGCGTGATCCGCGGCGCGCTGCGACCGTCCGACTTCGCGGTGCGTTATGGCGGCGAAGAGATGCTGGCGGTGCTGCCCGACACCACGCCGGAGATGGCCACCGGGGTCGCCGAACGCCTGTGCCGGCGCCTGCGCCTGGCCGTCGTGTTCCCCGATATGCGCCTGCCGCTGCCGCACCTGACCGGCTCCTTCGGCGTGGCCAGCCTGCTGCCCGGCGGCGACGAGCGCAGCCTGCTGGCGGCGGCCGACGCCGCCCTGTACCGCGCCAAGGAAGCCGGACGGGACCGCGTCTGCGCCTGACGCAATATCCAAGACCTTTGCCGCCGGCCGTGACTGATCCGCGCGGATGTGCCACCATGCCGGTTGACGCTGTGATTGCAGCAAACACAACAACAACACATGAGCACGCATACCTTCCTCTGGCACGACTATGAAACCTTCGGCGCGGTGCCGCGCCGCGACCGCCCGGCCCAGTTCGCCGCGATCCGCACCGACGCCGACCTCAACGAGATCGGCGAGCCGATCATGCTGTATTGCCAGCCGGCCAACGACTTCCTGCCCGACCCGCAATCCTGCCTGATCACCGGCATCACCCCGCAGCACTGCCTCGAACGGGGAGTGCCCGAGCACGAATTCGCGCGCCACATCGAAGCCGCCTTCAGCGAGCCGGGCACGATCGGCGTCGGCTACAACACGATCCGCTTCGATGACGAGGTGACACGCTTCCTGTTCTGGCGCAACCTGATCGATCCGTATGCGCGCGAATGGCAGCACAACTGCGGCCGCTGGGACCTGCTCGATGTGGTGCGCATGGTGTACGCGCTGCGCCCGGAAGGCATCGAATGGCCCACCCGCGAAGACGGCAAGCCGAGCTTCAGGCTGGAACACCTGAGCGCCGCCAACGGCCTGGCCCATGAAGCGGCGCACGATGCGCTGTCCGACGTGCGCGCCACCATCGCGCTGGCGCGCCTGATCCGCGACAGGCAGCCGCGCCTGTTCGACTTCTGCCTCGAACTGCGCCGCAAGGACCGGGTCGCCAGCGAGATGGGACTGCACCTCGACCCGGGCCAGCGCCAGCCTTTCCTGCACGTGTCCGGCATGTTCCCGGTGGAGTACGGCTGCCTGGGCCTGGTCTACCCGCTGGCCCAGCATCCGACCAACAAGAACGAGGTGCTGGTCTGGGATTGCCGCCACGACCCGTCCGAACTGTTCGCGCTCGACGCCGACACCATTCGCACCCGCATGTACACGCGCGCGAGCGAATTGCCCGAAGGCGTGACCCGGCTGCCGATCAAGAGTGTGCACCTGAATAAATCGCCGATGCTGGTCGGGAACCTCAAGACCCTGCGGCCCGAGCTGGCCACGCGCTGGGACATCGACCTGGAACGCGGCCGCGCGCACGCCGCGCTGGCGGCCGGCGGGCCGGACATGAAAGCGATCTGGGCCCAGGTGCTGGCAAAACCCGGTGCCGGCGAAGCGGTGGACGTCGACGAAGACCTGTACGGCGGCTTCGTCAGCCGCGACGACCGCCGCCAGCTGGAATCCCTGCGCATGCAGAAGCCCGAGGCGCTGGCAAAGCGCGTCAGCTTCGAGGACGAGCGCCTCAACGAATTATTGTTCCGCTACCGCGCGCGCAACTTCCCGCATACCTTGTCGGAAGACGAGATGCAGCTGTGGGAGGCGCACCGCGCGGCGCGGCTGTTCGAGGGCGCGCATGGGGCGCGCACGGTGGACCAGCTGTTTACCGAGATCGATGCGCTGTCGGAGACGGCGGATGAGCGTGCCGAGGAGATTCTGGGGGCGCTGTATGACTATGTGGAGTCGATTGCGCCGGATCGGTATTGACCTAGCGGGTGCTCTGGAGACTTGGGTTCCCGCCTGCGCGCACTAGCGTCCGGAATATTTATACGCAACGTATGCATCGTCATCCCCGCGAAGGCGGGGATCCAAGTGAAGTCACAGAATGTTCATGCTCTTGCGTGACCCGAACGTTCATCGGAGGTCGATTTTTAGGCCACTGGCCGTGCACACTTGGGTTCCCGCCTGCGCGGGAACGACGTGCCAGGCGACGTAGGCGAAGTTGAAGCCAACGCTCACCGCACACTCCAACAACGTCGTTCCCGCCCTCGCCGGGCGCCTTGGCGGGAACCTAAGTACTCAGCGCCGCCGCGCTATCAACCGTAGCGATGCGCGTTGATCGCATCGCGCGTCTCGCGCGCCACCCGGCGCGCGGCGGCGGCGAAATCTTCACCCTGCTGCGGCGTCGCATACAGGATCGCGCGCGACGAATTGATCATCATGCCCGCCCCACCAGCCGTGCGGCCCGCCTTGACGGTCGCCTCGACGTCGCCGCCCTGGGCGCCCACGCCCGGGATCAGCAGCGGCATATCGCCGACCAATTTGCGCACCTGCGCGATTTCGTCCGGGAAGGTCGCCCCCACCACCAGCGCGCACTGGCCGTTGCGGTTCCATTTTTCGGCGACCAGCTGGGCCACGTGCTGGTATAGCGGGCGACCCGCCACGTCCAGGAACTGCAGGTCGGAGCCGCCCGCGTTCGAGGTGCGGCACAGCACGATTACGCCGCGGTCCGGCCACTCCATATACGGCTCGACCGAGTCGAAGCCCATGTAGGGGCTGACCGTCACCGCGTCGGCGCCATAGCGCTCGAAGGCTTCGCGTGCGTACTGGTGGGCGGTGGCGCCGATGTCGCCGCGCTTGGCGTCCAGCACCAGCGGGATGTGCGGGTAATTCTCGCGCAGGTAGGCGCAGATTTCTTCCAGCTGGTCTTCGGCGCCGAGGGCGGCGAAATAGGCGATCTGCGGCTTGAAGGCGCAGGCCAGGTCGGCGGTAGCGTCGATGATGGCCTTGCAGAACTGGACGATGGCGTCCGGCTGGCCCTGCAGATGGGCTGGCAGGCGCGCCAGGTCCGGGTCGAGGCCGACGCACAGCAGCGAGTCGTTGCTGGCCCATGCGGCGGAAAGTTTGTTGATGAAATTCACCTCTAGCCCCTTGTATCTTTGTAAATGCAAACCCATTATTGTACCCGCCGGCGGTCCATCGCCGCCAGTCGGCGCCCGCCCGGACGCCCAAGCATGTCTGTTTCAGGTATATTTTGATCATTCGACAACTTGTACACACAAACATCATCATGACCAATTCCTTCTTCTATCGCTGGACCCGTCTTCTCGGCGGCGCCGTCCTGGCCGGCGCCCTGCTGTCCGGCTGCGGCTACAACGACTTCCAGACCAAGGACGAGGCCACCAAGGCGGCATGGAGCGAGGTGGTGAACCAGTACCAGCGCCGCGCCGACCTGATTCCGAACCTGGTCAACACCGTCAAGGGCTATGCCTCGCACGAGAGCGCCACGCTCGAAGCGGTGACCCGCGCCCGCGCCCAGGCCACCAGCTTCCAGATCACGCCCGAGGTGCTGAACAACCCCGAGGCCTTCCAGAAGTTCCAGCAGGTGCAGGGCGAGCTGTCGGGCGCCCTCTCGCGCCTGATGATGGTCTCTGAAAAATACCCCGACCTGAAGGCCGATGCGAGCTTCCGTGACCTGCAGTCGCAGCTGGAAGGCACGGAAAACCGCATCACGGTGGCGCGCCAGCGCTATATCGCCTCGGTCCAGGATTACAACGTGACCGTGCGTCAGTTCCCCAAGAACTTGACGGCGATGGTGTTCGGCTATGAAACCAAGCCGTCGTTCACGGTCGAGAACGAGAAGGCGATTTCGACCGCGCCGACGGTCGACTTCGGCAAGTAAGCCGGCATGACCGCACTATCGCGTTTCTTCTGCATCCTGCTGCTCGCGCTGTTCACCGGCACGCCGGCCTTTGCGCAGCTGCAGCCGGTGCCGACGCTGACCACGCGCGTCACCGACCAGGCCGGCATGCTCGACGCCGCCCAGCGCCAGCGCCTCGAAGCCGTGCTGGCCGACTATGAGGCCAAGACCGGCAGCCAGATCGCCGTTCTGCTGGTGAAGTCGACCGAGCCCGAGGCGATCGAGCAGTACAGCATCCGCGTCACCGATGCCTGGAAGCTGGGCCGCAAGGGCGTGGACGACGGCGTGCTGCTGCTGGTGGCGCGCGATAACCCCAGCGCGCTGCGGCGTCTGCGCATCGAGGCCGGGCGCGGCGTGCAGGGCGTGCTGACCGACGCCCAATCGAAGCGCATCCTGCAGGACGTGATCGCGCCGCATTTCAAGCAAGAGCATTATTACGAGGGACTGGTCGCCGGCGTCGGCGCCATCGCCACCCTGCTCAACCAGGAAGCTTTCCCGGCGCCGCCACCGCAGCAACAGCAGCGCCAGGCGGCGAGCGACGGCGGCTTTCCGTTGTGGGCGATCTTTTTGATCATCATCGGCGCCTCCATGCTGCGTTCGGTGTTCCGGCCGCGCGGCCGCACCATCGGCACCCGCCGCGGCCAGTCGCACTGGGGCAGCGCCACCACCGGCTTCGTCCTCGGCAACATCATCGGCAATATGAGCCGTGGCGGCGGTGGCGGTTTCGGTAGCAGCGGCGGCGGCTTCGGCGGCGGCGGCTTTTCGGGCGGCGGCGGTGGCTTCGACGGCGGCGGCGCCTCGGGAGACTGGTAATGGGATCGATGACACACAAGATGCGCCGCGCCTGGCGCCACTGGAAGAGCAGCGCGAGCGAGGCGAAACAGGCCTTCCCCGACACGACCCTGGACGCGATCGCCGAGGCGATCGACCTGGGCGAACAGACCCACCGCGGCGAGGTGCGCCTGATCGTCGAGAAGTCCCTGCCTTTCGAAGCGGCCTGGGAAGGCGTCACCAACCGCCAGCGCGCGATCGCGCTGTTCGCCGACTATGGCGTGTGGGACACCGAAGACAATTGCGGGGTGCTGATCTACGTGAACCTGGCCGAGCACAAGGTCGACATCGTGGCCGACCGCGGCATCGACCGCAAGATCGACGCCGCCACCTGGCAGGCCGTGTGCCGCACCATGACCGAGGGTTTCAGGCAGGGCAGCTTCCATGAAGCGACCCTGGCGGCGGTCAACCATGTCAACGAGCTGCTGCGCCAGCACTTCCCGGCCAGCGGCGAGCGGGCCAACGAGCTGCCGGACCGGCCGGTCATGCTGTAGTCGTCCCGTCCTGCGACTCGTCCTGCGGCTCGTCCAGCCATTCGCGCGCCAGGGCGTCGACCTCGGCCAGCTCGGCCTTCATGCGGCGCGCCTTGTCCCACGCCCACAGCCAGCCGCCAGCCAGCAGCAGGCCCACCGCCGCCGACGTCCAGGCGGCAGACCATGCGTCGCGCCCCGTGTACAGGGTGAGGAATGGGGCCGGCAGCATGGGGATGGTCGACCAGCGCGTCAGCCGCACCAGGCGCAGGCTGAGCAAGGCGCGGCGGCGGCGTAATCCGAGCCAGTCGCGCAGGCTGTTCCCTGGCGGCTCGCGCAGCGCTTGCAGGCGGGTCCAGGTGTAGCTGATCATCACGGCGACCATGAACAGCAGGAAGTACACCCACCACAGCAGCATGAAACCGTTGGCCGTCGCCCGCGGCCAGTCGCGGATCAGCATCCCCGCACCCACCGCCGCCAGCATCCACTCGCCCAGGATCGTCAACACGATGAGCCGCCGCTGGCGCCGCGCGCGCGCGATCATCGCCGTCACGTCCGGCGTCAAGGGAGCAACCGGCGCATCCGCGCCCCAGGCATCCTGCAGCCTGGCCCATTCATCCGCATCGTTCATCGTTCCTCCAGCCTTTCCTTGAGCGCAGCCTTGGCGCGGTTCAGGCGCACGCCGACATTATTCACCGAGATGCCGAGCAGCTGCGCGATCTCTTCATAGGACATGCCCTCCAGCGCCAGCAGCACCAGCTGGCGCTGCCCGACCGGCAGCTGGCGCAATGCCGTCAACAGGCGTTGCTGCTGCTGGTTCAGGCCGGCCAGGGTTTCCGGCCCCGGTTGCTGGTCGGCCCATTCTTCGTCCAGCTCCTCGTGCTGCGGCTGCGCCACCGCGCGCATCACGTGGCTGGCGCAGCGCCGGTGCGCCACGCCGACCACATAGGTCTTGATGCTCGATTCGCCGCGAAAGGCCGGCAAGGCCTGCCACACCGCGAGCATGATGTCCTGCACCAGGTCGTCGCGCGCGTGGCGGTTGCGTTCGAAGCTGGCGGCGAAGCGCACCAGCATGCCTCCATGCTCGGCCATCAGGCGTTTGAACTCGGCGTCCTGCAATCGGCCCATCACAGCCCGAACACGAAGCGTTCGCTGCCCAGGCGCCGGCTGCCGAAGGCGATCAGCAAGGCGGCGCCGCCGATGCAGCCGGCCACCGACAGGGCCAGCAACTGCGGCGCCGGCGCCCCGCCGCTCACCAGCGCGCCCAGGTGCGCGTGCTGGCTGAACATCGGCAGCAGATGGGCGGCGGGCGGGGACGCGGCCCCGATCTGCTCCACCATCAGCATCATCGGCGCCAGTTGCAGCAGGTTCAGGTAGATCTGGCCTTCCTTGTGGGTGCGGGCGTGCAGCGCCACCACGCATTGCAGGGCGCCCACCAGCAGCGCCAGTGGCAGCAGGGTCAAGAGCATCTGTGCCTGCATCGCCGCGTCCGGCGCGAAGGCCATGCCCACTTCGTACAGCGGCAGGCGCTCGAGGGCGACCACTGACAGCAGGAGCGCGGCGGCGCTGCTCACATAGCCGAACAGCGAGGCGGTCAGCCATTTGCCGATGAACAGCGTGCCCGGCGCCACCGGCTGCGCCAATAAAGCTTCGAGCGAGCGCCGTTCGCGCTCGCCACCGGTCGCGTCCAGCGCCACGTGCGAGCCGCCGACGAACAGGCCGAGCAGCCAGAACAGCGGCAGTGCGCCCAGCACCAGCGCCGTGCGGCCGCCCTGCCCGCCCATGTCGCGCAGCTGCAGGTGCAAGGCATTGGCGTGGCCGGGCGCCACCCCGGCGCCCAGCAGGCGCTGGCCGGACAACTGCGCGCCGTAGCCGGCCACCAGCGCCTGCACGCGCTGGGCCTGGCGCCTGGCATCGTCGTCGGACATGTCGGCCCACAAGGCCAGCGTGGCTTCGCGTCCCTGCGCCAGTTCGCGCGGCGCCCCCGCCGGCACTTCGAGCACCACCGCGCCGGGCGAAGCCGCGAGCAGGTCCTCGGGCTTTCCGCTGCGCTCCTGCAGCGTGACACCCGCCGCTTCCAGGTGCCGCACGAGTCCCGGCGCATGCGCCGCGCCGACCAGGTTCAGCGGCCGCGTGCCGGCATCGACCTCGGACGCGATCAGCGCCTTGAGCACGCCCGCCAGCACGAAGGGGCCGAGCAGCGCGAACAGCAGGCCGGCCATCATCGATCGGCGGTCGCGCACGGCGTCCATCACCTCCTTCGACACCACGATCCACAAACTCTCAACGAATTTTTCACGCCTCATGCCGCAATCCCCTCATCGCTGCCGATCACTTCGACGAATGCCTGTTCCAGGCCGCTGCTGCCGGTCTGCGCCAGCAGCGCCGGCGTCGTCCCCGCAAAGCGCACCCGGCCGGCGGCCAGCACCACCACCTGGTCGCACAACTGGGCCGCCTCCTGCATCACGTGGGTCGACAGCAGCACCGCCGCGCCACGCGAGCGCGCCCGCACCAGGGCCTCGCGCACGGCGCGCGTGCTCATCACGTCCAGGCCGCGCGTGGGCTCGTCCAGCACCAGCACGGCAGGATCATGCAGCAAGGCGCGCGCCAGCGCTACCTTGATGCGCTGGCCGGCCGAAAATCCCTTGCAGGCGCGCCCCGCTTCGGCCTCCAGTCCCACCTCCTGCACGACGCGCTCGATGGCGCGTTCGAGCATGGCGCCGCGCATGCCGTGCAGGCGGCCGAAGTAGCGCAGGTGGTCGCGCGGCGTGAGCCGCTCATAGAGCCCGAATTCGTCGGTGACGATGCCGAGCCGGCGCCGCGCGGCGAGCGGCGCGCGCGTCACGTCGATGCCGTCGATGGCGACCGTGCCGCTGTCCGGCGCCAGCAGTCCATACAAGATGCGCAGGCAGGTCGACTTGCCGGCGCCGTTGGGGCCGAGCAGCGCGGTGATGGTCCCGGGCCGCGCGCTGAAGCTCACCTCATCCAGGGCCTGCAAGGCCTGGAAGCGCTTGCCGATATTGTTCACGACGATCATGGGGCGCTCCTTACAGGGTGGGCTGGCCGTCGGCCAGCACGAACGGGGGACGGCGAATCGCCGCCAGGCAGGCGCCATCCACGGCGGCAGGAATGGCATGCTCGAGGAAGGCGGCGATCAGGCGCGGCGCGCAGCCGGCGCCGCTGAAGGTATGGCCGGCGCCGGCGGCCACCAGCACCCGGCTGTGGCGCAGGGTGCGGGCCGCCAGGTGGGCGTTTTCCGGCGGCGTGACCGGATCGAGGCCGCCCGCCAGCAGCAGGGTCGGGATGTCGGACGTCACGGCGCGCGTCAGTTCGGCACTCAGTCGGGGATCGAAGCGCGCGGCCGGCCATACCGCGCACCAGTCGCGCCAGCCCCTGGCATAAGCTTCGCCGAAACGGCTGCCGGCGCCGTCCTCGCGCATCGCGGCGGCATCGGTGAATGGCGCTTCTTCGGCGCACAGCACCGACAGGGTCTGGCCGAAGGTCATGCCTTCGAGGCTCCAGCCGGCCAGTGCGTCGTACAGGGCCAGCAGCGGCTGCGGCCGGCCATTGGCGGCGGCGTGGATGGCGAACGGCAGCACGCTGGCATGCTGGGCGCTGTACATGGCGCCGCGCAGCAGTTGGGGCACGGCCGCGGCCTGGTGCGGGCCCAGGCTCGGCAGCGCCAGCACGGCGTCGAGCTCGCGCGCCAGATTCGGGAAGGCCCTGGCGCAGCCCTCGTCGGCGGCGCAGTCGGCCAGCAGGCGTTCGAGCGCGGCCTGGGCGTGACGCGACGACAGCAGGATGCGGGCATTGGGCGGCGCCACCGAATCGAGCACCATGCCGCGCACGCTGCCGGGGTAGCGCCGCGCATACATCAGCGCGGTGCGGGTGCCGTAGGAACCGCCCCACAGGCTGAACTGGCGGTAGCCGAGCGCGCGCCGCAGGTCCTCGAAATCGGCCAGCGCGGCTTCGGTATGGAAGTGGCGCGGGTCGGCCTCGAGCGCGGCCAGGCAGGCGCGCAGGCTGGCCTGGGCGCTTGCCGTGTCGCCTCGCGCGATGGCCTGTTCGGGCATCGGGCAGCGCAGCGGGCTGGACCTGCCGGTGCCGCGCTGGTCGACCAGCAGGATGTCACGGCGCTTCCTCGCTTCACGGAAGGCGCTGGCCAGGAGCGGCCCGTAATCCGTGGCGGCCTGGCCGGGACCGCCGGCCAGCACCAGCAGTGGGTCGGGCGCCGCCGGTTTCGCGGTGGCCTTGATGCGGGCGAAATGGATGGTGATGCGGCGGCCGGCCGGGTTGGCGCGGTCTTCCGGCACCTCCAGCGTGCCGCACTCGACCCGCTCGGGAAGGTTCGGCAGGTGGCAGGGTTCCAGGGCGGCGGCCAGGCTGGTGTACAGCAGCATCGCCAGGAACAGGGTCCAGGCAAGGGCGAGATGCTTGCGGGTCATTTTTGTTCTCGTTGTGGTGGAGATACCCGCTTAGTAGCGCGCCGCGCGAAAAACTTACACGCAGATCGACGATCATGCATTTTGGGTAGCCACGGCGAGTGGTTAGAATGGCGGACTTTGCCTCTCTACGAAAGCCCGCCATGAAACTCAAGCAGAAAATCGCCATCGTTACCGGCGCCAGCCAGGGCATTGGCCTGGCCTGCGCCCAGCGCCTGGTGCGCGAAGGCGCGCGCGTGATGCTCGTCGACCAGAAGCCCGAAGTCGCGCAGGCCGCCGCCAGCCTGGGCGACGCCGCCCGCTTCTTCCGCGCCGACGTCGGCGTCAAGAAAGAAGTCGATGCGATGGTCCAGGCCACGCTCGACGCTTTCGGGCGCATCGACATCCTGGTCAACAACGCGGGCGTGACCCACGCGGCCGATTTCCTGGATCTGGAAGAAGACGATTTCGACCGCGTGCTGCGCATCAACCTGAAATCGATGTTCCTGTGCAGCCAGGCGGCGGCGCGCGATATGGTGAAACGGGGCGAAGGCGGCTGCATCATCAATATGTCGAGCGTCAATGCCGAACTGACCATCCCGAACCAGGTGCCCTATGTGGTGTCGAAAGGCGGCGTCAACCAGCTGACCCGGGTGGCGTCGATCGCCCTGGCCCACCATGGCATCCGCGTCAATGCGATCGGCCCGGGCACCATCCTGACCGAGCTGGCCAAGCAGGCCGTGCTGGGCAGCCCGGAAGCGCGCCACACCATCTTGTCGCGCACGCCGCTGGGCCGCTGCGGCGAGCCGGAAGAAGTCGCCTCGATCGCCGCCTTCCTGGCCAGCGACGACGCCTCGTACATGACCGGCCAGACGCTGTACGCCGACGGCGGCCGCATGGCGCTGAACTACACGGTGCCGGTACGCGACTGAAAACCCGTACAAGTGGAGCAGATATTACTGTAGCGCATGTCTGGTATCCGAACTCGCAATTGGACACCTGCATCGCCGACCCCGATAATTACACCTGTCTCCACTATTCTCCTCCAAGAAAATAGTTTTAAGCCCGCACAAGAGCGGGCTTTTTTTTTGCCGAAAAAAGCAAGGAAGGCCGTCGCTACGTAGTTCTACGTATAACGCACGCTGATGACATGGCGGGCGTTCGCCGGTCATTTGATACCGTCAGAACTTTGCGCTTCGTCACAATCGCGTCACAAACGCTGCCTATACTAAGAATCACCTGTCATACACGCAACCGATATGCCTGATGACAGCAGGTGTGCGGCGCCCCGGGTGCTCCACACCAACCGATTTGTCGTATCTCTTGGCCCGATCTTGGGTTGTGCCCGCCACCAGCGGGCATTTTTTTGCCTGTCCATCCAGGAACCAGTTCCGTTGCAGGTCGATCTTATTCTCTGCCCCAGCGCAACTCGCGCTAAAAAAATTGTCACAACGCTTGAAGCCGTCGCTGATTTGGCTATCATAAAGTTCGCGCTTCCGATTCGGCCTCGGGTCGGAAGACCTCGTACCACGAAACGTCCAAGGGAACCCGTCCTATGAACTTACGTGTACCAGCCAGCGCCGCGCCCGACACTTGCCGCCGTCAGCATGAAGATGGCGACCTCGTCCTGAGCGAACTCAATCCGCGCGTCGTCGTCGACAGGCTCGACAGCGACAGCACGCCGCTCAACCTGCTCACCTTCGGCAGCGTCCGCGAAGTCTGCCCCAAGTGCCAGCAAACCCACCTGAAGCTGGTCTTGCGACAGGGCAGTGTGCGCATGGCCCACCTGTTCTGTGCCGATTGCGAAAGCTGCTTCGACGCCCATTACGCGGACGGCGCGCCAGCCCTGACGATCTGAACTGGTATTGGCGTGCGGGTGATTGGCTGCATGGCGTGGTAAGGTTGGCGTTTCGAACGCTTACCTTTTCCTTCCGTATCGATGCCCGCCCTGTCGTCCCTGTTGCAGCCTCCAGCCAAAGTCCGCCGCGCCCTGCATGCCTTCGCCCTGCTCGGGCTGCTGGCCATTCTGGTGGCGGGCTCGATTCCCGGCGCCCGCGCCGAGGTCGGCGCCTATGCGTCCGGCGTGGTGCTGCACGGCATGACCTACGCCTTCCTGGCCGCCTTGTGGTTCCTGGGCGCCACCGGCACGCCGCTGCAGCGCGCCCTGAAGGCGATGCTGGCCGTCGCGCTGATGGGCGCCGTCGACGAATGGGTGCAGAGTTTCTTCCCGTATCGCTCGGGCGACGTGCGCGACTGGCTGGTCGATGTCACGGCCGCCACCCTCGCCTCCACCGTGCTGGCGGTGCTGGCCACCCTCGCGCCGCGGCCGGCGGCGGCGCCCGGCCGACACTGACCATCATCCTCCGTTCGGGTTCCGCAAAGAACCCTCCCGCTTGATCGAACCGGCCTCCAAAGGAAGTCAGCTGGAACGCTGACGCACTTCCCGCCTCTTATCCTCGTGGCGCGCGGCATCGTCACATCCCCCACTAAACATCCAAACGAGGAGTTGATCATGAAGCAAACTCACCAGAGCGTGGCCATGGCGGGCCTGCTGGCGGTCGCGCTCGCCATTTCGGGGTGCGCCGCCATGCGTGGCGAATCGTCGAGTGACACTAGCGGCAGCAGCGGCAGCACCGGGACCAGCGAGTACGGCTCGGGCACCAGCGGCAGCTCCGGCACCTCGGGCAGCAGCGGCACGACCACCGATGGCACCCAGGACAGCGCGGGCGTCTCGGGCAGCACGGACACCTCGGACAGCTCGGGCGCCTCAGGCAGCTCTGGCGCCTCCGGCAGCAGCGGCTCCGGCACCTCCAGCATGCAGGACGACCGCGGCGGCAGCGCATCGACCGCGGGCGCCGCCGCGGCCAGCGCGGCGCCCAACAGCACCGTGCTGGCGATCGAGATCCTGCCGGCGTCGAGCGGCATCACCGAGGGCGATTCGTCGATGGGCAGCAGCGGCGCTGCCGGCGCCACCGGCAGCGCCGGCGGCGGCAGCCAGTCCTATCGCGTCACCGTGCGCATGGACGACGGCAGCACGCAGGTGGTCACCCACGGCACCACGCCCGATTTCCGCAGCGGCGACCGTGTCAATGTGACTGGTGGCAGCATCCAGCGCTAGCCGGACGGCGCCGCCGGGTGGGCCGGCCGTCCACCCGTGCGAGAAGCCAGGGGCTTGCCGGGCTCAGGGCGTGCCCGGGTCCTTGCCTTCCTCCACCTCGCGGTGAAACATCGGGATGTTGCGCGTTGCATTGCTGATGACTTCCAGCGGAAGCTTGGGCGTCCGGTCGGCGTTCAGCAAACCATTGGCTTCCTGGAAGGTGTCGGCGAACTGGGTATAGCAGAAGCCGCTGAACATGAAGGTCTCGTTGACCACCTGCAGCAGGCGCCGGTACTGCTTGAGGTAGCTCTCGGCCGTGTGAGCGCGGCTATAGCCCCACGTGCTCTCATCCGGGTTCGGGGTCTGTTTCGGATCGTAGGCGATGCCGCCGAATTCCGTCAGCACGATCGGCTGGCCGCGGTGAGGGAAGCCATCCAGGGTCAGGATGCGCCCACCGGGACGCCGCTGGTCGAACAGGGTGCGCACCGGATCGGTGACGGCGTAGCGCGCCAGGATTTTTTCCGGGTCGCTGTCGTAGTCATGGATGCCGAGGATGTCGGTGGCCGAGGCTTCCCAGCCGTCGTTGCCGATCACCGGACGGGTCGAATCGAGCGTGCGCGTGAGGTGGTACAGCGCTTCCACCGCATTGCGATGGGCCTGGGTCAGGGTCAGGTTGGGCACGCCCCACGACTCATTGAAGGCTACCCACACGATGATGCAGGGATGGCTGTAGTCGCGTTCGATCGCCTCGGTCCATTCCTTGACCATGCGCGTGATGGCGCGCGGGCTGAAGCGGTAGGCCGAGGGCATCTCTTCCCATACCAGCAGGCCCAGCTTGTCGGCCCAGTATAAAAAGCGCGGATCCTCGATCTTCTGGTGCTTGCGTACGCCATTGAAGCCCATCAGTTTGGCCAGCTCGACGTCGCGCTTGAGGTGCTGGTCCGACGGCGCCGTCATGAACGATTCCGGCCAGTACCCCTGGTCCAGCACCAGGCGCAGCTGGTAGGGGCGGCCATTGAGCATGAAGCGGTCACGATTGATCGATACCGAACGCAGCGCCGTGTACGAGCGGATGCGGTCCAGCACCACGTCGCCGCAGCGCAGGGTCACTTCGGCGTCGAGCAGGGTCGGCCGCTCGGGACTCCACAGGATCACGTTGCGCGAATCGTCGATACCGGGGTCGGACAGCGCGATCTTGCGGTTGGCCTCGCCCGCCAGCAGCTTGTAGTAATCGTCCGCCAGCAGCTGGTCGCCGTGCCAGATCTTGACCTCGACAAACAGCTCCTGCTGGATGTCGCCGGCCGCGAACACTTCGCAGCCGATCTCGTAGGTCTCGAACACCGGCGTCCAGCGCAGCTTCTGGATATAGGTCGACGCCACCTGCTCGACCCAGACGGTCTGCCAGATGCCGGTCGTGCGTGGATACCAGATCGAGTGCGCATCGAGCAGCCAGTCCTGCTTGCCGCGCGGCTTGGCCAGGTCGGCCGGATCGTCTTCTACCCACACCGTCACCGTCTGCTTGCCGTCGCCCTGCATGGCGCAGGTGATGTCGGCTGAAAACGGCGTATGGCCGCCCTCGTGCTCGGCCACCAGCTGGCCGTTGACCCACACCTTCGCACTGTAGTCGACCGCGCCGAAGTGCAGTATCGTGCGCCCGTCGTTGGGCATCAGTTCGAACTCGCGCTGGTACCAGACCACGCGGTGGAAACCCGTGTCCTGGATGCCGCTCATCTCGGTCTCGGGTGCGAACGGCACGGTGATCTCGTGGGTCCACTCCTTGACGTCGGACGGCATGAAATACTGGCCCTCGTCGTCGAAGCAGAACCGCCACTTGCCGTTCAGGTTCTGCCACTGGTCGCGCACCAGCTGTGGACGGGGATATTCAAACTGGTTCATCGTGGTCCTTTCTGTCTGTCGGCACCGGCACCAGGATCCGGCCTTGGCGTCCATCTTGGTTATAGGCCGCCAGCGCGCTGGCGGCGGCTTGCCGCGCCTGGCCCTTGCGGCACAGCGCCACGCAGGCGCCGCCGAAGCCGGCGCCGGTCAGGCGCGCGCCCAGCACGCCGGGGGCGGCGCGCAAGGCTTCGCATAGCGCGTCGAGCTCGGGGATCGAGACCTCGTAGTCGTCGCGCAGGCTGAAATGCGAGTCGTTCATCAATTCGCCGAAACGCCCGGCGCTCACGCCCTGCGCCGCTTCGAGCACGCGCAGGTTTTCCTGCACCACGTGGCGCGCCCGCTCGCGCAGCGGCGGCGGCAGGCTCTCCACCGAGGATGGGTCGGCCACGTCGCGCAGCGCCTGCACGCCGAGCTTCTTCGCGCCCTCCTCGCACTCGGCGCGGCGCTCGTTGTACTTGCTGGCCGCGAGCTTGCGCGCCACGCCCGAGTCCACCACGATCAGCTCGGTGTCCGGCGGCAGCGGCACCAGGCGGTGTTCCAGCGTGCGGGCGTCGATGAACAGCATATTGCTCTCGTCGGCCAGGCTGGACGCCATCTGGTCCATGATCCCGCAGTTCACACGCGCATACTCGATCTCGGCGCGCTGGGCGATGCGGGCCAGCTTGACGTCGTCCAGTTCGAACCCCAGCAGCGCGCGCATGGCGCGCAACGTCGCCACCTCGAGCGCAGCCGAGGACGACAGGCCCGAACCGACCGGCAGGTCGGTCTCGACATACACGCGCAGCGGCGGCACCTCGATCCCCTCCGCCTGCACCAGCCGGACGCAGCCCTCGATATAGCTGCCGAAGCCTTGCGGCGCGCTGCCGTCCCTGGTGAAGGTCACGGTCGCATCGAGGTTCGGCGAATAGAAATGAAAATGGTCGTCGCCGCTGCGGCTGATCGCCACCATGGTGCGCTGGGGCGTGGCCACCGGCAGCATGAAGCCGTCGTTGTAGTCGGTATGCTCGCCCAGCAGGTTGACCCTGCCCGGGGCCGAGGCGTTCACTTCGGGCGCGCCGCCAAAGAAGGTGTCGGTGCTCAGGGTCATGCTTGCGCCTCCAGCCACAGCGGCCGCTTGCGGCCATGGACGTCGAGCGCCGGCCAGCCGGGATCGCACGTCAGGTTTTCCAGCCCCTGCGGGCCGAGCAAAAAGGTGTCTTCGATCTTCATGCCGCCGAAGCTGGGATTGAAGGCGAAGGCCATGCCTTCTTCGATCTGAGTGGCGGTGCTGGCGGTGGCGACGATCTCGCGCGCCAGGTAGCCGGTGATGCCGCCCTGGTGGTGCTCGCGGATCGCGCCTTCGACGTCGGCGTGGTGGTAGGCCTGGGCCAGCGCGTGGTACACGCTCGACAGCGATTTACCCGGCGCCACGGCGGCGAGACCCGTGGCCTCGACGTCCATCAGCGCGCGCTGGGCCTCGGGCGCCGAACCCGCGCCGCCGAAGCTCACGAAACGGGTCAGGTTGGCATACAAGCCATGGCGGCGCGCGCAGAACACCAGCATCGCGCGTTCGCCGATTGCCTCGTGCGACGGCGTCGCGTGGCGGTACAGGGGCTGGCGGCGCGCGCCGGCCGCCAGCACCAGGGCCGGATGGATGCCGCGCCGCCACAGCGCCTCGGCGCCGGCGCCGGCCAGCTGCTGCTCGGTCCAGTCGGGACGGGCACGGTGCAACACCTCGGTCATCGCTTCGGCCGCCTCGCGGCCCAGCAGGCGGTAGCGCACCTGCTCGGCGTCGCCCAGCACCAGCTTGCGCTGACGCAGCGCCAGCGGCAAGGGCCGTTCCTCGCCCACCGGACGGTCGGACAAGACAGCGCGGCCCTGGGCCGCGCCGGCGACGAAGCGCTCGCGCAGCTCCGGCTCGGCCCACGGTTCGATGTGGAAGGTGAAGCCGCCCGGGACTTCTTCGGCGCGCAGGCGTTCGCCCTCGATCGCGTCGGTCAGCACGCAGGCGTCGTCCGCGGTGACGAGCACCTCGGCGATGCCGACGTCGGTCGTCAGCAGCACCGCGCTCGAGCCGCCGGCCGTGACCCAGGCGAACCAGTCGGTGCCGCGCAGGCGCACCGCGCCGGCCCCTTCCTGGGCCAGGGTGGCGCGCAGCAGCGCCAGCTTGTCGGCCACCTCAAGGGCACGCATATCCATTTCCGTCATGCGGCGTCCTCCAGGTTCACTTCGACCTGCTGCAATTCATAGGCCGTGGTTTCGGGCAGCACGTCCATCGCGAACATGCCGGCCGCCAGCTCGGTGCCGGCCAGGTATTTCAGGCGGTCGCGCGTGCGGTAAGGCGGATAGAACTGGGCGTGCAGCTGGGTTTCCGGGTGCTGCGCACCGTCGGTCGGGGCCTGGTACCAGGCCATCAGGTAAGGGAAAGGCCGGTTCCACAGGGTCTCGTACTTGAGCAGCACGGTCTTGAGCGCGCGCGCCAGGGATTCGCGCTGCGGCGGCGTGAGCGCGGCGAAATCCTTGCATGGCGCGATCGGCATCACCCACACCTCGTAGGGATAGCGCGCGCAGGCCGGCACGAAGGCGATCGCATAGTCGTCCTGGTACAGCACGCGCCGGCCGTCGGCGGCCTCGTCGCGCGCCATATCGCACAGCAGGCTGGCTCCGTGCTGCAGATAGTATTCGCGCTCCTGCGCCAGCATGCGCGCCGGCACCGCCGGCACGAAGGGATAGGCATAGACCTGGCCGTGCGGATGGTGCAGGGTCACGCCGACCTCGGCGCCGCGGTTCTCGAACGGCAGCACATAGTGGATGTTCTGGTGGTTGCCGATGCGTGTGGTGCGATCGCCCCAGACCTGCAGCAAGAGCTCGATGCGCGACAGCGGCAGGTGGGCCAGCGCCGCACTCGGATCCTGCGTGAACACCACCACTTCGCAATGGCCGTTGGCCGGCGCGGTCGGCACCGTCGCCAATGGCGGATCGTGCGACTCCAGCGCCAGCGAGGGAAAGCGGTTGTCGAACACGGCGATCTCGTAGTCGCCGGCCGGCATCTCGGTCGGATGTTCCGCGTCCACGGTCGGCGCCAGCGGGTTGTATTGCGGCGGCGGCTGGTAGGTGCGGTTCTGGCGAAAGGCCGCATAGGTCACCCACTCGCCGCGCAGCGAATGCCAGCGCAGGTGCGGATTCGCATGCTGCGGATCGGGGAACGGGCTGGTCGCAACGATGCCGTCCGGGATCGGCACATTGCTGTACAGCGTGAGATTGCGTCCGTCCGGCTTCTTGAGTTCTTTACTATGCATGGGCAACAGTTCAGGTTCGGTCGAGCATTCGGTCAATCGGGCGCGAGCGTGCACGCCGAATGCCAAGGCATCGGCGCGCTCGCGGCACGAGAAACCGATCCTAGCATGCTGTTTTCGCCACACTTTCCACCCAGAATTTGCGCACTTTCCGGGCATCAATACTGCTGTGTCACAGGGGCGAGACAGCCCTCGGCATACGGCGTGGATTCGCAAGGGACAGCGCGTGGGCAGACGCCAGTCGGCAGGATTATTGTAGTCCCGCACCTACGCAATGATTAGAATTTTTTACACATTTCGGCGAGCAAAACGCCTAGCTGCTCATCGTAGGCAAGAGCGGCGTTTCAACCGAGAGGGAGAGGTCGGATCGGAGGGAATGCGGCCAGCCCGGGAGTCGGGCTGGCGGAAGCGACAAGCTTGTTCGGCTGGCTTATTTGGCCAACTCAACCAGCACCGCAGTATACATCTGCAGGTTCAACAGCAGCTGCTTGGTGGTGATGAATTCGTGTTCCGAGTGACCGGTGTACTTCTGGCCCGGCATCGATGGACCGAAGCTGACCGCGTTCGGGAACAGGCGCGAATTGGTGCCGCCGCCGATCGCCACCGGCCTGGCGTCCTTCATGCCGGTGAAATACGAAAAGGTCGACAGCAGGGTCGGCACCTGCGGCGCATTCTCCAGGATCCACGGCTCGCGCACGCCGACCTTGATGTTCGCCAGTGGCAGCCGGCGCGCCTGCCAGTCGGCCAGGGCGGCCTCGATCTCGGACGTCAGCTGCGCGGTCGATTTGCCGCGCGGCCGGCGCACATTGATCGCGACCTCGATGCCTTCGTCCAGCTGGCGGATCACGGTCGGCTTGAAGGTCATCGGCCCCATGAAGCTGTCGCGGTAGGCGATCTTGCCGAACTTCTCGCCGTGATAGCCGGTGCCGACCAGATCGTTCAGGTAGTTCACCACGCCGCCGGCCACGGTATTCGGCCAGCTGCGCACCGCCAGCGCGTCGGCAAGCATGCTGACCGCGTTCACGCCTTCCTGCGGCTTCGACGAGTGGGCCGACACGCCCTTCGCGATCACCTTCAGGTTCGCGCCCTGGCGTTCGAAGGTGTAGCGCATGCCTTCCTGCGCGGCGGCGCGCGCGCGGATCTGCTGCTCGATCTCCGGCGTGGCATTGGCGACCAGCGCCTCGGCGTCTTCGGGGATCTGGGTATTGAAGGAGCCGCCCCTGAATTCGGCGACCTGCGCTTCACCGGCTGCGGGAATCGCGGCGCCGGCCTTCGGGATCGTCACGGCCACGGTGCCGCCGCCCTTCTCCGCCGTCACCACCGGATACTCGGCGTCGAGCGTGATGCTCATTTGCGGCGGCACGTGGGTCTTGAGGAATTCGGTCAGGGGTCCCCAGTCCGATTCCTCGCCCATGTACACATACAGTTCGATGCGCTTGCTCAAGGGGATCTGGCGGTCGCGGATCGCCTTCATCGCATACAGCGCGGTGGCGATCGGTCCCTTGTCGTCCTCGGCGCCGCGCGCGATCAGCTTGCCCGGCTCGCTGGTGCGGTCCAGCACGAACGGCGACTTCTTCCATTTGGCCGGGTCGACCGGCTGCACGTCGCCATGGGTCACGATGCCGACCCGCTCGCTGCCCTTGCCCAGACCGACGATGACGGTCCAGCCATGGTCTTCGACATCGAGGCCGAGGCGCTCGGCCTCCTCTTTCAATGCGGCCTTGAACGCGATGTGGACCGGGTTCTTGTCGGACGGGTAGCGCGCATCGGCCACCGTATTGAAGCTGACCAGTTTGGCCAGGGTGTCGACCACGTCGTTACGGTAGGTCTGGACCGCATACTTGGCGGCGCTGACGGCGGTCTCGCTCGGGGCCGGCGCCGATGCGGTGGCGGGGGCGGCGGATGCGACAGCGGTGGTCCACGCCAGCACCAGGCTGGCAAGCAGGGCTTTCTTGTACATATGGTGCCGGTCTCCAGGAAGTCAGCGCAAGGTTGCAAAAGCGCAAGGAGTCTAGCACAGGCATGTGTGCACCCGAACCACGTTTTCCGCGTATCGTTACGCGCTTCGACCAGGAGAAAACGCGCCATGACCGACAAGACCATCCGCCGCCTGCACCCCGCCCTGCGCGACGATATCGGCGACCTGTTGACGCAGCGTCCCGTGCCGTCGGAGCAGCTCGAGCAGATCGATCCCTTCCTGTTCCTCAACCATCACGGCCCGCAGGTCTACGGGCCGCACAACCGCGGCCTGCCGTTCGGACCGCATCCGCATCGCGGCTTCGAGACGGTCACCTTCATCGTCGACGGCATGCTGGCGCACCGCGACAGCGCCGGCCACGAAAGCGTGATCCACGCCGGCGGCATCCAGTGGATGACGGCCGGCAGCGGCATCGTGCACGCCGAGGTGTCGCCACGCGATTTCCTGGAACACGGCGGCCCGCTCGAGATCCTGCAACTGTGGGTCAATCTCCCGTCGCGCCTGAAGACGAGCGCGCCCGCATACACCGGCCTGCAGCGCGACCAGATCCCCGCCCTGCCGCTCGACGACGGCAAGGTGACCATGCACCTGATCGCCGGCCAGTGGGAAGGCACGACCGGACCGGTGCGGTCACTGACCGGCGTGTTCATGAGCACGGTCGCGATGCAGGCCGGAGGACAGTTGACGGTGTCCAGCCTGCATGGACGCAACGTGCTGCTGTATGTGGTGCGCGGACGCATCGGCGTGGGCGATCACGGCGATCTCGTCAACGCTTACCAACTGGTGGAACTGGATGAGGACGGCGACGCCCTGCACATCAGGGCCGAGGCCGATACGCTGCTGTTGTTCGGCCACGCCGAACCGATCCGCGAACCGGTGGTGGCGCACGGCCCCTTCGTCATGACCACCCGCGACGAGATCGTGCAGGCGATCGCCGACTACCAGGCCGGGCGCTTCGGTTCAACGCAGGCTTGACGCCACCCGGCGTTCTGGCCCGCTCTTGAGCACCACGGCGTAGGGGTGCGGGCCGCCTTCGAAGTTGAGGCTCAGGTCGCTGCCCACCGCTTCGAAGCGGTCGTCGCCGATGTGCACGATCTCGACCGGCCCGGCGCCGACGTCCGCATACAGCTTGCGGCTCCGTTCGCTCACGCGCAGGATGCGGCCGTCGTCGAGCCGGTAGACACCCTGCATGCGCTTGTTCATCAATGGATCGAGGTAGGACTTCTTCGCCTGGACGGCCTCGGCGCCGCCGCTGTCGGCGGATGCGGCCGGCGCGGCGAGAGCGGGCAGCGCCGCCAGGGCCGCCGCGGCAAGCAGCGCGAGATGCTGGATACGCATGGTGCTCCTCCGGTCAGGTCGGGTGAGCAAGCGGATCAGCGCTGGGTCGCGGCCAATGCGCGGTTGCCGGCTTCGCGCACGTACACGGTATGCGCCGCGCGCTCGCCCTCGAAGCGCATGTTCAGGTCCTTGCCCACAGCGACGAAGCGCTTCTTGCCGACGTGGATGAGTTCGACCGGGCCGTCGCCCAGGTCGGCGTACAGCGTGCGCTTGCCGTCCTCGACCTTGCCTTTGACCTCCAGCACGCGGCCATCCTCGAGCGCGTATTCGCCCTGCACGCGGTCGTAGGCGAACGGCGGCATGCGCACCTGTTGATGGGAGCTGCGCACTTCCACCACTTCCTTGCCGGCGCCCTGCGGGGCGGCAAGGCTGGGCAGCGACAGGGTGGCGGTGGCGGCGGTGATGGCGAACAGGGCGATGTGCTTGATGCGCATGATGTCTTTTCCTTTCAGGTCGGATGCGAGAGAAGAACCGGTGCGGCAAGCGTTCGATCGCTCATGAAGAGGCCGCGTGGTTCACATGTTTCGTCGTCGCCAGGGCTGCTGTTTGTCTGGCGATGAACCCAGTCTAGCCAGACTTCGCGCGCACTCAAGCGGCAGTGGGATGAAGCGCTGAAACGCGCGATGAAATGCTGAAAACGCGAAGTGAACGGGAGGTGCATATGCGTGTCTTTCGTACACGTCTGCACCCCGTCTGCATGCGTGTTTCCAGGCTTGTTGCCAGGCTTGTTTCGAGGCCGGTTACCTGTGCATATCGAGGCTCGGCGAGGCTGCCGAGGCACCCTGTCAAACGTGTGTCTGCATTGCGTGCAGATGCCGTACATTAGGGCCATCGACAACGAACCAGACCCTACCCATGCAAGCGATTCCCCTCGTCGCGACCACGCGCGGCTATCCCGACTCCGGCAACGTGATCGAGAACGTCCACTGGGGCTCGGTCGCCGTGGTCGACACCCGCGGCCGGCTGTTGTGGTCGGCGGGCGACCCGGACTATCCGACCTTCACCCGCTCCGCGCTGAAACCGTTCCAGGCCCTGCCCTTCATCCTGTCCGACGGCCCGGCGCGCTTCGGTCTCACGCAGGACGAAGTGGCGCTGCTGTGCGCCAGCCATTCGGGCGAGGGCATCCACCTCGAGGGCGTGCGCGCGATCCTGGACAAGATCGGCCTCGAACCCGGCCACCTCGAATGCGGCTGCGCGCAGCCGCTGCACTACGAGTTCACGGGATTGACGCCGCCGCCGGACGCGCAATGGACGCCGCTGCACCACAACTGTTCCGGCAAGCACAGTGGCTTCCTGGCCTGGTGCCGCCTGCACGGCGCGCCGACCGCCAACTACGTCGACCGCGGCCACCCGCTGCAGCAGGCTATCCGCGCCGCGCTGGCCGATGCCGTGGGCCTGCCGGCGGACGCCATGCCGACCGGGATCGATGGCTGCTCGGCGCCAAACTATGCGCTGCCGCTGTCGTCGCTGGCGCACCTGTATGCGCGCCTGGCGCATGGCAGCAGTGATCCGCAACTGGGCGGCGCGATGGGCATCCTGGGCGAGGCCATGACGGCGCGGCCGGACATGGTCTCGGGCCAGGAGCGTACCGACCTGCACTGGATGACGGCGGGCGGCGGCGACTGGGTGGCCAAGATCGGCGCCGACGCGGTGCAGGCGATCGGTGTGCGCTCGGCCGGGATCGGCATCGCGATCAAGATTGCGGACGGCAACAGCCGCGCGCTGCATCCGGCCGTGTACGCCGTGCTCGACCAGCTCGGCCTGCTCGACGCAGGGCGCAAGGCCGCGCTCGAGCGCTACCGCCAGCCGGCCATCAAGAATGCGCGCGGCACTGTGGCGGGCGATATCCGTCCCCTGTTCACGCTGCAGGAGCCGGGAAGAAGCGGCGCGTAAAGGTGTGAATTCGCCGATTTAACATACGATGCGTCCATACAACAGCTAGCACATCGGGAGATTTCATTTTAGGTTTAAACAGGTGATACTTGCTTAGCGGAATTTTCCGTTTCTACGGGTTATTGACATCGTGTTAAAAAATCTACGCATCGGCTCGCGCCTGACGCTCGCGTTCGCCACGATCCTCGTTCTCTCCCTGGCCGGCACCGCCTTCGCGCTGTACACCACGCGCAGCAGTGCCGAAGCGACCCACCAGATGATGCAAAATCCCCTGGCCAAGGAGCGCCTGGTGTCGGACTGGTATGTCCTCACGTATTCAGCGATTGCCCGTACCTCGCTGATCGCGCGCAGCACCGACAGCACCTTGTCGACCGTGTTCGCCAAGCCGATCAAGGACAGCGTCACCGACACCACCGCGATTTTGAAGAAAGTCGAAGTCCTGCTCGACTCGCCCGAAGAAAAACAGACGCTGCAAGAGATCCTCGGCCTGCGCAAGCAATACCAGGCCGCCAAGGAAGTGGTGATGAACGCCCGCACCGCGGGCGACGCCGCCGGCGCCGAGCAGGCCTATGAAGCAGTGTTTTCCCCGGCCGCTGCCGCCTATGGCGCGCGGGTGCTGAGTCTGCTGCAGATCCAGCGCAAGTCGATCGACCAGATCGCGCTCGACATCGAAGCCGCGAACGAGCGCAGCACGCGCCTGGTCATCCTGCTGACCGTGCTGGCCACAGTGCTCGGCTCGGTGGCCGCCGTCATGATCACGCGCAGCATCACCCGGCCGCTCGACAGCGCCCTGGACGTGGCCAGGACGGTCGCGGCGG
Organism: Massilia sp. CFBP9012; assembly: GCF_034045115.1. Lineage (NCBI taxonomy): Bacteria > Pseudomonadati > Pseudomonadota > Betaproteobacteria > Burkholderiales > Oxalobacteraceae > Massilia > Massilia sp. CFBP9012. The sequence goes on along the minus strand of NZ_JAXCWM010000004.1, from coordinate 163,550 downwards.
GCAACCTCGGCAATACCTTCGTCACCTACCCGAAAGACGAAGTGGGCGACCTGATGCGGGCCCTGGAAACCATGAACGGCGCCCTGGCCCGGGTCGTGGCCGAGGTCCAGCAAGGCACCACCGCCATCTCCACCGCATCGGGCGAGATCGCGGCCGGCAACCTCGACCTCTCGAGCCGCACCGAACAGCAGGCCAGCTCGCTCGAAGAGACGGCGGCCTCGATGGAAGAACTGACGGCCACCGTGCGCCAGAACGCCGACAATGCGGTGCAGGCCAATGGCCTGGCCCAGGCAGCCTCCGAAGTGGCGGCGCGCGGCGGCGCCATCGTCGGCCAGGTGGTCGACACGATGGGCTCGATCGACGCCTCGGCACGCAAGATCGTCGACATCATCGGCGTGATCGACGGCATCGCCTTCCAGACCAATATCCTGGCCCTGAATGCGGCGGTGGAAGCGGCGCGCGCCGGCGAACAGGGCCGCGGCTTCGCCGTGGTCGCGAGCGAGGTGCGCAACCTGGCGCAGCGCTCGGCCAGTGCGGCCAAGGAAATCAAGGGCCTGATCGGCGACTCGATGACCCAGGTGAATGCCGGAACGACCCTGGTGCAGCAGGCCGGCACCACCATGCACGACGTCGTGACCAGCGTGGCGCGCGTGACCGACATGATGTCCGAGATCACCTCGGCCACCCAGGAACAGCGCACCGGCATCCACCAGGTGAACGAGGCGATCACGCAGATGGACCAGGTGACGCAGCAGAACGCGGCGCTGGTGGAACAGGCCGCCGCGGCTGCGGCCAGCATGCAGGAACAGGCGGCGCGCCTGGCCGAGGTGGCGGCAGGGTTCAGGCTGGGCAATGCGGATACGGCGACGCAGCCGCGCCTGGCGCTGCGCAAGAGCCCGGCGCTGGCGATGTGATGGCCAGCCCGTCACTCCTGCCACTGGCAGGAATGACTTCCCGCGCAGGCGCGCAACCAGCACGTCATTCCCGCGCAGGCGCACTAGCGTCCGGAATATTTATACGCAACGTATGCATCGTCATCCCCGCGGAGGCGGGGATCCAAGTGAAGTCACAGAATGTTCATGCTCTTGCGTTGCCCGAACGTTCATCGGAGGTCGATGTCTAGGCCACTGGCCGGGTACACTTGGGTTCCCGCCTCCGCGGGAACGACGTGGTTTTTCCTATGAAGCGGGCTTATTCAAGCGCCCGAAATTATTCCGGACACCAGTGCGCGCAGGCGGGAATCCAAGGCCGTAGCGTAGTTGCCAGCTCAAGCTTCATTGGCCGAGCATGAAACTTGGATTTCCGCCTGCGCGGGAATGACGGTGAGTGGGCTGGCCTAAGCCGCCAGCCGGCGCAGCATGGCGGCGATCGCGTCCAGCACCGCAGCGTCTTCCCAGTAATTCTCGTGCGACAGCGGATTCCAGCTGCGCGCCAGCAGGCTGCCGATGCCGCCGCTGGCATTGATCGCGCGGTCCTCGACCAGCGCCCGGTAACCACCCGACAGCGGCTGCAGCGGCCAGCCCAGCACGTCGTCCGGATCGTAGAAATTGATCCACTTGAACAGCGAGGTGGGCGGCGCGATCGGGATGATGTCCATCTCCTTGTGCGCGGCGACGAAGATCGGGATATTGCAGCCGGTGGTGACCAGGCCGGCGCAGGTGCCGCCTCCCAGGAACACGCGTTCGCTCGCGGTCAACGGCCGGCCCAGCGCACCGGATGCCCAGGCGTCGACGTTGCGCCAGATGCCGGCGCCGACCGGCCTCCCCACGGCCGCCTTCTGGGCGTCGTACAGATAACTCGACAGCACCTGCCCGCCCAGCGACTGGGCGACAAATACCACCGGCATGTCGGGGCGCACCGCGTGCGCCGACAGCAAGGCTCTTGCGATTTCTCCCTGGGCCAGCTCATACACCGAGCCGGGAATCTCCTTGCGGGTTTCCAGTCCGGCGGCGTCGCCCAGGCCGTACAGCACGAATTTGCGCAGGGCGTCGTAGCGGACCTTGCCGGCGGCGGCCGTGCGCTCCCAGACCTGGCGCTGGTTCTCGTGCAGGATGCCCTGATAATAGACCGAGCGCATCGTCACGTGGGTCGCCAAACCGCCCAGGCGGCTGCGCAGCTGCGCCATCAACCCGTCCGCATACGCGGGCAGAGTTTCCCCCATGCCATGCACGGTGATCAATGCGACTTGCGACATGACAACCTCCGCTCGATCTGGCGCAAAGTGCGTCGTTATCGCTAGCGTATCAGTTCATGCGCACTGACGCATCTCAATGCATTGAGTGGTACATGGCTATATAAGGCGCAGCTCGTGTTGGCTCAGCGGGCGGCAAGCTCGGCGGACAGGAAATCGTCGATCAGCTTGACGGTGGCGTCCGGATCATCTCAACCTGACCCTAGCTTTCTAGCTTTCTATCGAGCAAGACCAACGGCGCGCAGCTCGATGCGGCGCGCGAGGCCTTGCGGACGCAGATGGAAATCTGACGGACGGTCAGCGGATCTCGAGTTCGAAGGTCTCGACGCCATCGACGCCGCCGCGCACGCGGTCGCCCGGCTTGAGCGCCGCCACGCCCGACGGCGTGCCCGAATAAATCAGGTCGCCCGGCGCCAGCGTCACGAAGCGCGACAGGTAGGCGATGACGTCGGCGATCGGCCAGATCAGTTCATTGAGGTTGCCTTCCTGGCGCAGGGCGCCGTTCACCTCGAGCCAGATGCGGCCTTCGGCGGGATGACCCACGGCGCTCACCGGATGCAGGGCGCTGCATGGCGCCGAGGCGTCGAATCCCTTGGCCATGTCCCAGGGACGGCCGGTGTCCTTGGCCACCGCCTGCAGGTCGCGCCGGGTCAGGTCCAGGCCCACGCCATAGCCCCATACCAGGTCGAGCGCGTTGGCCGGATCGACGTTGGCGCCGCCCTGGCCCAGCGCCACCACCAGCTCGATCTCGTGGTGCAGGTCGTCGGTCGACGGCGGATATGGCACCGCACCGCTGGCCGGCACCACGGCGTCGGCCGGCTTGGTGAAGAAGAACGGCGGTTCGCGGTTCGGATCGCTCCCCATCTCGCGCGCGTGCGAGGCGTAGTTGCGGCCGACGCAGAACACGCGGCGCACCGGGAAACGGGCTTCAGAACCGGCCACGGCCACCGATGGCGTTGCGGGAGCGGTGATGACAAATTCGGACATGCTCATCCTTTCATTGACGGAAGCACAATCATACTCCCGCCACGGATGGCCGTGGTCCGACGATCGATTCAGGCCGGCGCCATCGCCTCTTCGGATTCGGACGCCGAGGCCGGCTTGGACGTCGTGGGGGCCGCCTCTGCCTGCGCCTCCGCTTCCGCCACCGCCGCGAGCGCCGCGCTGGACTCGAGAATGCGCGCCAGCGCCGTCATGTCGACCGGCTTGACCAGGTGGTGGGCGAAACCCGCCTGCAGCGCCCGTTCGCGGTCCTTGGCCTGGCCGTAGCCGGTCACCGCGACCGGCACCGTGGCCGCCGTCTCGGGCAGCGACCTCAGCTCCTGCGCCAGCTGATAGCCGTCGACGTCGGGCAGGCCGATATCGATCAGCATCACGTCGGGCCGCTCGGCGCGCGCGCGGCGCAGGGCCGACTGGGCGTCGTACTCGACCGAGGTGGCATGGCCCTGCACCTGCAGCAGGGTGGACAGGCTGTCGGCGGCGTCGCTGTTGTCGTCCACGATCAGCACCCGCAGCTTGCGCTGCAGGACGGCGCGCGCGGCTTCCGGATCGCCCGGCTGCGCGTCACTGCCGTTGCAGGCGCCCGCCACGCAGGGCAAGGTAAGCGTGAAGGTGCTGCCGAAGCCCACGCCTTCGCTGTGCGCCGCCACCTCGCCCTCATGCATGTCGATCAGGCGCTTGACCAGGGTCAGGCCCAGCCCCAGCCCGCCCTGCGAGCGCGCCAGCGTGCGCGCGCCCTGCGTGAACAGGTCGAACACGCTCGGCACCAGGTCGGGCGGCATGCCGGACCCGTTGTCGCGCACGCGCAAGACCATGCGGCCATCGACCGCTTCGAGCGCGAGCGCGAGCTGGCCGCCTTTCGGCGTGTACTTGGCGGCGTTGTTGACGATATTGGCCACGCTCTGCACCAGGCGCGTCTGGTCGCCGCGCACCCACACCGGCGCATCGGGCAGCTCCACCCGCACCTGGTGCGATTTTTCCAGCACCAGCGGGCGGGTCTGGTCGAGCGCCCCGGTCACCACCTCGCGGAAGTCGACCGTCGCCAGCTTGAGCTTGACCAGGCCGCGCGTCACGCGCGAGACGTCCAGCAGGTCGTCGATCAGGCGGCTCATGTGCTTGACCTGGCGGCTGATGATGGAACTGGTCTGGCAGATGCGCGGTTCGGTGGCGAACTGCATGCTCAGCAGGCTGGCCGAGCTGCTGATCGGCGCCAGCGGATTGCGCAGCTCGTGCGCCAGCATGGCCAGGAATTCGTCCTTGGCGTGACTGAGGCGCTCGGCCTGCACCCGCGCCAGGCGCTCGCTCTGCAGCAAGGCGTCGCGCTCGATCGCCGCATCGCGCAGGGTTGCCTCGAGGCGGGAGCGGCGCACCACCTCGCGCGTGTGGCGCGCCACGTCCTCGGCCATCGCTGTTTCTTGTTCGGTCCAGTGACGCGCGAACGGCTCGTGCAGGTAGAACACGGCCGACAGGCGCGCCTCTTCGATGATCGGCACGATCACCACCGCGCGCGCGCCGATGCCGGCATAGGCTGCGGCGCACGGCGCCGAGCGCGCATCGGTCCGGACGTCGTCGATGCGCACGGTGCGTCCCTGGCGCAGCATGTCGGCAACCTCGGGACCAAAATTATCCAGCGCATGCGACATCCCGGCCAGGCTGGCCATGCGGCCCTCGGTCCAGTCGCGGTCGATGCTGACGGTGCGGCCGGCGGGATCGATCTCGCCATAGCCGACGCGCGCCACGCCCAGGGTCTGCCCGGTCATGGCGCTGGTGGCCTTCATGATGTGGACGGCGTCGTCCAGGCCGTCGAGGGTCTCACCCAGCTTCTGGTGGAAGGCGTGGCGGTGCTGGGACAGCACGTCGGACGTGGTTTCGGTGAGCACGCAATAGACGCCGGCCACTCGCCCCGCATGGCGTACCGGCGACAGCGAGACGGAAAAGAAACGCCGCTCGCGCTTGCCGTTGCGCTCGAATTCCATCAGGGCGTGCTGGAGCTGGGTCGCTTCGCCGGCCAGCACGAGTTCGAAATAGGGACGCAAGCGCTCCCACAGCTCGGGGCGCACGCTCGCATACGGCGCGCCGCGGGCTGCCGGGTGCTTGTCGCCGAGCAGGTCGGAATAGGCGTCGTTATAGAACAGGCGCAGGTCGGGGCCGATGGCCAGGAACATCGGAAAGCGCGAGGCCAGGATCAGGTCGCCAATGGCGCGCAAGCCCTCGGGCCAGGTGTCTGGCTCTCCCAGCGCCAGGCCGCCGACGGCCGCCGGCGGGAAACTGCTCAGATTGCTCATCAGGATTGCCCAGTATGGTTCTTGCAAAGCTGGCCGGGCTTAATACACTGGAACGTTTCCCCTCACGTTCTTATTGCCCCGCCGCCAACATTTTCTTATTGTTGGCGATTATATAGAGCAAATTGATTGGGCTGCGCTCGTTACACATCTGTGACTTTTGGTGGTTGTATCGGTGACACAATTCAGTAGATTTCGGCGGCGGCGGCCCGTACGGCCTTCAGCAGCAGGTCGGCGCCCGGCGACAGCAGGTGGTCTTGCTGGCGGATGATGCCGAACGCATCCATCTTGCACGGCAGCTCGATCGGCAGGATGCGCATCACGTTCAGCGAGGCGTAGTACTGCGCCACCTCCTGCGGCATCACATGCAGGGCGTCGGTCTGCTGCAGCAGCGCTGTCACCAGCAGGATCGCCGTGGTATCGACCACGTTGCCGGGTGGCGCCAGGCCGGCGCGCCGGAACATCATGTCGAAGCGGTGGCGCAGGATGCTGCCCGGCGACGGCAGGATCCACGGCCGGGCCGCGATATCCTCCAGGCTCAGGCCGCGCCGCTCCAGCAGCGGATGACCGGGCCGGACGACGGCGCAGGCCGGCTCCTCGCTCAGCTCCTCGTAGATCAGACCCGTCGAATCCTCCTTGTCCAGGATGCGGCCAATCATGAAGTCGAGGGTGCCGTGCTTGAGCTTGTCGAGCAATACATTACTCGATTCGAGCTGCACGCCGATGCGCAGCAGCGGCGCCTGCTCCTTGATGCGCGCGATCGCGCGCGGCAGCAGCGCCATCGCCGGCGCCATGATCACGCCCACCTCGACCTGCCCCGCCAGCCCGGCCTTGAGCGCGACGATGTCGTCGTGCGCCAGCGCCAGGCTGGTGAGCGCCATGCGCGCGTGGCGGATCATGGTCTCGCCGTAGATGGTCGGCTCCATCCCGCGCGGCAGGCGCTCGAACAGGCGCACGTCGAGCATCTCTTCCAGGTCCTTGACCTGCTTCGATGCCGCCGGCTGCGTCATGTGCAGCTCTTCGGCCGCGCGGTGGATGTTGCGGTAATCGTCCAGCGCGATCAGCAGCAGCAACTGGCGCGTCTTGAGGCGCGCCTTCAGGAACCAGTTCGGGTTTGTCGTATCCATCAGGAAATCATATCAGCGTGGATGACGACCCGGCGGTGTTCACGCGAGGCGGCGCTCACTTGCAGCCCGGCGCCGGATTCGCAGCCGGGCCTTCGGCCGTCTGCGGCACAGGGAGGATGGCGCCGTCCGGGCCGTAGCGCAGCTCCTCGACCGCGACCGAGCGCCGGTATTCGCCGCCCGTGGGTAGCTTGCCGTTATGGTAGAAGATGTACGACTTGTTATTGAACTCGACGATGGCCTGGTGGATCGTGTTGACGTTGGTGTTCTTCTTCATGATCACCCCGCCCATGGTCCAGGGCCCGGTGGCCGTGGGGCCGGTCATGTACACCGTCTCTTCCGGGAAGTGGCGCGAGTAGGTCAGGTAGTAGGTGCCCTTGTGCTTGTGCAGGTAGGCCGCCTCGACGAAGTGTTCCAGGCCGACGGTGTGGATCGGGCCATCCAGTTCGACCATATTCGCTTTCAGCTTCGCGTACTTCATGACCGTGTTGCCCCAGTACAGATAGGCCTGGCCGTCGTCGTCGATGAACACGGCGGGGTCGATGTCGTCCCACAGGATCTTCGTCTGTTTCGTCATGTCGTTCGAGACCAGCGCCTTGCCGAGGGCATCCACGAAGGGACCGGTCGGGCTATCGGAGACGGCGACGCCGATCGCCTTGCCGGGAATGGTGGCGTGATCGACGGTCGAATAGAAATAGTATTTGCCGTCCCGCTTGACGATGTCCGAGGCCCAGGCATCGCGCCCGGCCCATTTGAAGGTCGAGTAGCGCAGCGGCGAACCGTGATCAAGCCAGCGCTTCATGTCGCAACTCGAATACACGCGCCACTCGTTCATCACATAGTCCTTGCCGCCGACCGGGGCTTCGTCCTTGCCGACGTAGACGTAGACGCGGCCGTTGTCGACCAGCGCTGCGGGATCGGCGGTGAAGATGTCCTTCACGATCGGATTGCCGGCATGCGCGCAGGCTGCCGCGCACAGGCCGGCGGCGAGGATGGTGTGCTTGAACATCGTGTCTCCGAGTGTCTTATTTTGATTTGAAGGCCATCACGCGCTGCACGACGCAAAACACGAACAGCAGGCCGCCGATCACGATTTTGGTCCACCACGAACTGAGCGTGCCGTCGAAGGCGATCAGGGTCTGGATCGTGCCCAGCACCAGCACGCCGGACAGCGCACCAAGGATGTAGCCGTAGCCGCCGGTAAGCAGGGTGCCGCCGATGACGACGGCGGCGATCGCATCGAGTTCCGTGCCCTGCGCGTGCAGGCCGTAGCCGGACAGCATGTAGAACGCGAACAGCAAGCCCGCCAGCGAGGCGCAGAAGCCGCTGAAGGCATACACCAGGATCTTGGTGCGACCGACCGACAGGCCCATCATCGCGGCCGATTGCTCGTTGCCGCCGACCGCATACACGGCGCGCCCGAAGCCGCTGTAATGGGCAAGCCAGACCGCGCAGGCCAGCATGGCGAGCGCGATCAGGGCCCCGGGCGAGAGAAAGCCGCCAAAGAACGGGATCTGCGTCTGCGACATCGCCACGAACAGCGGATCCTCGATCGTGATCGACTCGATGCTGATCAGGTAGCACAGGCCGCGCGCCAGGAACATGCCGGCCAGGGTGACGATGAAGGGCTGCAGGCGAAAATAATGAATGACGGCGCCCATGCCGCCACCGAACACGAAACCCAGCGCCAGCACGGTGGCGATCACCGCCAGCGGCGGCCAATGCGCCACCTGCAGCAGCCAGGCCGCGATCATGGTCGATAGCGCCAGCACGGCGCCGACCGACAGGTCGATGCCGCCCGACAGGATCACGAAGCCCATGCCGATCGCGATCACCAGCAGGAAGGCGTTGTCGATCAGGAGGTTGAGCATCACCTGCAGCGAGAGAAAACCTTCGTACAGGGCGCCGCCGACCAGCAACATCGCGGCCAGAAGGAAGACCGTGACCAGCGAGGTGAAGGATGGCGCGCCTGACAGCTTGCGTGCGTGCGCGACGACCGCGTTCATGCCGCCCTCCGCTTCCACAGGCTCTTGAACTGGTCCGACTGCGAAACACAGACCAGGAACACGACGACCGACTTGACGACCATATTGACCTCGGGCGGCACGCCCAGCGAATAGATGGTGTAGGTGAGCGTCTGGATGATCAGCGCACCGATGATGGAGCCGGCCAGGCTGAACTTGCCGCCGGCGAGCGAGGTGCCGCCCAGGGTCACGGCCAGGATGGCGTCGAGTTCCAGCATCAGGCCGGCGTTGTTGGCGTCCGCGCTCTTGACGTTGGAGCTGATCATCAGGCCCGCCATGCCGGCGCAGCACGCCGCGAACACGTAGACGAACACGATCAGGGCCGCGGTGCGGATGCCGGCCAGGCGCGCCGCAACAGGATTCACCCCAACAGCCTGGATGAACAGCCCGAGCGCGGTATGGCGCAGCAGCAGCGCGGTGACGCCGAATACCGCCGCCACCACGAACAGCGCGAACGGCAGGCCGAACAGGTAGCCGCTGCCGAGGAAGAAAAAGGGTTGATAGTAGACGGTGACGATCTGGCCGTCGGTGAGCAGCTGGGCCAGGCCGCGCCCCGCCACCATCAGGATCAGGGTCGCGACGATCGGCTGGAGGCCCAGGCCGGCGACCAGCGCGCCGTTCCACAGGCCGCACAGCAGCGCCGCGCCAAGGGCGGCGGCCATCGCCAGCAGCATCGGCGTCTCGGCCACGTAGACCGGCACGCCGTCCTGGATCACCATCGTCCCGCCAATCAGCATCGAGGCCACGGTGCCGGACAGCGCCACCACGGCGCCGACCGAGATGTCGATGCCGCGCGTGGCGATCACCAGGGTCATGCCGATCGCCGCCAGCATCAGCGGCGCGGCGCGGTTGACGATGTCGACCAGCGAGCCGTACAGGTGACCGTCCTTGATCTCCAGGCGGAAGAAGCCGGGGATCAGCAGGAAGTCGATCAGCAGCAGCGCGGCCAGCGCGGCCAGGGGGCGGAACAGGTGGTGGGCCAGCGCCCGCGAGAGCAGCGAGGCGGGAATGGGAGCGACGGGTTTCACAGCCGGCGTGGCCGCTGCCACGGGCGGTTGTTCCTTGACGATCATTGGCAGCCCTCCCCTGCGATCACGTGCAGCACCGAGCTGTCGTCCAGCTCACCGCGGCGGTACTCGCCACAAGCCTTGCGGTCGCGCATGACGACGATGCGGTCGGAGACGCGCAGCACCTCGGGCAGTTCGGACGAGATGAACAGGATGGCCATGCCCTTGCGGCACAGCGTGGTGACGTAGTCCATGATTTCCTGCTTGGCCCGCACGTCGATGCCGCGCGTGGGTTCGTCAAGTATCATCAACTTCGGCTCGGTGACCAGCCAGCGCGCCAGCAGCACTTTTTGCTGGTTGCCGCCCGAGAGCGTGCCGATCGGCGTTTCGATGCTCGCCGTCTTGATCCCCAGTTGTTTGACGTAGTAGTCGGCCAGCTCCTGCTGGCGCCGCAGCGGGATCGCGCGCAGCAATCCCTGGCGCGCCTGCAGGGCCAGGATCAGGTTCTCGCGCACCGACAGGTCCAGGATCGCGCCCTCGTGCTTGCGGTCTTCGGAGCAAAAGCCGATGCCCTCGCGAATCGCATCGCGCGGCGTGGCAAAGGTAGTTGAACGGCCGCCGATCTCGATCGCGCCAGCGTCGGCCTTGTCGGCGCCGAACAGCAGGCGCGCGGTCTCGGTGCGGCCGGAACCCAGCAGGCCGGCAAGACCCAGCAACTCGCCCTGCCTGATGGTCAGGTCGAGCGGCGCCAGCACGCCGCGGCGCGCCAGTTCTTTTGTTTGCAGCAGGGTCGGGCCGGCCTGGTGGCCTTCTTCGATGCAGGTCTGCGGCTGCTCCTGGCTGTCGGCGGCCACGCCGATCATCTTGTTCACCAAGGCCAGGCGCGACAGCTCGCTGCACAGGTATTCGCCTTCGCGCTCGCCGTTGCGCATCACGGTGATGCGGTCCGAGATCGCATAGGTCTGCTCGAGGAAGTGGGTGACGAACAGGATCGCCATGCCCTGCTCGCGCAAGTTCTTCAACACCGAGAACAGCAGTTGCACCTCGGCTTCGTCGAGACTGGACGTGGGTTCGTCGAGGATCAGCACCTTGGCCGAGATGTTCAACGCGCGTGCGATGGCCACCATCTGCTGGATCGCCAGCGGATAGCTGGCCAGCGGCTGGCTGACGTCGACGTTGACCTGCAAACGTGCCAGCAGCTCGGCGGCATCGCGGCGCATGCGGCGCCAGTCGATCATGCCGAAACGGCGCGGATAGCGTCCGATGAAGATGTTCTCGGCAACCGACAGGTTCGGGCACAGGTTCACTTCCTGGTACACCGTGCTGATGCCGAGATCCTGGGCGTGCTGGGTCGAGCGTGGTTCGATCCGTTCCCCATCCAGCACGATGCTGCCGCGCTCCGGCTGGTAGACGCCCGTCAGCACCTTGATCAGGGTGGACTTGCCGGCCCCGTTCTGGCCCATCAAGGTATGCACTTCGCCGGGATACAGGCGCAGGCCCGCATCCGACAGCGCTTTCACGCCCGGGAACTGTTTGTGGATGCCGGAGACGTCGAGCACCGGCAGCGCCGTGGTCGAGGCGAGCATGGCCGCCTCAATATTTGCGGTTCGGGAATTCCTTGGCTGCGACTTCGGCCGGGAAGACACCTTCTTGCACCACGATGCGCTTCGGCAGCGGCTTGCCGGCCTTGGCCGCCTTGGCCGCTTCCATCAACTGCGGGCCGAGCAGCGGGTTACATTCGACGGTCACGTTCAGCTTACCCTGCAACATGGCCTCGAACGCGCCGCGCACGCCGTCGATCGACACGACCAGGATGTCCTTGCCGGGCTTGATGCCGGCTTCCTCGATCGCCTGGATGGCGCCGATCGCCATATCGTCGTTGTGCGCGTACAGCACGGTGATGTTCTTGCCCTCGGACTTGAGGAAGGCTTCCATCACTTCCTTGCCCTTGGCGCGGGTGAAGTCGCCGGTCTGGGAGCGGATGATTTTCAGGCGAGGTTCGGTCTTCATGATTTCCGCGAAGCCGGCCTTGCGGTCGATGGCCGGGGCCGACCCCACGGTGCCCTGCAGCTCGACGATGTTATAGGCGCGGTTCGGGTTCTTCTTCGCGTGTTCCACCAGCCAGCGCGCGGCGCGGCGGCCCTCTTCCACGAAGTCGGAACCGAGGAAGGTGACGTACAGCGACTGGTCGCTGACCTTGACTCCGCGGTCAGTCAGGATGACGGGGATATTGGCGCGCTTGGCTTCGCGCAGCACGGTATCCCAGCCGGATTCCACGACCGGGGAGAAGGCGATGACGTCGACCCGCTGGGCGATGAAGGAACGGATCGCCTTGACCTGGTTTTCCTGGCGCTGCTGGGCGTCGGCGAATTTGAGGTTGACGCCGGCCTTTTTGGCGGCGTCCTTGATCGAGGCGGTGTTGGCGGTGCGCCATTCGCTTTCGGCGCCAACTTGCGAGAAGCCGATGGTGAGGGGTTTGGCGGCGAAGGCGGTGGCCGGCGCGATTGCGGCGGCCACCGTCGAGGCGACTGCAGCGCCCAGGACGTTCCTGCGGGTGAGTCTCATCACTTTGTCTCCGGTATTGTTGTTCTGCAATCCTAGGACAAAGCGAGATACTGATCCAATCAATTTTTTGAGAGTTGCGATATGTTTTTGAATATCGATCGCGACCTGCCCCTGTGACCGGCGGGCAGGTCCTCCGGTCACGGCTCAGGAATATGCCGAGCTCATATTCAACACCCCATTCGCCCCGCGCGGGAAGAACCCGCCCATGGTCACCGACTCCCTGGTCAGATAAACGATATTGAGCACATCGCCCGGCGTGCGGCTGAAGGCAATGCCGTCCTTGTCCAGCGGTACGATGTTCGACACGGTCGCATCCGACGCGTGCACGATGCCCTGGTCCACATCGCTCGTCCCATCGAGGCTGTCGCGCGCATCCGAGATCGCGCCGGCCGCGGTGCGCAGCGACGGCGTGCTCAATCCCTTCGAGTACAGCACCGTGCGCACCAGCCCCGCGTGGTAGGCCTCGGCCGCCAGGATGCCGGCCGCCGCCTCGAGGAAGGTTTTGTTCTGGATGAGCGGCGACGCGCCCTTGTAGGCGGTCACGCCGACGTCTTCGAAGATGAAGGCGCCGAGCAGGAAGTTTTCATCGCTGGCATACGGGTCGAAAGCGACGCCCGGGCCGACCAGGCCGGCCGCGCGCGCCGCGCTCGAGAACGCGCCGTTCGGATCGGTGCCGCCGATGTCCAGCGCCGGCTGGGCCACCGCCGCCGCGCCGAGCGCGCCGCGCAGGAATGCGACGTGGGCGATCTCGTCCTGCGCGATTTCCTTCGCATACTGGGCCACCAGCGGATCCTTGAACTGCACCTGGCGGCCGCCGGTCACCGCACCCTGCGTACCGGCGCCGGTCAGCAGATTGGCCGGAAGGCCGACACCCAGCGCCGCATACGAATAGAACTGTGCCTCCAGGTACTCGAGATTGAGCGCGAAATTGAGGATGTCGACATCGGTCGGCGCCGCAGCCTGGGCGATGGCGTCCTTGACCGAGCCGCCGCAGGCGCTCAGGAAGGTGCCGCCCACCATGCCGACGCTGATGCCGCCGACATTCTTGAAGAAGGATCGCCGTTTTTCGAGCTTCTGCTTGCGTGATTCGAGTAGTGCCAAGGTCACATTCGTGTCTGTCATGGTAGTTCTCCTGTTGGTATAGCAATCAAGAAACTTCGCCAGCGCATGCTTGAGAATTTCAAACAGGAAATCTGCTTGAGACCGGCGACACAGCGCATGCAGCTTGTACTCGCGCCAGCTGCGTTCGGTTTCAACTATTTGACGACACGCGCGGCCGATCGCGTGCGCGTGCTCGGCGATAGCGCGTGATATTGTCGAAACAAGCAGATTTCTTTCCAACGCGCTAACGTCAAGGTGCCCGGTGCCAGACTCCCACCCGATCGATCCCGAACAGCTCAGGGGCTGGCTGCAAGCAGCAGCGCGGCACGACGCGCACGCGTTTCGCCTGCTCTACGACGCCACATCGTCAAAACTGTTTGGCTTCGCGCTGCGTATACTGGGTAAGCGGGAATTGGCGGAGGAAGCCCTGCAGGATGGCTTTGTCGCGATCTGGCATGGCGCCGCCAGTTATCAGGCACACCTGGCCGCGCCCATGACGTGGATGACGACCATCGTGCGCAACAAGGCGCTCGACCTCCTGCGCAGGCAAGCGCACGATGCCGGTATCGACGGCCCGGTGTTCGACGAGCGCGTCATGGCCGCCCTGCACGATCCGCGCGCGACGCCGATCGATGCGCTGCTCATCAGCCGCGACGCCAAGGCGCTGGCCTACTGCATGTCGATGCTCGAGGGTGAGCACCGGCAAGTCGTGGGACTGGCATTCTTCCATGACCTGTCGCACAGCGAGGTAGCGATACAGATGGCCATCCCCATCGGCACCGTCAAGACCTGGATCCGACGCAGCCTGGAACGTCTCAAGGCCTGCCTGGCGAAAGGCGAACGGGCATGAAGCTGCGCGACCATCCCGCCCTGTGCGACAAACTGGCCGCCGAGTACGTCCTGGGCACGCTCAAGGGCGGCGCGCGGCGCCGCTTCGAGACCCATCTGCGCGACGACGCGGTCCTGCGCCGCCTCGTGCACGAATGGGAAGAGCGCCTGGCGCCGATGGCCGAGTTCTCGTCCCCGCACCCCGCGCCCGAGCGGGTCTGGCTGGCCATCGAACGGCGGCTTGGATTGCGGCGCCGTCACGCCGCATGGCAGTTCTGGCGCAGCGAATCGCTGGTCTTCTGGCGCACGATGGGGCTGGCCTCGATGGCCTGTGCGCTGCTTCTGGTGGGCGTGCTCAGTTCGTCGCTGCTGGACCGTCCACGGGTCGACTACCTCGCCACACTCCAGGACGACAAGGCCCGCACCGCACTGCTGCTGACCGGCGACAGTCGCCGCCAGGTGCTGACGGTGCGTCTGGTCGAGCCGGCCCCGGTCGCCGCCGACCGCAGCCTTCAACTGTGGGCCGTGCCGAAGCAAGGCAATCCACGTTCGCTGGGCGTGCTGTCCGACCGCGGCGTGATCGAACTCGGATTGAGCCGGGCGGCGATCGGCGACGACGTGGCGCTGCTCGCCGTGTCGCTGGAACCGCGTGGAGGCTCGCCGAACCCGGACGGGCCGACCGGGCCAATCCTCTACAAGGGCAACTGGGTGCGGATGCTGTAGCTGCCGCCCCTTATCTTAGTAACCGCAAGCCATACAGCCGGCCAGTCACCGAACCCGGCCTGGCGACGAAGCGCACGCTCAGCTTGCCCTGGGCGGCCTGGCGCATCGACGCGGGAATCGGATAATCCACGGTGTAGATCTGCTCCTGCGCATCCGCCGCCAGGGTGACGCTCGCCAACGGCTGGCCATTGAGCAGCACATCGAAGCGCCGCCCCGCATCTTCCCTGGAAAACGTTAGCCGCAACACCCTGGCCTCACCCTTCCGGTCGTTCAGCTCATAGCTGAACCACTTGCTCGCATGCCGCCAGTGCCGGCCGTTGTCGATCCCGGCCTCACTGCCCTCACCCTTGAAGAAGTGATCCGACTCCGGCTGCTGCTCGCCCGGCGCCACCCGATCGATGGTCCTGGCGTTGAGCGCGATCCGGTCCGCCTCGCGCGCCGCATTCGCGGCCTGCTGCGCCTTCAGGCCGCCCGGAGTCGCATGCTGCCAGTACATCGTGTAGCGCGATTCGTGCAGGCGAAAGAAGGGAATGAACTCGGTGCGCGGCCCATCCGCGCCATGGACGAGCCCCGGCGCGCTGAAGGTCAGCAGCTTGCCGGCCACCGGCTTGAAGCGGGCGATGAAATCGGTCGAATCGCTGACGAACATCGGCGCCGCCTCCAATGGGCAGGTCGGCCCCGAGGCGATATGCCCCATGCGCGAGTCGTCGGCCAGGTAATTGAGCTTGTCGTCGCCGAACATGCGCGTGCGCGCCGCCAGCACCACCGGCCCATGCAGCACGGCGTAGTAATTCGACTTGCCCGGCATCTGTTCTAGATGCGTCGTCATCGGCAGCCGCACATCGACCCGGTCGCCCTTGCGCCAGCCGCGCTCGATGGTCGCATAGCTGCCCGGCCGGGCATCGATCTTCACCGCCGCGCCATTGACCTTCACCTCCATGCGGCCCGGCGCTACCCATGCCGGGTAGCGGATCTTCATCGCGAACCGGCCGTCGCCATCGACCGTCAGGCGCGTGGTGTCGGCATCCGGGAACGTCGTGGCCTGGACGATCCTGACACCCTTCTCCTTCCAGTCCAGGGTGGAGGCGACGAACAGGTTCACGAACAGCGTGTCCTTGCCGTGCGCGTAGATGAACTCACCGTACTTGGCGTGGCTTTCGATGCCGGAGCCGACGCAGCACCACATGCCCTTGTCCACCTGCGAATACACGCGGTAGTGGTTCGGCCGCATCGGCGTGAAGTAGACGAAGCCGCCCTCCGGCCGCTGCGACGACAGTATATGGTTGTACAGCGCCCGCTCGTAGTAGTCGCCGTATGTGCCCTTCTGCTCCGACCGGAACAGCATCCCGGTCAGCTTCAGCATGTTATAGGTGTTGCAGGTCTCCGGGCCTTCGACCTCGTGCACCATGGGCTCGAAGTCGTCGGTGCTGTGGAAGTGTTCCTTGACGCTGTTGCCGCCGATCGCCACCGTGCGTTTGTCGACCACGGTCTGCCAGAAGAAGCGCGCCGCGTCGCCCATGTCCTGCCGCCCCGTCAGGTCGGCGATGCGCTTGAAGCCGATCACCTTCGGGATCTGGGTGTTCGCGTGCAGGCCGGTCAGCTGGTCCTGCCTGCGCGCCAGCGGCTGCAACACGGCCTGGTGCGAGAAGGCCAGCGCCAGGTCGAGGTATTTGCGCTCGCCCGTCATCTCGGCCACGTCGACGAAGATCTCGTTCATGCCGCCATGTTCGCTGCGCAGCATGGTCTGCATCTGCTGTGGCGACAGCTTCGAGGTCAGGCCCAAAGCCCAGTCGGACAGATGCACCAGCATGGCCTTCGCATCCTCGTTGCCGGCGTAACGGTAGGCGTCGCGCAGGCCCGCGTACACCTTGTGCAGGTTATACCAGGGCACCCACTTGCCGTTGACCGCGAAGTTATCGGCTTCCAGCTTCCCGGCCGCGATGTCGCGCCAGGCCTGGCGTCCGCCGGGAATGCCGCCGATATAGCCGTCGCCATTGGCCTGCTGCGCGCGTTTGAGCTCGGCCACGAAGTAGTTCAGGCGGCGCAGGGCTTCCTGGTCGCCGGTCGAGGCGTGCATGAGCGCCAGCGCCGACAGGTAGTGGCCGCCCATGTGGCCATCCAGGCCGGTCGACTCCCAGTTGCCGTAGCTGGGCTGGCGCGGCTGCAGGCCGGCTTCGCGCAGGAATGGCGCCAGCAGGCGGTCGGGTTCCATCGCCATCAGGTAGTTCAGGTTGGTGGTCTGGGCGTCGAGGAATGGGCCCGCTTGCAAGCGCACGGCAGACAGCGGGAACAGCTCGGCCGCCTGCGCACAGGCGCCGGCGACCATCAGGCTAAAGGCTGCGATGTGGATTTTCATTGTTGCAGGACGCTCTGGTAGCGGTTCAGGTCTTTCTGGTCGAGCATGGGCCAGCCTTCGCTATCCCATGTCATGTCGAGCACCTTCAGCTTTTGCCGGTACTTATCAAAGGTCTCGTAGGCGTGCAGCACCATATAGTCCTTGCCGTCGAAGGCATAGGCGCTGTTGTGGCCGAGCGCCTGCCAGTCGCCGTCACCCTGGATCACGAGCGAGCCGCCGCCCCTGGCCATGTCGACGCCATTGCGGTCGAGGTAGGGGCCGGTGACGCTCTTCGAGCGCCCCACCACCACCTTGTAGGTGCTGTCCCTGCCCTTGCAGCACAGGTCCCAGGACGCGAACAGGTAGTACCAGCCACGCCTGGAGAAGATGAACGGCGCCTCGATCTGCGCCGGCGCGGCTTCTTCGTCGGGCGTAAAGGCCGGACGCTCGCGGCGCGCGATCGTATGCCACTCCTGCGGCTCGGCCAGGCGGGTGCGGCTGGCGTCGAGCTTGACCAGTTTGAGGCCGCCCCAGAACGAGCCGAACGACATCCACGGCGTGCCCTTGTCGTCGTCGATCACGTGCGAGTCAATCGCATTCCACAGGTCGCGGCCCGGCACCGACTGCACCACCAGTCCCTGGTCTTCCCATTTATAGCCGGGCGCACGCGGATCCAGGGTGCTGTTGACCGTCACACCGATGGCCGAGGTGTTCTTGCCGAAGCCCGACACCGAGTAGTACAAGTAGTACTTGCCGTCATGGTGATAGATGTCGGGCGCCCAGATATGACCGTTGAAGCTCGGCGCGGCCTTGGTCGCCCACGCCGGGCCGTCCGGGAACACGCGGCCCTCCGGCTTCCAGGTCTTCATGTCGCTCGAGCTGTAGAAGGTGATGCCGGGGCCGGTGCTGAACAGGTAGTAGCGGTCCTTCTCCTTCGCCATCACTGGGTCGTGCACGCCGACCTGGGCGGCATGCGCCGCACCGGTCAGCGCCGCCGACGCCGCCATCGCTACTGCGATTGCGCGCGCGGCCTTCACATCACGCCTCGACGGCGAAGACCATCACGGCCTTGGCCGGCACCTTGATCGTCAGCTTGCCGTCGGCCGCCTTTGCGCTGAACGCTGCCGGCTTGACCGCCTGCGGCTGCTCGAAGGTGTTGTGGGCATCCATCTTCTCGGCCGTCAGCACCTGGCCCGAGACGCTGCCCACATTCAGGCCGGACACATTCAGCGCCACGTCGCTGGCGCGGGTCGGGTGCGTGTTGACCAGGGCGACATAGACCCTGCCGTCCTTGCCGCGCGCCGCCGTGGCGCTGATGCCTGGCACCGCCTTGCCATTGCTCGAATAGGCCACGTCGTTGTCGACCGCCACCGGCAGCTTGGTCGCGTCCTGGAACGGGATGTACATCTTGTAGGCGTGGTAGGTCGGGGTGAGCAGCATCTTGTCCTTGTCGGTGATGATCATCGCCTGCAGCACGTTGACCATCTGCGCGATATTCGTCATGCGCACCCGCTCGGCGTACTCGTGGAAGATGTTGAAGTTGAGCGCCGCCACCACCGCATCGCGGATCGTGTTTCGCTGGAACAGGAAGCCTGGATTGGTGCCCGGCTCCACGTCATACCAGGTGCCCCACTCGTCGACATAGAAGCCGATTTTCTTCTGCGGATCGTTCTTGTCGAGGATGGCGATGTTCTGCTTGATCTGCTGGTCGATGCGCAGGGTCTGCTGGATGGTCGAGAACCATTCCGATTCCGGGAAGCCCGTCGCGGCACCCTTCTTGTCCCACACGCCGGTCGGCAAGGTGTAGTAGTGGTAACTGATGCCGTCGGTGCCGCGCGCGGCCTCGCGGCTCAATACCTCGGTCCACCTGGTGTCGTTGTCGTTGCCGCCGCTGGCGACGATCTTCGGCCGCGCGCCCGGCGGCGTCTTGAGGAAGGTGGCGTAGTGGTTGTACAGGTGAGCGTAATACTCCGGCTTCATATTGCCGCCGCAACCCCAGGCCTCATTGCCGATGCCGAAATAGGCGACTTTATAGGGCTCCTTGCGGCCGTTCTTGCGCCGCAGTTCGGCCAGCGACGACTTGGTATCCGAAGTCATGTACTCGAGCCATTCGGCCATCTCTTGCGGGGTGCCGGAACCGAGATTGCCGTTGACGTAGGCTTCGGTGCCCAGCAGCTCGACCAGGTCGAAGAACTCATGGGTGCCGACCGCGTTGTCCTCGGCCACGCCGCCCCAGTGGGTGTTGACCTTGACCGGACGCTTGTTGCGCGCGCCGATGCCGTCGCGCCAGTGGTACTCGTCGGCGAAGCAGCCGCCCGGCCAGCGCACCAGCGGCACCTTCAGTTCCTTCAGCGCGCCGACCACGTCGTTGCGCCATCCGCGGGTATTCGGGATCCTGGAATCCGGCCCCACCCACATGCCCTCGTAGATGCCGGTGCCGAGGTGTTCGGCGAACTGGCCGTACACGTTCTTGTTGATGACCGGGCCCGGCTTGGTGGTGTCGACCGACACGCTTACCTGGGCGAAGGCCAGGGCCGGCAAGGCGGCGAGGCTGCATGCGAGGATGATGGGCTTGAGTGCTTTCACTGACGTCTCCTGGTTTTATAGTGGGTTTTATATTGGGTTTTA
Organism: Massilia sp. CFBP9012; assembly: GCF_034045115.1. Taxonomy (NCBI): domain Bacteria; kingdom Pseudomonadati; phylum Pseudomonadota; class Betaproteobacteria; order Burkholderiales; family Oxalobacteraceae; genus Massilia; species Massilia sp. CFBP9012. The sequence goes on along the minus strand of NZ_JAXCWM010000004.1, from coordinate 143,743 downwards.
TTTGAATACCGCGACGAAGCCGCCGCGCGGTTTGATGCTGATGCTGGTCTTGCCGGCCCGGATCGGAGCCTGGCTGAATGCGCGTTCGCCATCGCCGTCGGTGGTCAAGATCCCGCTGCGCCCCTCGATGAACGAGAGGTCGAGATCGACGTTGCGCGCTTCAGTGTCGGCATTGAATCCGGCCACATACCAGCTGTCGCCGCTCTTTCGCGCGATGACCGCATGGCGGGCCGGGTAGCCGTCGATGAGGCGCACGTCGTCCCAGCTGCGCGGCAGGTCGCGCAGCAGGTTCTTTACATACTCGGGAACGCCCGCCATGCCTTCGGGCCGCTCGGCGAAGTGCTGGATCCCGGACAGGAACAGCACCGTCTCGGCCAGCTCGAAGCCGTTGCGCGTGACGCGCTTGATCTTGGGGATGTCGCCGAACGCCAGCGGCGTGTAGTCCATCGGGTCGAACAGGTTGCGGCTGAACGGCAGCATGGCGGCGTGCGGCGGCATCGCATCCTGGTCTTTCTGGTCGAAGGTGGTGAATTCGAAGCCCTTGACCGCCTCCACCGTCATCAGGTTCGGGAAGGTGCGCGACCAGCCGCGCGGCAAGGTGGCGCCGTGGAAGTTCACCAGCAGGCCGGCATCGGCCGCGTCCTGGAGCATGTCGACGTAATAGGCGACCATCGACTTGCCGTCGCCGGCGAAGAAATCGACCTTGACGCCCTTGACGCCCATCTCGCGCAGCCGTGCGAACTCGCGCACGCGCGCTGCGCGGGTGAGCAGCGCGCCCTTCGGGCTGTAGGGCGTCTTGTTCCAGGCGCCGGACGAGTTGTACCAGACCAGGATGCCGATCTTCTTCGCGGCCGCATAGTCCACCAGCTCACGTAAGCGCTCGAAGCCGATCTTGCGGTCCCAGTCGGCATCGACCAGCGTGTAATCCCAATGCATGTCCGCGGCGTAGTCGACGAAGCGCTTCTGGGTCTCGATATAGGTGCCGTCGTCCTTGAGCAATGCCCAGCTCCAGGATGCATGGCCGGGCTGGATTTTGGCCTTGTCGAAGGCGATCGCGGGCGCCGCGAGGTCGGTTCCGAGGGTCGATTCGACCAGCGTGCGCAGGCTGCCCAGCGCGACGATGCGCCACGGTGTGATGAGATCGCCCTTTGACTCGGCCAGCAGCGCGCCGTTGGTAAACACCTCCGGCGCGGCCGGGATGTCGAGGCGGTAGACGCCGCCGCGCGAATCGGTGTGTAGGCGCGAGGCGTGGAAGCTGCCGTCCAGGTTCGCCTCCGTAAGCGCGACCCAGGTCTCGCCGGTGCGGAACAGCGCCGGGAACACCCAGCCGGCGCCGAGCGTGGATGGGGTGCCGACCGGGATCTCGCGCTGGTAATGTTCTTCGTAGGAGGGATTGGTGTTCGACCAGCCGGTCTGGGCCACCGCCATCGGCTGCAGCCAGGCTTTCGTCGACTTGTCGAAGGCGAAGCCCGTGGTCTCGCGGACGAATTTCAGGTTCTTGCCCGCGACGCGGTAGCGGAAGGCGACACCGTCGTTCGAGACGCGGAAAGTCACGTCCATCGCCTGGCCCTGGGCATTGCGCACGGTGTGGGTCTGTTCGTTGGCGCGGTAGGTGATGTGGCGTTTCTTGGCGGTGGCCAGTTCGTAGCGGTCTTCGATCGGTTTGACCGGCGAGCTGGCTGCCAGCGTCAGGCCCTGGGTCAGGTCGGCGCCTCTTACTTCAATGCCCAGGCCAGAGGGCAGGATGACGGGCTTGCCGTCGCGGGTGACGGCATAGGTCAGTGTGCCTGTTGGGGACACTGTGACGTCGACCGCGATATGGCGATCCGGGCTGGTGAGCGGTGCAGCGTGCGCATGTGCGCAGAAGGTTCCAACGACGAGCAATGCGGTGCGGGTGCGGCAATATGCAGTCATGGCAAGCTCCAGTACGTCGTACCCGCGTAGGCGGGTACCCAAGGCTGCGCGATTGGCCGGCGAAATTGGATTCCCGCCTGCGCGGGAATGACGTTGTTTGAATGAGGAGGGAACGCTAGCGTTAACGAGTCCCGCGTTTCAGCTACAGACGATCAGGTCCAACCAGCATCCACGACAAAATCCTGCGCCGTGCACATCCTGCTGTCGTCGGCGCCGAGGAACAGCACCATGCGTGCGACGTCGTCGGGCATCAGCTTGCCCGGCAGGCACTGCGCTTTCTTGATCTCCACTTCGGCCGCCGCGTCGACCCACAAGTCGACCTGGCGCTGGGTCATGACCCAGCCCGGCGTGACCGTGTTGACCCGCACGCCGAACGGGCCAAGATCGCGCGCCAGGCTACGCGTGAGGCCGATCACGGCCGCCTTGGTGGTGGCGTAGACCGGATACCCGGCGCCCTTGGCGTGCCACGACATCGAGCTGAAATTGATGATGGAGCCGCCGCCCTTCTTCTTCATCCCCGGCAGGACCGCCTGGCAGGTGAAGAACATGGGACGCTGGTTGATGGCGATGCGTTCGTTCCAGTAGTCGATCGAGACGTCCTGGATGTCATGGCGCTGGTCGTTCGCCGCATTGTTGACCAGGACGTCGAAGTCGCCCAGCTGCGCGGCCAGTTCCGCCATCGTGCGCTGCAACGCCGGGATGTCGGTGATGTCGCAATAACGGTAAACCGGGGCATCTGCCAGCCGCGCGCACAGCGCCTCGCTGGCCTGCTGCGCGATGTCGACGAAGGCGACAACAGCGCCCTGCTCCACGAAGGCCTGCACGATCGCTTCGCCGATGCCGGTGCCGCCTCCCGTCACGAATACCCGCTTGCCCCGCAGGCTGGGGTAGTTCCCCATCTGTTCCATGCTTGTCTCCATCTATTATTATTTTGCCGAGGCCTCTGCGGGCCTGCTCAAGGCATCATAAGCCCATCACCTTCACGTACGGGGCATCCAGCACCGCCAGGCGGTTGCGCAGGGCAGGACCGAAGGCCGGCGATTCGACCTCGAAGATCTCGCCCGCCTTGACCTGCACGCCGTCGGCAAAGCTCAGGGTCGCGGTACCGAAGAAGTGGACGTGCACGTCGCCGGGGCGCTTGAACAGGCCATACTTGAAGTGGTGGTACTCCAGGTTTTCCAGCGTGTGCGACATATTCTGCTCGCCGCTGACGAAGGCCTTCTCCCAGCGCACCTGGCCATCGAGGCCGATAACGCGCGACACGCCCTCCACGTGGGCCGGCAGCTCGCCGACCAGCAGCGCGGGGCCGACACCGCAGTTGCGCAGCTTCGAGTGCGCCAGGTAGAGGTAGTTCTGGCGTTCGGTGACGTGGTCCGAGAACTCGTTGCCGATCGCATAGCCCAGGCGGTAGGGCTGGCCGTCGTCGCCGATCAGGTACAGGCCGGCGATTTCCGGCTCCTCGCCGCCGTCGAGCGAGAAGGCCGGCATGTCGAGGTCCTGGCCGCTGGCGCGCAGGATCGAGCCGTCGCCCTTGTAGAACCATTCCGGCTGCACGCCGGGCGTGCCGGGCGCCGGCTTGCCGCCTTCGACGCCCAGGCGGAACATCTTCATGCTGTCGCTCAGGGCCTCCATGTCGCCGCCAATCTTCTTGTGCATGCTGTCGCGCGTGTCGGCGCTGCCCAGGTGGGTCAGGCCGGTGCCGGTGACGTAGCAGTGGGCAGCATCGGGATGGTCGACCGGTGGCAGGATACGGCCAGCCCTGGCCAGGTCGTCGTAGTCGACGTGACCGGCGCCGGCCGCCGCATCGGCGAGTTGGGCCAGGCCCTGGCCCTGAGCGATCGCGGCGCGCGCCAGTTCCAGCGTGGTGGCGTAGCCGTCGATGATGCGGATAGTGGCGTCGTTCAGGATGCCGACGCGGCGTTCATTCGATTCGGTCAGAAATTGGACGAGCAGCATGGTTCGGGTCTCCTATGTTTTTTGTGATTGGATGCTTCCCATCGACTCAATGCGAATGCTTGGGCACCGCCGAGCCGCGGCATCCCACAAGAAAATCGAAGTCGCACCCATCATCGGCCTGCATCACGTGATCCAGGTACAGCCGCTGGTAACCGCTATGCTGCACGGGCGCGGCTTTCTCGGCCCGATCCGCCAGCCGCGCGCGGATCTGCTCATCGCTCAGCTCCACATTGAGCAGGCCGGCATGGCAATCGAGCTGGATCATGTCGCCATCCTGCACGATGCCCAGCGGACCGCCGTCCATCGCCTCCGGCGCCACGTGCAACACCACGGTGCCGTAGGCGGTGCCGCTCATGCGCGCGTCCGAGATGCGCACCATGTCGGTGATGCCCTTGGCCAGCAGCTTGGGCGGCAGGCCCATATTTCCCACTTCGGCCATGCCCGGATAGCCCTTCGGCCCGCAGTTCTTCATCAGCAGCACGCAGTTCTCGTCCACGTCCAGGTCGGGATCGAGGATGCGCTCCTTATAGTGGTCGAAGTCCTCGAACACCACCGCGCGGCCGCGATGCCGCATCAGGTGCGGCGATGCCGCCGACGGCTTCAGCACCGCGCCGCGCGGCGCCAGGTTGCCGCGCAAGATGCAGATGCCGCCGTCCGCGATCAGCGGATTGTCCAGCTGGCGCACCACCTCGTCGTTGTAGATCGGCGCATCGACGCAGTTCTCCCACAGCGACTTGCCGTTGACCGTCAATGCGTCCTGATTCGGAATCAGGCCGCCCTCTCCAAGGCGCCGGATCACCGCCGGCAGGCCGCCGGCATAATAGAATTCTTCCATCAGGTAGCGGCCCGACGGCAGCAGGTCGACCACGGTCGGGGTGCCCTTGCCGATGCGGGTCCAGTCCTCGAGTTCGAGCGGCACGCCAACGCGGCCGGCGATCGCCTTCAGGTGGATCACGGCATTGGTCGAACCGCCGATGGCCGCATTCACGCGGATCGCGTTTTCAAAATTCTCGCGCTTGAGGATCTTCGAGATGCGCAGGTCTTCGTGCACCATCTCGACGATGCGGATGCCCGACATATGGGCCAGCACGTAGCGCCGCGCATCCACAGCGGGAATCGCCGCATTGTGCGGCAGCGAGGTGCCCAGCGCCTCGGCCATGCAGGCCATCGTGGACGCCGTGCCCATGGTGTTGCAGGTGCCGGCCGAACGCGAGTGTCCCGCTTCGGCCGACAGGAATTCGTGCATCGTGATGGCGCCGGCCTTGGCTTGTTCATGCAGCTGCCAGACGGCGGTGCCGGACCCGATGTCCTTGCCGTTCAGTTTACCGTTGAGCATCGGGCCGCCGGTGACGACGATGGTTGGCAGGTCGACGCTGGCCGCGCCCATCAGCAGGGCCGGCGTGGTCTTGTCGCAGCCGACCAGCAGCACCACGGCGTCCATCGGATTGCCGCGGATGGACTCCTCGACGTCCATCGAGGCCAGGTTACGGGTCAGCATGGCGGTCGGCCGCAGGTTCGATTCGCCGTTCGAGAACACGGGGAATTCGACCGGGAAGCCGCCGGCTTCCAGGATGCCGCGCTTGACGTGTTCGGCCAGCTTGCGGAAATGGGCGTTGCAAGGGGTGAGTTCGGACCAGGTATTGCAAATGCCGATGATCGGCTTGCCCTGGAATTCGTGGTCGGGAATGCCCTGGTTCTTCATCCAGCTGCGGTACATGAAGCCGTTCTTGTCTTGCGTGCCGAACCACGCCGCCGAGCGCAGCGGCGTCTTTTTCTTTTCCCCGGACATGCAGTTCTCCTGTCGATTCTTTACTGGGCGAGGCGTCCAGCCCTGGCCCATGTCTCCTGATTACTGAGAGTAATGGTAAAGATCGGCCAGATAACTTTCCAATCACATTTTTGGCGACATCGATACCGTTTTTAGTATCGATAACCACATTGGAGTGCCAGGAGAGGGAGCGGCGTCTGCCGCCCCGGGTGAAGATCAGCGGTGGAGAAAACGCGCCTCGGGCAGGCCGCGCACGTCCTGGGATAGCTGGAACACAGCACCCGACAGCGGCGCCGCATCCCGGTCGCCCGCCGTCATGCCCACGTGGGCGCTGGTGACGAACAAGGTCGATAGATCTGGCCCGCCAAACGCCGGGCAGCTCGGCTGCGGCGCGGCGAGCGACACCACCCGATCCAGCCTGCCATCCGGTGCGAAGCGCATCACCTGCCCCGCGCCCCAGCGCGTGCTCCACAGATAGCCCTCGGCATCGACCGTTGAGCCATCCGGTTCGCCCGGCGCGGCATCCGCCGCGACAAAGGTGTGCACCCGCCCGACTTCGGCGCTGCAGGGGTTGTAGTCGGCGTACAGGATGGCCTTCTTTTGGGAGTCGGCGAAATACATGCGCCGGCCGTCGGGGCTGAAGCAGATGCTGTTGGCGATCGCCGCATGCGGCAGTGGAAGCGACTCCAGCGACAGGTCGAGGTTCAGGCGATAGAAGCCGCCCACCGCACGCTTCGGATTCTCGTCCTGGTTGAACATGCCGAACACGAAGCGTCCCTGGCGGTCGCAGCGTCCATCGTTCAGGCGCGTCGATGGATTATCCGCCTCGACGTCGACGATGCGCGTGACCTTGCCGCTCGAGAAAGTGAAGAAGGCCAGGCCGGAGGCAAGCCCCAGCAGCAGGCGATCGTCGCTGCCGGTGAGCGCGAAACAGCACAGGCGCTCGGGCATCTTCCAGCTGACGGTGCGCCCGCTGGACGGCGAATGCGACCACAGGGTGGCGGCCGGGATGTCGGTCCACAGCAGCCGGCCCGTACGCTCGCACCACAGCACGCATTCGCCGAGCTCGTGCCCGGCGTCGAGCAGCACGTCCATCATGCGCCCGGCTCCACCAGGAAACGGAAGCGCGACTCGGTCTGGTACACCTGGCCCGGACGCAGGATCGTGTTCGGGAATGGCGGCTGGTTCGGCGAATCCGGGAAATGCTGCGGCTCCAGGCAGAAGCCGCTGCGGTGCTGGTAAGTCCTGCCCTTGCCCGCGAGCGAACCGTCGAGGAAGTTCCCGCTGTAGAACTGCACTCCCGGCTCCTCGGTCCACAATTCCAGCACGCGGCCAGAACCCGGATCGTACGCACGCGCCGCGCGGCTCAAGGATTTCTCCTGCGGCTTGTTGAGCACGAAGTTGTGGTCGTAGCCGCCGCCATGGCGCAGCTGCTTGTCCGGCTGGCCGATGCGCTCGCCGATCGCGCGCGGCAGGCGGAAGTCGAATGGCGTGCCCGTCACCGGCGTCAGTTCGCCGGTGGGGATCGATTCGGCGTCGATGGCCACGAAGGTGTCGGCCTCGATGCAGAGCACATGGCCGAGGATGTCGCCGTCGCCGGCCAGGTTGAAGTAGCTATGCTGGGTCAGGTTGACCGGCGTCGCCTTGTCGGTCACGGCGTGGAACAACACCACCAGCTCGTTATCGTCGTTGAGCGTATACGTGACCGTCGCATCGAGGTTGCCCGGATAGCCCATCTCGCCATCGACGCTGCGATATTGCAGGCGCAGGCTGGCGCCATCGACCATGGCCTCCCACTTGACGCGGTCGAAGCCATCCGGCCCGCCATGCAGGTGGTTGCTGCCGTTATTGACGGGCAGCTTGACCTCGCTTCCGTCGAGCGTAAAGCGTCCGTGCCGGATGCGGTTGCCGTAGCGGCCGATCAGCGCGCCGATATATGGGCTTTCGGTGCAATAGGGTTCGAGCGTGTCGAAACCCAGCACCACGTCGGCGAAGTGGCCGTCGCGGTCGGGCGCATGCAGCTCGGTGATGACGCCGCCATAGTCGATGATCTTCGCCACCATGCCTTTGGCATTGGTCAGCGTAAACTGGGTGATGGCCCTGCCGTCGGGCAGCTGGCCGAATGGCGCTTGCGTGATACCGGTTTGCACGTTGTTCGAATCCTCAATCAACACATCAATAAGTGGAAGGACGGCCGAACACCGGCATGCCCTGTTCATCCCAGCGCAGCGGTTTCACGAAGGTGTGGCGGTCCGGATTCCAGAGCGGATCGCCGACGATCTCGGTATAGGTGCGCGCATGGTAGACCAGCATGACGGTGTCGTCGTCTTCGGCATAGGTGAAGCTGTTGTGGCCCGGGCCATAGACGCCGTGATCGTAGCACGACCGCAAAACGGGCTGCGCCGACTTGGTCCACGACCCCGGGTCGAGCAGGTCGGCATCCTCGTCGGCCCACAGCAGGCCCATCGCATAATTATGGTCGGTGGCGCTGGCCGAATAGCTGATGAAGATCTTGCCGTTGCGGCGCAACACCGACGGCCCCTCATTAACCCAAAAGCCGATGGTTTCCCAGTCGTGTTCCGGCTTGCTGAGCAGGACCGGCTCGCCCTCGATCTGCCATGGCGTCTTCATCGGCGCGATATAGAGGTTCGAATTGCCTTCGATCGCGACGTCCTTCTGCGCCCACAGGTAGTACAGCCGGCCCTTGTGGGTGAAGGTGGTGGCGTCCAGGCAGAAGCTGTCGATGCCGGTATCGACCTGGCCCATGAATTCCCACTCCCCTTCCAGCGGATTGGCGTTCGTATTGCGGATCGCGTACATGCGGTGCTGGAACAGCTGGTGCCTGATCTCGCGGCTGGGGGCGGCGGCGAAATACAAGTACCAGGCGCCCTCGTTGAAATGCAGCTCGGGCGCCCATACCAGTTCGGAGTACGGGCCGGTATCGGGTTTGATCCAGGCGTCGACCGTCGGCGCGTTCGCCAGCCCGTCGATGGTGGTGGCGCGGCGCAGCTCGATGCGGTCGTACAGCGGGACCGATGCCGTGAAATAGTAATAGCCGTCGCCGTGCTTGTAGATATGGGGATCGGCGCGTTGCTCGATCAGTGGTGTCAGGATCGTCTCTGGCATGTGGTCTCTCGATTCGTGGTTCATGTGACGGCGTAGCCCTGGGCGCGCATGTCTTCCTTGACGGTGCTGTAATAGTCGTCGCTGATCCGGTACTTGAACATCAGGAGCCCCATCAGGAAGTGGAAGAACCCCGGGATCACCGACAGCATCAGCGCGATGCCCTGCAGCGCCAGCGCCGATTGCTCCTGGTTCGGCTGGTACTGGAAGACATCGAGCAGCACCCCGACCATGCCGCCGGCGATGGCCATGCCGGCCTTCTGGCACACCGAGATGCCGCCGAAGGCGAAGCCCGAGACGCGCTTGCCGGTCTTGACCTGGCCATAGTCGATGGTCTCGGCGATCGCCGACCAGAACACCGGCGCATGCAGGTCGACCACCAGCGACAGCAGGAAGTACAGCGCGAAGGCCAACACCAGGTCGCCGGGCTGCACCAGGAAGTAAAGCATCAGGCTGAGCACCGCCACCATGATCTGCGAATTGCGGAACAGCTTGACCTTGCAATAGAACTTGGTGGTCCAGGTGGACACCACCATGGCCAGGATCGCCGCCGCCACGCCGGCCGAGAGAAACGCCGACACGGTGGCGGTGTCGCCGTGCAAATAGTACTTGGCGTAGTAGATCGCCACCGAGCCGCGGATCACGTAGCCGATGGTGCCGGTCACGCACACGGCGCACAGGATCAGCCACTGGTCGTTCTGCAACAGCACCCTGATTTGCTCCATCAGCGGCTGCTTCTCGACCTTGTGCACCACGCGCTCGGCGGTGGTGAAGAAGCAGAAGACAAACAGGGCGACACCGACGGCCGCCATCACCGCCATCGCGGCCTGGTAGCCGGCCGCCGGGTTGGCGCCACCCCATTCATTGGCCAGGAGCGGCACCACGATGGTCACCATGAAGGCGCCGATCTTGGCGAAGAACAGGCGGTAGCCATTGGCCGACAGGCGCTGCTGCGGGTCGGACGTCAGGCCGCTGATCAGTGAGATATAGGGGATGCCCACGCCGGCCGTCATCAGGGTCATCAGGATGTAGCTGGCGTAGGCCCAGAGCAGTTTCGCGTCATAGCCCCAAGCCGGCGTGCTGAATACCAGGAACACCGACACGCCATAGGGCAGCGCGAGCAGCAGCAGCCAGGGACGGTAGCGCCCCCAGCGCGTCAGCACCGCGTCGTTGACCTGCCCCATCGCCAGGTCGGCCAGCGCCCCCACGACTTTCACCACGATGAACAGCGCCGCCAGGTCGGCCGTGCGCAGGCCGTAGATGTCGGTATAGAAGAAGGTGATGATCAACATCATCGACGAGATCACCACATTGAGCGCCATGTCGCCGGCGCCGAAACCGACTTTTTCGAGAGTCGAGAGCTTTTGCGTGTGCACGTTCATCGCCCTTTAGTTACGCCACCGGAGCGCCAGCCCCACCACCCGGTCATAGCGGCGCACGTCGCGCGGCAGCTGCGGCACGCTGTGGTAGTCGTGGTAGGCCTGGTCCAGCAGGTTGCTGCCGTCCAGGGTCAGGGTCAGGCTGTCGGTCAGCTTGTACGACACCGACGCGTCCAGGGTCTTGAGCGGATCGACGACGATGTTGTAGGGCAGCGCGCGATAGTTGTACTCGGCGGTGAACTTGTCGCGCCAGCTGTAGGCCAGGCGCGCCGACCACTTGCCGTACTCGTACAGGGCAACCAGGTTGGCCGACAACTTCGACATGCCGGCGAAGGTATTGATGGTGCCGTCCGCTTCGGCCAGGCCGCCGTCCATCCAGGTCACATTGGCCTGCATGCCCAGCCCGCCCAGCCAGCCCGGGAGCTGGGTGTAGAACTGCTGGTAGGCCAGCTCGGCGCCCTTCAGCTTGCCCTCGACCGCGTTATACGGACGGCTGACGTTATAGGTGTCGCCATCGTGCACCTCGGGCCGCGCACTGCGGCGCAGGTAGTTGTCGTAGTCGTGCTGGAACAGCGTGCCGGTGATCGAACCGGCCGGCGCGAAATACCATTCCAACGCCAGGTCGACGTTGCGCGCCTCTTGCGGCTTGAGGTTCGGGTTGCCGGCGGTGCCGGTGGCCAGGGTCGTCGTGGTCGACGGGAACAGCGCCAGGCCCGGGTTGAAGTCGGCGAACGGCGCACGCTCGATCGCCTTGCTGGCCGACAGGCGGCCGATCAGGTCCTGGCGAAAATGGGCCCGCATCGACAGGCTCGGGAGCACGTCGCTGGTGGTGGACGAGACCGTGGTCGGCGACACCACGCCCTCGAGCGCCGAGAAGCCTTCGACACGCTGCTTCGTCTTCACGTAGCGCAGGCCGGCAGTGCCGTCGATCGGCAGCGACCAGGCGTCGAAGCCGAAATTGGCCTTGAGGTAGATGGCGCTGGTCTTTTCGCGGTCGGCGTAGAACGATTGCGGATTGTCCGGCCGCGGATCGCGATCACCGCGGATCGCCTGGCGGATGTCGCCGGTGTGATCCAGCAGGTAATCCATGCACGGCGCGTAGAACTGGTTCATGCCGTAGTTGCCGCCGGTCTTGGGGCTGGTGCAATTCAGGCCCGGGAAGTCGGTCACCTTGACGGCATTGGGCGACCACAGATTGGGAGCCGGCGAGTGGCCATTGAGCTCGTGGACAAAGGTGGCGTCGCGTTCGGCGTAGCGCAGGCCGGCGCTCAGTTCCCTGAAGAAGCCGTCGTTCTCCGGGGTCCAGGCCACGTCGCCGCGCCAGTCGTTGGCGGCGCCGCGCGAGCGGTTGTGGTTGTCGAACAGGGCGAACATGGTCCAGTTGGCGGGGTCCGTCATATCGGTGCCCGGGTACTCGAGGTAGCCGCCGCCGTCGCGCACCTCGGCGTGGATGGCCTTGGAGCGGTCCATCACGGTGTCCAGGATCGGGTTCTTCATGCCGTGCTTGCTGATCGTGCGAACCAGTTCGGTGCTCACGCGCACGCCGGGCATCGCCTTCCAGATCGCGCCGACCGCCGCCTGGTGGGTCTCGGCGACCTCGCGCCGCGCCTGGGTCGAGCTCAGGGTGAAGGTATTCACGCCCGGGTGGCTGATCGAACCCAGGTAGTTCGAGCCGGGCATGGTGGTGACCGTCGACCCCGGGTTATTGATCGGCAGGTCGCCCACGAAGAAGATGCTCTGCGAATCGTGCTCGATCCTGGTCGAGAAGCTCTCGGCATAGACCTCGAGGTCTTGCGTCGGCCGCCACTGGAGCGACAGGTTGCCGGCCAGGCGTTCGCGGTCGCCGCCCGTCATCACCCGGCCCATCGACGGCGCGCCGACCACGCCGCTGTCGAGGGTGCGCGGCTCGCCCACGAAGGCGGTTTCGTCGTGGTAGCGGCCACGTTGGTAAGACAGGCCGCCCAGCACGCCGATCTCGCCGATGCCGGTCTTCCAGCGGTTCGACAGCAGGCCCGAGACGTTGGGGTCGACCTTGTCGGCCTTGTCGCGGTGCTCGCCGCGCACATTGAAGGCGGCCTGGGATCCCTTGAAGTCGAACGGCCGGTTGGTGCGCACGTCGATCACGCCCGAGGTGCCGCCTTCGACCATGTCGGCGCCTTGCGATTTATAGACATCCACCCGCTGCAGCATCGCCACCGGCACGTCGGCCAGAAACAGGCTGCGGCCGGCGGCGGTGAACATCTCGCGGCCGTTGTACAGGGTGACGATGCCGCCCAGGCCACGAATGACGACGTTGCCGGCTTCGCCGTTCTGGCGGATCACCTGCACGCCCGGCACCCGGCCCAGGATCTCGGCCACGTTCTTGTCGGGGAACTTGCCGATATCGTCGGCCACGATGGAGTCGAGCAGCTGCTCGGCATTGCGCTTGATGGCCTGGGCGCTCTGGGCGGCCTGGCGGGTGCCGGTCACCGTCACCACGGCGCTGCGGTCTTCCGCGGCGTTGTTGCCAGCGTTCGACGGCGTGCTCGCGCTGGTGTCGGCGGCGGCGGTTTCCTGGGCGCCCACGGTGGCGGCGCTCAGCAAGCCGGCGCCGGCAAGGGCTGCAACCGTGGCGCGCAGTGTGTGCACGCTGGAGCAGCGGCGGGAAGAGCGAGAGGCGGGGGAAAGTACGGGCGTGACGAAGCCCGGTGCATACCGTTTCATATGTCTCCTTTGTCGTTATATGCCGGTATCCGGCTGTATTTATGTGCTGCTCGACAATGATGGTAGGCGGCGCCTCGAGAACGTTCCAATCAATTTTTCTGGCGCTCCGATACCGATTTATGTATCGAAGCGCCTGTCAAGTCCCGGGCGCGAAAACGCGCCGGCGAGCCTGGCGGCGATGCACCGCTGCGGTGCAAAAAACGCATATGCATAGTGCGATGCCAAATATGGGGAACGTCAATTTGTGTTCGGCAACGGCGAAGAGTGTGTCCAGGCGCGCATCGCCGGCCGCTGCCGCGTTCGACCAGCACGCATGGGCTCGCACCGTTATTGCGCACTGCAACAGATGTCAAGAACGAATATGTGGCGTTATTGCAACGCAATAAGTTAACGTTGGGCAATAATTCAGGCGTGCCGTTCAGGCCTTTACGCATCTCGCGGAAACCCCGCCAACACAGGGTTCTCCTATGAAAACGCTGTCACACAGAGGCGATTTGCGCTTGTCAATTGGGAGTTTCGACCCCGTTCCGATTGGACGTCGACCGATGACAAATGTCCGTCTGGCATGTCATCATAAATAGGCTATTTCACAAACATACACTGGAGAGACATCCATGAAGCACAAAATTCTTGCCATCGCCCTCGTGTCGGCACTGCCACTGGTCGCCCAAGCACAAACCAGCGTCACCATGTACGGCCTGATCGACGCGTCGATCGGCGTCGAAAACACCGATGCGCCAGGCGAAAGCAGCCGCACCGTCGTGTCGTCGGGCACCCAGTCGGCAAGCCGTATCGGCTTCCGCGGTACCGAAGACCTGGGCAATGGCCTGAAAGCACTGTTCAACATCGAGGCAGCTGTCGCCGCCGATACCGGCGCGACCAACTCGCGCGTGTTCGACCGCCGCGCTGTCGTCGGCCTGCAAGGCGCCTTCGGCACCGTGACCGTCGGCCGTGAATACGGCCCGATCGCCGCCGTCGCCAGCGCATCGGACACCCTGGGCCAGGGCTTCTACGGCTCGAACCTGGCAGCCTTCGGCGCCAACCGCCTGACCCGCCGCCTGGACAACTCGGTCAACTACCAGAGCAACGCCCTGAACGGCTTCACCCTGCGCGCAGCCTACGGCGCGGGCGAGCGTAACGAAACCGCCCTGCAAGACACCGGCGACATCACCGGCGTGGCGCTGGAATACGCGAACGCGGGCTTCTACATCGGCGCTGGTTACCAGAACCGTGAAGACCTGCCATCGGGCGACAGCAAGGAATACAACCTGGGCCTGGGCTACAAATTCGGCAACTTCGAAGTGCGCGGCGGCTACATGGCAGCCGATCCTGAATTCGCTAACCGCATCGACAACAAGTACGAGCAGATGAACGCCGGTGTGTCGTACGGCTTCGGCGCCAGCCGCGTCTACCTGAACTACCAGCAGCAAGAGCAGGAACTGGGCGATGCTGAAGGCAAGGCAGTCACCCTGGCCTACACCTACACCCTGTCGAAGCGCACCAACGTGTACGCTTCGTACGCCAAGCTGCGCAACAACAGCACCGGCGTGTTCACGCTGGCCGGTTCGGGCAACGCGATCGCCCTGCCTGCAACCGCCTTCGGCGCGGACCCACAGGTCTACAACGTCGGCCTGCGTCACTCGTTCTAAGCAACGCCGCATCTCGCCGGGTGCTCGTCACCCGGTGCGAAGCGCAAAAAAAAGACGGCAAGCCTTGCGGCTTGCCGTCTTTTTTTTGGCCGTTCGATTTGTTCGGCGCTGTCACCGTTATCTGTTGATGACTCTGAATGCAATACGCAGCAATTGCTCGACAGAAGTGACTCGCCCGCAATCGAGCGCCCAATGCCAGCCCAGGTAGTTGGATAACCAGCGTGACGCCACGCCATGGAAGCGCGCCAGCCACTCCTTGAAACGCCGGTGATAGGCGTTCACATTTTGAACGTGGATGGCGCCTTCGGCGCCGTTGCGGACGCGTTCGCCGGCGCTGAGATTGACGGCATGGTGGGCAATGCCATGGGTACGGGCGAAGGCGGGGTAGGCTGCGTTGGCGTCGGTGACCAGCAACGCCTGGGGATCGAGCTTCGGCAGCAAGTGCTTGACCAACTGGGCTACCTTCAAGGCGCCGCGTCCGGTCACGGCGTCGATGGTCTGGCCGCTGCGGTCGCGGGCCACCAGGATGCAGTCGAGGTGATGCGAAATGCCGCGCAAGGCGGCCCTGCCGCCACGCTTGCGCGGCCGGCGATCGAGCTTGCGTGCCCCCTTCCGCGATTCGAGCAGGAACATTTCGTCGGCCTCGACAATGCCGACCAGGCGTAGAGGCCGATCGTCTTTGACCCGGTCGAGAAAGCGGTGGCGCCAGCGAAAGGTCGTGTTGGGGTGCACGCCGACACGCTTGGCCGCAGAGCGGACCGTGCGCGAATCGAGCACCGTGTCCAGATAATCAAGCCACTTGCCCTTGTGCCTGAGCCGCGCCAGCGTCGTACCCGTCAGGTCGTTGAAGGTGCGGCCGCACGCGCAGCAGCGATAACGTTGCAGGTCGTTGGCCTGACCGTGCCGGTGACAACGCTCGCAGCCGCAATCGGGGCAGCAGCGCCCCTTTGACCGGATCTCGCCGATAAGGGCGACCACCCGGTCGAGTCCGGCTGCCGGATGCAGGGCGGCGACGACCTGATGACGCTGCGGCTGGTTCAGTTGAGGCAGCTGGGCGAACGGTTTCGCAAACTTCGGCGCTTTCATCGTACGCTCCCGATCGATGACGATCAGGATTGGACCGCGGGTCAGCTCAGCAGTTCAATGCTCATCCATATCTAACGATGACAGCGCCATTTGTTCAGAATGCCGGCGCCGCCGCAGGACCGGCAACCGCCGGGCGCCTGGACACCCGCGCCTGGACCACGGCCCTTGGCGCCTCGGAGGCCTGGACCGCGGCGATCCGGAATACCGCCACCGCCTGCGCCAGCCTGGCCGCCTGCTCCTGCATCGCATTCGACGCGGCGGCGGTTTCCTCGACCAGGGCCGCGTTCTGCTGCGTGCCTTCGTCCATCTGCGCCACCGCCCCGTTGATCTGTTCGATGCCGGCGGTCTGCTCCAGGCTGGCCGCGCTGATCTCGGCCATGATGTCCGTCACGCGGCGCACGCTGTCGACGATCTCCTCCATCGTGGCGCCGGCCTGGGCCACCAGCCGGCTGCCATTGGCCACCTTGTCGCTCGAGTCGCCGATGAGCACCTTGATTTCCTTGGCCGCCGCCGCCGAGCGCTGGGCCAGGTTGCGCACCTCGGTCGCCACCACCGCGAAGCCACGTCCCTGCTCGCCGGCCCTGGCCGCCTCCACGGCCGCGTTCAGCGCCAGGATATTGGTCTGGAAGGCGATGCCGTCGATGACGCCGATGATGTCGCTGATCTTGCTGGAAGACGCCTGGATCTCGTCCATCGTGTCGACCACCTGGTGGATGACTTCACCGCCGCGCGCGGCCACGCCGGACGCCGATTCGGCCAGCGTGTTGGCCTGGCGCGCATTGTCGGCGTTCTGGCGCACGGTCGAGGTCAGCTCTTCCATCGACGACGCGGTTTCTTCCAGCGCGCCGGCCTGCTGCTCGGTGCGGCTCGACAGATCCAGGCTGCCGGCGGCGACCTGCTCGGCCGCCACCGCGATGGTGTCGGTGCCGGCGCGCACGGCGCCGACGGTGCGCGCCAGGCTTTCGTTCATGGTCTTCAGGGCCTGCAGCAGCTGGCCCGTTTCGTCGCGGGTGGTGACGTCGATGCGGCTGGTGAGGTCGCCGGCGGCGACGGTATTGGCCACGTCCAGCGCACGTCCGAGTGGACGCGTGATCGAGCGCGTGATCCAGAAGGCGATGCCCGCGGCCAGCGCCAGCGCGAACAAGCCCAGGCCCCAGGTCTGGCGGATGGTGCTGCCGTAGGTCGCGGCCGCGTCCTGCGCCGCCGCTGCGCTGAACTGCTTCTGCAGCGCCAGCTCGGCGCCGGTGGCCTCCTGCAGGGCACCCAGGCGCGGACGCAGCTCATTGACCAGATAAGCCCTGGCCTGCGCGTCCTCGCCCGCCTGGATCAGCTTGACCAGCTGGTCGGCGCCGGCCAGGTAGCTGGCGCTGGCCGTTTCCATGCGGCGCAGGATGCCGATCGATTCGGCATGCGCCATCAGGGTCGGCTCGATCTCGGCCAGGGTCGCGGTCATCACCTTGCGCGCATCCTCGATCGCCTGGACCTGACGCTGGCGGTCGGCGGGATCGTCGTTGAGCATCATATTGCGCAGGGCAATGGCGATGGTGCTGATCTGGGCCTCGATCCGGTTGCTCATCTCGATGGCCGGGATGCGGTGTTCGACGATCTCCTTGGTGCCGTTGTTCAGGCGCAGGATGGAAGCGTTGCTCAGGGCGCTGATCAGCACCAGCATCAGGCCGACGGCGCCGAAACCCAGCGCCAGGCGCTTGCCGATACTCAGGTTTGCTAACTTCATGGTCGTTCTCCTCATTTCCGTTCTGATAATAGATATTGCAAATCGGAAATTAGAGTAAGTTCTGGTTCGAACTATGACGATGTGTGCACGCTAACAAAACGGGAGTATTGGCCTGATCGTCATGTTTTCTGGACGATATGCAAGGTTTTGACAATCGATAATGTCAAAGATAAAAAAAAGACGGCAAGCTAAGCTTGCCGTCAGACGTTCAGTTCCTTGAGTTCAGAACTCTTCCCACTGCTATCACGGACGTGAGCATATGCTCAGCGTCGCCTTCCTGCCCCGAACCGTTCTGTTGACCGTGTTCGTATCTGACAGGCCTAACTTTCCCGCCTCCTGCCGACAAATATCGGCAGCAGTGTCTGACGTTACCGCCAGACTCGCCACGGGTAGCGCCGTTGTCGCTGCAAGAGCGTCGGTGGCGGGCCGTGTTGCATATACCAACTCGTTGCTGATCGCATACCATGCACCTCTAACATCTCCGAGCTCTGTTGCTTGGTTTTCGCGGTAAAGATGAGTCATCCGATGGCGTGCTTCATTGCCACCATACTTAGCATCAGACACCGGTGATCGGGCTGGAGTTCCGCCATCTGGCGTCCCTGTGGGTGATGCGCCTGCAAATACGGTGGTTGTAGACGGAAAGCGAGCTTTTAATGGGTCGAAGCCCGCGATCGAAAAAGGCAGGCCGCAGCCTGCCGAGGTGATTACGCTCTGAAAATTAAAACTCTTCCCAGTCACCCGCATCCGCCGTGACTTTCGATCGCGCCGCAGCCGGGCGCGTGGCAGGCTTGGAGCTGCTCGCCACCAGCACCGGGCGCACTGGGGCCGGAACCGCGGCCCGCACCACGTCCACCGAAGCGGTCGACGCCGCCAGCATCTGCTCGCCGTCGATCCGGAACACCGACACCGCCTGCGCCAGCCGGGTCGACTGCTCGCGCAGCGCCGCCGCCGCGGCCGCCGCTTCCTCGACCAGGGCCGCGTTCTGCTGCGTGCCTTCGTCCATCTGCGCCACCGCCACGTTGATCTGCTCGATGCCCTCGGTCTGCTCCAGGCTGGCGGAGCTGATCTCGCCCATGATGTCCGTCACGCGGCGCACGCTGTCGACGATCTCCACCATCGTGGCGCCCGCTTCGGCCACCAGGCGGCTGCCGTCGGCCACCTTGCCGCTGGAGTCGCCGATCAGGCCCTTGATTTCCCTGGCCGCCGCCGCCGAGCGCTGGGCCAGGTTGCGCACCTCGCTCGCCACCACGGCAAAGCCCCTGCCCTGCTCGCCGGCCCTGGCCGCTTCGACCGCCGCGTTCAGCGCCAGGATATTGGTCTGGAAGGCGATGCCGTCGATGACGCCGATGATGTCAGTGATCTTGCTCGAGGAGGCGTTGATCGCGTCCATGGTGCCTACCACCTGCGCGATCACGGCGCCGCCGCGCGCCGCCACATTCGATGCGGCGTCGGCCAGCACATTGGCCTGGCGCGCGTTGTCGGCGTTCTGGCGCACGGTCGAGGTCAGCTCTTCCATCGAGGATGCCGCTTCTTCCAGCGCCGAAGCCTGCTGCTCGGTGCGGCTCGACAAGTCCTGGCTGCCCACCGCCACCTGGCCGGCGGCCACGGCGATGGTGTCGGTGCCCACGCGCACGGTGCCGACGGTGCGCGCCAGGCTCTCGTTCATGGTCTTGAGGGCCTGCAGCAGCTGGCCCGTCTCGTCGCGGCTGGTGACCTCGATGCGGCTGGTGAGGTCGCCGGCGGCGACGGTATTGGCCACGTCCAGCGCACGACCCAGGGGTTGTGTGATCGAGCGGGTAATCCACCATGCCACCAGGGCCGCCAGCACCAGGGCGCCACCGCCCAGGCCCCACATCAGCAGGCTGGTGCTGCGGTAGGTGGCTTCGGCCTCGAGCGCCGCCTGGTTGGCGATCTCGTTCTGCAGCGCGATCTGCTCGCCGGTCGCCTGCTTGAGCCGCCGCAGCAGCGGGCGCAGGTCGTCCGACAGCAGCGCGTGCGCCGCCTCCGTGTCGCCGGCGGCGATGTGCTTGATCATCGCATCCTGGCCCGTCTTGTACAGCGTGGCTTCCTTGCTCATCTGTGCGAGCAGTTCGACCGCTTTCGGGTTGGCCAGCGCATCGCTCATCTGAACCAGGATGTCGTCGATCGCCTTGCGCGACGTCATGATGGCGTCCACCTGGCGCGCATGGTCGGCCGCGTCGCTGCTCAATAGCATATTGCGTAGTGCGATCGCGATGTCGTTGACCTCGGCCTGCATCTGGTTGGTCAGCGCGATGCGCGGCATCCGGCCGTGGACGATCTCGTCGGTGCCGGCATTGATCCGGCCCAGCATCGCATTGCTCATCACGATCATCACCACCAGCATGGCGCAGATCACGCCATAGCCCAGGGCGAGCCGTTTTCCGATATTCAGGTTTGCAAGTTTCATATCGGTTTCTCTCTCAAGCCGCACGCGGCAGTGCCGCCACCAGTCCGAGCTCATCGGACTGCATCAGTTTGTCGATATCGAGCAGGATCAGCATCCGCTCGTCCACGGTGCCCAGGCCGAGCAGGCAATTGCCATCCAGCGTGGCCTGCATCTCGGGGGCGGGCCTTACCTGATCCGGGGTCAGGGTCACCACGTCCGAGACGCTGTCGACCACCATGCCGATCACGTGATGCTCGATGTTCAGGATGATCACCACCGTGAAGGCGTCATACACCGCCGCGCCGATGCCGAACTTCAGGCGCATGTCGACGATCGGAACGATGGCGCCGCGCAGATTGATGATGCCCTTCAGGTAGTCCGGCGCGCTGGCCAGGCGGGTCGGGGCTTCGTAGCCGCGGATCTCCTGCACCTTCAGGATGCTGATCGCGTATTCTTCCTTTCCAAGGCGGAAAGACAGCACTTCGTTGTCGTTGCTCGTTTCCATATCGTCATCCATGATCCGGTTGGCTGGTTTTACTGAATTTCCCAAAGGAAAAACGTTACCGGTTTCGTTTTCGGCTGTCGATGGACAAGTGTTAACAACTGTAAAATTTCGTCGAATTCTTGATTTAACTATGGCGTAGCTGCAACGGATTTGACCCGATCATACGAGGTCCTCGGCCGGCGGCTGGCATACATTGTGCTTAGGAAATATCAACTCACAGCGCCCGCAACCGGCGCCCCGTCCACCCACCAGGAGCACCTCATGATCATCCGCCGACTCGACCCGCGCGCCATCGCCGAACGCCGGCCGCAACTGGCCACGCTGTTGCTCGACGCCGTTGCCGATGGCCATTCGCTGGGCTTTCTCAACGGGCTCGACCAGGATCAGATCGACGCCTACTGGCAGGACGTGGCAGATGAAGTCGGCACCGGGCGGCGCGTGCTGCTGGCCGCCGAGCGCGATGGCCAGCTGGTCGGCAGCGCCCAGCTCGACCTGTGCCTGAAACCGAATGGGAATAACCGCGCCGAGGTGCAGAAGCTGCTGGTGCACTGCACCGAGCGCCGCCAGGGCATCGGCACCGCCCTGATGCAGGCGCTCGAGATCGAGGCCCTGGCGCTGCGCCGCGGCTTGCTGTTCCTCGACACGGCGGCCGGCTCCGAGGCCGAGCAGCTGTACCGCAAGAGCGGATACCAGCGGGTCGGCGAGCTGCCCGAATATGCCTGCACCCCGAACGGGCGCTGGCATGCGACGGCGATCTATTACAAGACGCTGTTCACCCGCAGCCGCCCATGATTGGCGGCGGCCGCCGCCATTCCCTTGCAAGCTAGCGTGGCGCCCGCCACACGCTACCGCAAAGCCGGGTGTGCGCCGGCACGATTGCGCGTAGAATCGCCGGTTCAAACGTTCTGGAAAGCAATGTGACTGGCGCCTCATCCACCATGACCCGCAGGCCGCTTCGGGCCTACCTGCTCTGGCTCGTCCTGGCGACCCTGCTGCCAGGGGTGGTCGGCGCGTCGCTATTGTTCATCGATCAATATCGCAAGAGTAGCGCCCAGTACGAACGCAACATCATGCATACGGTGCGCGCGCTGGTCTCCACGCTCGATAGCAAGATGCTGCGCGCCCAGGCGATCGCCCAGACGCTGTCCACGCTCGATGCGATGGCGGCCGGGGATTTCGAGCGCGTCCACCTCCAGGCGCGCGAGGCGCTGGGGCTGGCCGGCACGGGCATGGCCGCCGTCCTGCGCGATGTCCGTGGCCAGCAGCTGCTCAATACTGCCGTGCCGTACGGCGCCGCGCTGCCGCTCGATTCATCCGCACAACTGGCCGAGGTGTTCGCGAGCGGTCGCCCCGCCATCTCGAACCTGTTCATCAGCCACCTGACGAAGCGGCCCGCAGCCAGCATCGACGTGCCGGTCATGGTGAACGGGCGCGTCGCCTACGTGCTCAGCATCCGGATTCGCCCGGATTATTTCAACGACATGCTGACACCCAAGTCGGTGCCCGAGGGCGCCCGCGCTTCTGTGTTCGACCGCGGCGGCGTCATTTTCGCGCGCAACCTCAGTCCCGAGTTGTTCGTCGGCCGGCGCGTCACGGCCCCGCTGTACAACGCGATGATGCGTTCCAGCGAAGGTGCGACCAGGTCGATCTCGCAGGAAGGCGCCGAGCTGAGGACCTTCTATGCGCGGTCGGAACTGAGCGGCTGGCATGTCGGCGTCGGCGTGCCGCGTGCGCACCTGAACCAGGCGCTGTTCGAGCCGCTGGCGGCGCTCCTGATCGGCGTCACCCTGCTGTTCGCGATCGGCCTGTGGCTGGCCTGGCAGATCGGCGGCCGGCTGGCACGTTCGGTCCAGGGCCTGACGGCGCCGGCAGTGGCGCTGGGCAAGGGCGAGGATCCGCCGCGCTTCACCCAGACCTACGTCAGGGAGACCGCCGAGGTGGCCGAGGCGATCGGCGCCGCATCGCGCCTGCTGGGCGAGCGCGCCCAGGCGCTGGCGGTCAAGGAAGCCGAGCTGCGCGACGCTCACCGCATGGCGCGCTTCGGCACCTGGCATCTGACGCTGGCCACCGGCGCGGTCGAGACCTCCGAATCGGTGCCCTATATCTACGGGCGCGAGCTGTCGCCCTACGCGCAGCAGCGCGGCACCCTGCTGCCCGAGGAATCGTGGGAAAAAGTCGACGCCCTGCTGCGCGAACTGGCGCGCGACGGCGGCAATGGCCGCCTGCAGCTGCAGGTGCTGCACGGCGAAGGCCACCGCATCTGGATCGACATGCACTGCGAAGCGGTACAGGATGCCGAGGGCCGGGTGACAGCGGTGCGCGGCACCATCCAGGACGTCACCGACCGCGTCAACGCCGAGGAAGGCTTGCGCGAAGCCGACCGCCGCAAGAACGAATTCCTGGCCATGCTGGCGCACGAGCTGAGAAACCCGCTGGCCCCGATCGCCTCCGGCGCCCAACTGCTGGGCCAGGACAACCTGGATCCGGCGCGCACGCGCCAGATCAGCGCGATCATCGCGCGCCAGGCGCGCCACATGGCCGGCCTGGTCGACGACCTGCTGGACGTATCGCGCGTGACGCGCGGCCTGGTGGCCTTGTCCAAGGACCGCATCGACATCAACGAGGTGGTGCTGGAGGCGCTGGAACAGGTGGGCGAACCGCTGCGCCAGAAGCGCCACCATCTGCAGAAGGGATTGCTGCCGGCTCCGGCCTGGGTAATGGGCGACCGCAAGCGCCTGGTGCAGGTGGTCGGCAACCTGCTGCACAACGCGGTCAAGTTCACCCCGGCGTCAGGCGAGGTGAAGGTGGCGCTCGAACTCGACGAGAAAACCTTGCGCATCGTGGTTGCCGACAACGGCATCGGCATGCTGCCGCACGAACTGGAACGCGCTTTCGAGATGTTCGTGCAGGGCGAACGCACGCCGGACCGCACCCAGGGCGGCCTGGGCATCGGGCTGGCGCTGGTGCGCAGCCTGGTCCTGCTGCACGGCGGCAGCGTGGCGGTGGAGAGCCCCGGCCAGGGCCAGGGCAGCACCTTCACGGTGACCCTGCCGCGCTGCGCCGAGCGCAGCGTGGGCGCGCCCGGCGCCGGGTTCGACGCGGCGCAGGCGGCAACGGCGCGCGCGCTGAAGGTGTTGGTGGTGGACGACAACGTCGACGCGGCCCAGGTGCTGGCGATGTACGTTGGCGCCGCCGGCCATGAAGTCGCGGTCGAGCACGACCCGTTCGCGGCGCTGGCGCGCGCCGAGGCCTTCGTACCCGACGCCTGCCTGCTCGACATCGGCCTGCCCGGCATGGACGGTCACGAACTGGCGCGCCGGCTGCGCGCGCAACCAGCCACCGCCCGGGCGCTGCTGGTGGCGGTCACCGGCTACGGCCAGGCCCAGGACCGCGAGGCCAGCCGCAACGCCGGCTTCGACCATCACCTGGTGAAGCCGGTCGACATGGTCGAGCTGGAACGCATCCTGGCGGCGGCCAGCGTGGTCAACGCCGCCAGCGGCGGCGCAGAGACCTAGATCAGCGCTTCACCTCAGCGCTTCACGCTGCCGAAGGCTTCGCCCTTCTTCCAGGTCGGCATGGTCGGCGCATTGGCGACGGCGTAGCCGAGGTTGAGCGTGAACTGGGCCTGCTGCACCATGCCCGACAGGTCCCATTCCGGACGGTATTCGTCGCTGACCTGGTGGTAGTGCGCCTTGAAGCCCTTGATGTTGGTGCTCGACTCGTGCTGGTGGTGCTCGAACTCGAAGTGGCCGTCGCCCGAGAACACGGCCGAGCCGACGTTGAAGGCCGGGACGCCCGCCTTCGCGAAGGCGAAGTGGTCGGCGCGGAAGTAGGCGCCCGACAGGTCGGGAACGGCCGGCGCGATCTTCAGGCCCATCGATTTCGCCACCTGTTGCGAGGTCTCATACAGCGAGCTGCGCTCGGCGCCGGCCACGCCGATGTCCTTGGTGCGACCCACGAAGTTCAGGCTGTCCAGGTTCAGGTCAGCGGCGGTCTGCGCCAGCGGCCACACCGGCTTGGCGACATAGGCGGCGGCGCCCAGCAGCCCCTGCTCTTCGGCCGCCGGCCACAGGAAGATCTGGGTGCGCTTGGCCGGCTTCTTGACGGCTTCGGCCGCCATCGCCAGCAGTGCGGCGGTGCCCGAGGCGTTGTCGATCGCGCCGTTGTAGATGCGGTCGGCCTTTGGATCGTCGCCGGGCTTGGCGTCGATCATGCCCATGTGATCCCAGTGCGAGGAATAGACCACGGCCTGCTCCTTCAGCTTCGGGTCGCTGCCGGGCACGATGCCGACCACGTTGAACTGTTCGACCGGGCGGATGGTCGAGCGCAGCGCGACCTTGCCTGCCACCTTCAGGTCGACCGGGCGGAAATCGCGCCGCTCGGCCTGGGCGCGCAGCTGGTCCAGGTCATGACCGCCGGCGGCGAACAGTTCGCGCGCGGTGTCTTCGTGCAGCCAGCCTTCCATCGGATTGCCGTTGCCCTTGAGGCCGAAGCGCTCGTTGCCGAAGCCGTTGGCCGGCACGCTCCACGGGTACGAGGCGGATGGCGTGGTGTGGATCAGCAGCACGCCAGCGGCGCCGCGGCGCGCGGCTTCCTCGAATTTATAGACCCAGCGGCCGTACCAGGTGTAGGCCTTGCCGGCGAAGCGTTTCGGTTCCTCGGCGGTGGGCTGCGGATCGTCGACCATCATGACGAGGATCTTGCCCTTGGCGTCCAGGCCCTTGTAGTCGTCCCAGTTTTCTTCCGGCGCGGCGGCGCCGTAGCCGACGAAGACCAGCGGCGCGTCGAAGGCCACG
The DNA here is from genome assembly GCF_034045115.1 of Massilia sp. CFBP9012. Taxonomy (NCBI): domain Bacteria; kingdom Pseudomonadati; phylum Pseudomonadota; class Betaproteobacteria; order Burkholderiales; family Oxalobacteraceae; genus Massilia; species Massilia sp. CFBP9012. The sequence continues at coordinate 118,722 of NZ_JAXCWM010000004.1, read as the reverse complement.
CTCTCCTTGCCGCTCCTGGTGCCCATCACGATGCCCTTGCCGAGTTCCGGCTTGATGGTCTTGCCGCCGGCAGTGAAGGTGGCGCTGCCCTCGACCAGCTTGCTGCCTTCGATCTCGACCTTCTGGCGATAGCCGCCGCCCGGGATCTGCTTCAGGCCGATCAGGGCGGCCTGGGTTTCGAGGTAGCGCACCGTCAGGTCGCCGCCGCGCTGGCCGGTGCCGCGGCCTTCGAGCAGGTCATCGGCCAGGAACGACAGGTGCGCGCGCAGCGCGGTTTCCGAGATGGCGGACGGCTGCTGGGCATGCGCTGCCTGTGACAGGGTGAGGACGACGGCGCTGGCGGCCAGGGCAAGGGGATGAAGTCGCATCGAGGTTCCGTGACGGTGTGGTGAAAAAGACCATCTTAAACCAACACAGCCTTATACTGTCAGTCACGCAGGAATGACGCCCGAAGGAAGCAGGCATGCCCATATCACGACGCACCGCCATCGGCGCCTTGGCCGCCATGCCCCTGGCCGGCGCACACGCCGCCCCCACCACGACCACCACGGAGAAACCCCGGATGTACGGATTGATCGGAAAAATGCGCGCCCAACCTGGCCAGCGCGACGCACTCATCGCCATCCTGCTGGACGGCACCGCCGGCATGCCCGGCTGCCTGGCCTACGTGATCGCAAAGGACGCGCAGGATGCGGACGCCATCTGGATCACCGAGACCTGGAAAGACCAGGCCAGCCACAAGGCCTCGCTATCGCTGCCGTCGGTGCAGGCCGCCATCGCCAAGGGCCGGCCGCTGATCGCCGGTTTCGGCGAGCGGTTCGAGACCGAGCCGGTTGGCGGTCACGGCCTGTCCGCGACTGTCTCCCCATAAAGGAATGAAGGTGCCCGTAGAATGACGGGCAATCCTCAGGCTGTGATGCGTTCGATGCGTGGACGCTCGACTTTGCTGGCCGCGTCCAGGTCATACTGCACCTGCATGCCATACCATAATTCCGGGCTCGTCCCGAACGCGGCGGCGAGGCGAAAAGCCATGTCCGGGGAAACCCGTGCTGCACCGCTCACGACCCGCTGAAGCATGACTCGGTTCACACCTATCTTGGCGGCCGCCTCTTTCACGGTGACATCACCCAAATATTCCTTGATCACCTTGCCTGGGTGTGGCGGATTGTACATGCGCATTCTCCCCCCCTTGAAGATAGTCCTGATAGTGAACTCTATCGCATCCGCATCGCCAAGTCTGAAATGGACTGCGAAATGAAGGTGATTATCCGAGCCAGAGCCGGTAACCAACGCCCGTCTCGGTCAGCAAATGCCGCGGCTGGGCCGGGTCGGCTTCGAGCTTGTGGCGCAGGTGGCCCATGTAGATGCGCAGGTAGTGGCCGCTCTCGGCATGGCCGGGTCCCCATACCGCGCGCAGCAGCTGGGGATTGGTCATCACCCGGCCGGCGTTGGCGGCCAGCACCGACAACAGGCGATACTCCGTTGGGGTCAGGTGCAGGTGCTCGCCGTTGCGGGTGACCGCGCGCGCTTGCGGGTCGACGGTCACGTCGCCGAACTGGATCGTACCGTCGCCGCCCGTGCCGCCCTGGCGCTGGCGGCGCAAGGTGGCGCGCACGCGCGCCAGCAGTTCGCCGGTGCCGAAGGGCTTGGTCAGATAGTCGTCGGCGCCAGCGTCGAGCGCGCGGATCTTCTCTCCCTCGGCCACGCGCGCCGACAGCACGATGATCGGCACCGACGACCATTTGCGCACGTCCTGGATGAAATCGATGCCGTCGCCGTCGGGCAGGCCCAGGTCAAGCACCACCAGGTCGGGCCGGCGCGTGCCGGCGTCGATCAGGCCGCGCCCCATGCTCACCGACTCGTGCACCTGCCAGCCTTCCTGCTCCAGGGCGGCGCGCACGAAGCGGCGGATATGCGGTTCGTCCTCGACCAGCAAGGCGCAGGGAGCATCAGTCATCGTCTCTTTCCATCGAAGGCATGTCGAGTAGTGGCGGCGTCCCGGCCGGCAGCGAGAACACGAAGCCGGCGCCGCCCAGCGGCGAATCGCAGGCCCGGATCGTGCCGCCGTGCGCCTCGACGATCGCGCGGCAGATCGCCAGGCCAAGACCCACGCCGGGCAAGGCCGACTCGCGTTCGCCGCGCGTGAATTTCTCGAAGATCGCTTCTTCGCTGCCGGGGCGGAGGCCCGGACCGTCGTCGTAGACCGTGACGTCGATCCAGGCGCCGCGCCGGCCCGCTGCGATCTCGATGCGCGCGCCATCTGGCGTATATTTTGCGGCATTCTCGACCAGGTTGCACAGCACCCGCTCGATCAGCACCGCGTCGAATCTGACCAGGGGTAGATCTTGCTGCAAACGCACCGTGACCGTGTGATCGCGCAAGGCGGCGCCGCAGGCGCGCAGCGCACTGCCGACCACCTCTTCCAGCGCCTGCCATTCCAGGTTGAAGCGCACTTCCCCGCTCTCGATGCGCGCCATGTCGAGCAGGTTGGCGACCAGGGTGCCCATGCGCACCGCCTCGTCGTGCAGCGACTGCGCCAGCATCCGTGGCTCGCCCGCCAGCGCCTCGCCCCGCAGCAGCGATTCCGACAGCCCGACCAGGGCCGTCAACGGCGTGCGCAGGTCGTGCGACAGTGCCGCCAGCAGCGAATTGCGCAGGCGCTCGGATTCCATGTTCACCAGCGCGGCCTGTGCCACCTCCACGTAGTGCACGCGCTCGAGCGCGATCGCGGCCAGCGCCGCCAGCGCATCGAGCTGGCGGCGCTGCTCGGGCGCCAGCACCCAGCGCCCGCCTTCCGGCGCGATCGCCAGTACGCCGCGGGTGCCCATCGGCGCCACCAGCGGCAGGTAGAACAATGGGCTGGCCGGCAAGGTGTCGGTGCCGAGACCGGCCGGCTGCGCGTGGTCGAAGGCCCACTGCGCCACGCCCGGATCGACGTTGGCTGGCAGCGGTGCGGCTGGGCCGCCATCGTCCGCCGGCGGCATGCCGAGCCGCCCTTCGGCATCCGGCAGCAGGAGGGTGGCATGCGCGCCGAAGGCGTTCTGGATCACGGCGCGGCTCGATTCGAACACCTGCGAGGCCGCCAGCACGCCGGACAGTTCGCGTGCGAACTCGTACAGCGCGCGCACCCGCCGCTCGCGCTCGACGGCGGCGCGCGCCTGGAAGCGCAGGCCGGCGGCCAGGTGGCCGCTGATCAGGCCCACCGCCAGCATCACACCGAAGGTTACCAGGTACTGGACGTCGGTGACGGCGAAATCGAAGCGCGGCGGCACGAAGAAGAAGTCGAAGGCGGCTACGCCGACGCAGGTGGCGGTAACCGCCGGCGCGCGGCCGAAGCGGATCGCCGTCAACAGCACCACCAGCAGGAACAGCATGACGATATTGACCGGGTCGAGCCAGGGCCGCAGTGGGGTGGCCAGGATCGCGGTCAGGATGCTGGCGCCGGCCGCAAGAAAGTGGGGCAATAAGGGCGGCCGTGGCCGCACGGCTGCGTCCTGCGTAGCCACAGGCGTTGCCGCTGGCGGCACCGCCGGCTGGCCGATCTCGATCAGGTCGATGCCGGGCGCCTTGCGCGCCAGGCGCCGTGCCGTACGCGCGCGCCACGGGGACCGGGCACGGCCCAGCGCGATGCGCGACAGGTTGTGGTCGCGTGCATACTCGAGCGTGATAGCCGCGACATCGTCGCCCGACAACACCGCCGTCGTGGCGCCCAGGCTGTCGGCCAGCGCAAGCGTGTCGAGCATGCACTGGCGCGCCGCATCCGGCATCCTGGCAAGGCGCGGCGTTTCCACATACACCGCATGCCAGCCGGCGCCGAGCTGGGACGCCATGCGCGCGCCACTCCTCACTACATGCTCGGCGAGCTGTCCCGGCTCGACGCACACCAGGAGGCCCGCGCCGGTCTTCCAGATCGCGTCGATCGATTGCTGCTCGCGCCAGGCGCGCACGTCGCCCTCGACCCGGTCGGCGGTGCGGCGCAGCGCCAGCTCGCGCAGCGCGATCAGGTTGCCCTTCCTGAAAAAATTGCCGGCCGCGCGTTCGGCCTGCTGCGGCTGGTAAACCTTGCCCTCCTTCAGGCGCGCCAGCAGCGCGTCGGCCGGCAGGTCGACCATGATCACCTCGTCGGCCGCGTCGAACACGCGGTCGGGCACCGTCTCGGCGACGCGGATGCCGGCGATGCCGCCGACCACTTCGTTCAGGCTTTCCAGGTGCTGGACGTTGACCGTGGTGAGCACGTCGATGCCGGCATCGAGCAGTTCCTCGACGTCTTGCCAGCGCTTGGGATGGCGCGAGCCGGGCGCGTTGGAATGCGCCAGCTCGTCGACCAGGACGATGCCGGGCGCGCGTTCGAGCGCGGCGTCGAGGTCGAATTCATCGAGATGCCGGCCGCGATAGTCGATGCGCCGCCGCGGCAGCAGTTCGAGGCCGTCGAGCAGGCGCGCCGTCTCCACGCGACCGTGGGTTTCGATCACACCGACCAGCGGCGCCTTGCCTTCCGCCTGCAGTTTTCTCGCTTCCTGCAGCATGGCGTAGGTCTTGCCCACGCCGGCCGAGGCGCCGAAATAGATGCGAAGGCGGCCGCGCGCGGCGCGCCGCTCGTCCTCGCGCATCTGGGCAAGCAAGGCGTCGGGATCGGGTCGCTGTTGGTCGTGCGGCATGGTTCAGCGAGTATGCCTGCTTTCGGCGTCCAAGGCCATGTTCAGGGACAGCACGTTCACGCGCGCCTCGCCGAACAAGCCCAGGAAAGGCCGCTCGCTGTGCTCCTCGACCAGGGCGCCGACCCGCTCCGCCGGCAGCTGGCGCGCACGCGCCACCCGCGCCGCCTGGTAGCGCGCGGCGGCCACGCTGATCTCGGGATCGAGGCCGCTGGCCGAGCTGGTGACCAGGTCGACCGGCACCGGCGCCGGGTTGCCCGGATCGAGCGCACGCAGCGCCGCGATGCGGCCTTTGACAGCTTCTTGCAGGGCCGGATTGAGCGGCCCCTGGTTCGAGCCGCCCGAGCCGCCGCCGTTATTGGCCATCGGCGCGGTGGCCGAAGGACGGCCCCAGAAGTAGCCGGGCGCGCTGAACGCTTGTCCGATCAGGCGCGAGCCGACCACCTGGCCATCCTTCTCGACCAGGCTGCCATTGGCCTGGGCCGGAAACGCGGCCTGGGCCACGCCGGTGACCAGCAGCGGATACAGCACCCCGCAGGCCAGGGTGAGCGCCGCGAACAGCACCAGCGCGGGGCGAAGAATCGATTGCATGACAACTCCTTACGTCAGGTTGAAGGCGGCGAGCGCCAGGTCGATCAGCTTGATGCCGGCGAACGGCAGCAGCAGGCCGCCGAGGCCATACACCAGCATGTTCCGGCGCAGCAGCGCTGCGGCGCCGATCGCTCGGTAGCGTACCCCGCGCAGCGCCAGCGGAATCAGGAACACGATGATCAGGGCATTGAAGATCACGGCCGACATGATCGCGGACGCCGGGCTGGCCAGCCCCATGACGTTGAGCGCGTCCAGGCTCGGATAGGTGGCCACGAACATGGCCGGCACGATCGCGAAATACTTGGCGATGTCGTTCGAGATCGAGAAGGTGGTGAGCGCGCCGCGCGTCATCAGCATCTGCTTGCCGATCTCGACGATCTCGAGCAGCTTGGTCGGATTCGAATCCAGGTCGACCATATTGCCGGCCTCCTTCGCCGCCTGGGTGCCCGAGTTCATGGCCACCGCCACGTCGGCCTGGGCCAGCGCCGGGGCGTCGTTGGTGCCGTCGCCCGTCATCGCCACCAGTTTTCCTTCAGCCTGGTAGCGGCGGATCAGGGCCAGTTTCTCTTCGGGCGTGGCTTCGGCGATGAAGTCGTCCACGCCCGCCTCGGCCGCAATCGCCGCCGCCGTCAGTTTATTGTCGCCGGTGACCATCACGGTCTTGACGCCCATGCGGCGCAGCTCGGCGAAGCGCTCGCGGATGCCGCCCTTGACCACGTCCTTCAGCTCGACCACGCCCATCACGCGCGTCCCGTCGGCCACCACCAGCGGCGTGCTGCCGCGGCGCGAGGCTTCGTCGACGCTGCGCTCGACGTCGCCGGGCCAGGCGGCGCCCATGGCCTCCATATGCCGACGAATGGCCGAGGCGGCGCCCTTGCGAATGTGACGCTCCCCCAGATCGACGCCGCTCATGCGGGTCTGCGCCGTGAACGGCACGAACTCGGCGCCCATGGCTTCCATCGCGCGCTCGCGGATATTAAAACGGTTCTTGGCCAGCACCACGATGCTGCGGCCCTCGGGCGTTTCATCCGCCAGCGACGCCAGTTGCGCCACGTCGGCCAGTTCTTCTTCAGTCACGCCCGGCGCCGGCAGGAAGGCGGCGGCCTGGCGGTTGCCGAAGGTGATGGTGCCGGTCTTGTCGAGCAGGAGCACGTCCACGTCGCCCGCCGCTTCCACCGCACGGCCCGAGGTCGCGATCACATTGGCCTGCAACATGCGGCTCATGCCGGCCACGCCGATGGCCGACAGCAGGCCGCCGATGGTGGTCGGGATCAGGCATACCAGCAGCGCCACCAGCGCGGTGATGGTCACCGCCTGGCCGCTGCCCTGCGCCTCCACCGCGAAGATCGAGAACGGCAGCAGGGTCACGGTCACGACCAGGAATACGATCGTCAGGGCCACCAGCAGGATCGTCAGGGCGATCTCGTTCGGCGTCTTCTTGCGCGCCGCGCCTTCGACCATGCCGATCATGCGGTCGAGGAAGGTCTCGCCCGGGTTGGCCGACACGCGCACTACCAGCCAGTCGGACAGCACGCGGGTGCCGCCGGTGACGGCGCAGAAGTCGCCGCCCGATTCGCGGATCACGGGCGCCGATTCGCCCGTGATGGCGCTCTCGTCGACCGAGGCCACGCCGTCGACCACCTCGCCGTCCACGGGAATCACGTCGCCCGCCTCGACCAGGAAGAACATCCCCTTGCGCAGCTCGCTGGAGGCGCAGGCCTGCCACGGCGCGCCATGCTTGGGGTTGGCCAGCTTCTTGGCCGTCACGGTCTGGCGCAGGCTGCGCAGCGAGGCGGCTTGCGCCTTGCTGCGGCCTTCGGCCAGCGCTTCGGCGAAGTTCGCGAACAGCACCGTGAACCACAGCCAGACGGCGGTGGCCAGGATGAAGCCGGCAGGCGCTTCGCCCTGCCCGGCCAGCGCCTGCAACCAGAGCAGGGTCGTGATGATGCTGCCGATGTAGACCACGAACATCACCGGGCTGCGCAACTGGGTGCGCGGGTGGAGCTTGCGCAGCGCGTCGACCATTGCCGGCCACACCAGCGTCGAATCGAACAGGCTCAGTGAGCCACGTGGCGCCTGGGTGGGGTTTTGGGAAATCGAATTTTCCATATCATTCTCCGAACAGCTGGAGGTGTTCGACCACCGGGCCCAGCGCCAGGGCCGGGACGTAGTTGAGAACACCGACCAGCACGACGACAGCGGACAGCATGCCGACGAACATGAGGCCGTGGGTAGGCAGGGTGCCGGGGGTGGCGGGCAGCCGCTGGCGTGCGGCGAGCGAGCCGGCAATCGCCAGCACCGGCACGATCACCGCGAAGCGGCCGAACCACATCGCCACGCCCAGCAAGGTGTTATAGAAAGGGGTGTTGGCGGACAGGCCTGCGAAGGCGCTGCCATTGTTGTTGGCGGCGGACGTCAGCGCATACAGGATCTCCGAGAAGCCGTGGGCGCCCGGATTGGCCACGCCGACCGTGCCCGATGCCGCCGTCACGGCCAGCGCAGTGCCTAGCAAGACCAGGCAGGGCGTGACCAGGATGACCAGCGCGGCCATCTTCATCTCGTAGGCCTGGATCTTCTTGCCCAGGTATTCCGGCGTGCGGCCGATCATCAGGCCGGCAATGAACACCGCCAGGATCGCGAACACCAGCATGCCGTACAGGCCCGAACCGACGCCGCCGAAGATCACCTCGCCGAACTGCATCAGCACCATCGGGACCATGCCACCCAAGGGCATGAAGGAATCGTGCATGGCGTTGACCGCGCCGCACGATGCGGCCGTGGTCACCACCGCGAACAGGCTCGATGCGGCGATGCCGAAGCGGGTCTCCTTGCCTTCCATATTGCCGCCCGCCTGCAGGCTGCTCGCCACCTGGTCGACGCCCAGCGGGGTCAGTAGCGGATTGGCTTGCTGCTCGGCGGAGACCGCGGCGATGGCGGCGATGACGAACAGCAGCGTCATCGTCCCCAGCACGGCCCAGCCCTGGCGGATGTCGCCCACCATGTGGCCGAAGGCGAAGCACAGCGCGGCCGGGATCAGGAGGATCGCGATCATCTGCGCGAAGTTGGTCAGCGCATTCGGGTTTTCGAACGGGTGCGCGGAGTTGGCGTTGAAGTAGCCGCCGCCGTTCGTGCCCAGCATCTTGATCGCTTCCTGCGAAGCGACGGGGCCCATCGGGATGACCTGGGTATCGGCACGTGCCTCATTCGTTTCGACCGTATAGGTCACCGGCTCGAGCAGGCGCGCATCGACGTGGGCGGACAGGTTCTGCACCACGCCCTGCCCGGCCAGGAACACGGCCAGGATCACCGACAAGGGCAGCAGCACGTACAGCGTCGAGCGGGTCAGGTCGACCCAGAAGTTGCCGATCGCGCTGCTCGATCGCGCGGCGAAGCCACGGATCAGCGCGAACACGACGGCCATGCCGGTGGCGGCCGAGAAGAAGTTCTGGCCAGCCAGGCCCACCATCTGGGTCAGGATGCTCATGGTCTGCTCGCCGCTATAGCCCTGCCAGTTGGTATTGGCGACGAAGCTGATGGCGGTATTGAAGCTGGAGTCCGGGCTGACGTTGGCCATGCCCTCAGGATTGAGCGGCAGCCAGGCCTGCATGCGCTGCAGCCCATAGACAAAGATTGCGCCGACGGCATTGAAGGCGATCAGCGCCAGCGCGTAGGCCTTCCAGTCCTGGGCGGCCGTGGCAGCAGGGCCGGCCAGGCGGTACAGCGCGCGCTCGACGCCGGCGGCCCAGCCCAGGCCCGGCACTTTTCCGTCGGCGGCGACGCGCGCCATGAAGCGGCCCAGCGGCCAGGCCAGCGCCAGCAGCACCAGCAGGAAGACGGCAAGGAGGACGATGAATTCGGTGGTCATCACAAGTCCTCCGGCTTGAACAGGGCCACCAGCAGGTAGACCAGCAGCGCGGCGGCGGCCAGGCCGCCGATCACGTAGGAGAGATTCATGGCTTGCCTCCAGCTTGTGCGCAACCGGCCACCAGCAGGCAGGTCAGGCGGACGAAGATCAGGAGCGCGCCGAGGTAGATGAGGTCCATGGACGTTCGCTTTCAGCGTTGTTGTTGTATGGTCGAGCGTAGTGGCGCCGCCCTAAAAACGGGATAAAAAGACGGCGGCGCCGTGTAAACGAGATGTAAACGGGGCTGTAAACCGGGGCTTCAGAAGGTGCGGCTGACGGTCAGTTGCAGGGCGTCGCGGCCGGTGAACTTGCCATTGACCGGCGAGGTGTAAGCCGATTTGTTCGCGTTGGTGCCGAGATAAGCGACGCTGATCGTGGCCAGGTCGAACGAGCGGCTCACGCCGACCTTCCAGTCGGTATAGTCGGAAGCCGGGTTGTTCTTCACTTCCTGACGGCCGGCGTGCAGCTGCAGGGTGAAGCCGTTGCCGACGTCGAGATTGGCGCCGACGTCCAGGTAGCCGCTGTTCTCGCTGTCGACGAAGCCGAACAGGTTGGTCGTCGCATGCGAATACTTGACATAGGCCGGGCCGTAGCCCAGCTGGGCATACGCTTCGGTGGTGTGGGCATTGACCCAGCCCGGGAGCCGGCCCATGCGATTGTCCGGATAAAAATAGCGCAGCACGCCGACGTCGTACGTCAAGCCGGCAGACAACTCGCCGCGCTTGCCGCCATACACGTCGATCTCTACCTCGCCATCGCCGCCGGCGTCCTCGACCCATTTGATGGTCGAGGCCCAGGCGCCGACGTACCAGCCGGACGCATGGACGTAGTCGACCCCGCCCTGCAAGGCCGGGCGCAGGCGGGTCTGGGAGATGGCGCGGTAGCGGTAGTCGGAGGTGACGGCGGCGTTCCAGCTAATGGTGGATGCCGGTGAGGCGTCCTGGATTGCCTCGGTGGCGTGGGCGCTGCCTGCGAGCGCCAGCATGGCTGCCAGCGCGTGAATCGGTGCTTTCATGTTTTTATGCTGTGGTTGATAGGATCCATGAAGCTTATCGAGTCGGGCGTAAAAAACGGATAGAAAGACCGGCGGCACCTGTAAATGCCGCGTAAACCTTCATCACCTGACAAATCGGTGCATCTCATGCGAATCGCATGCGATTTCCTATAGTCAACTTTAATTACTGCAAGCATACTTCCGGTTTATCTTCGACGAGACCGGAATGATGCTACGAACACTTGCCAGACCCTTGGCGCTAGTCCTGCTGGTCCTTTCCGGCTGCGGTGGCGAGACAGACACCCAGGCCCCGGCGTCCATGGCGGGCGCGGCCAAGTCGGTCGCCAGGTCCCATGCGCAGTTGGGTACGCCGATCACGAACGACCAGGCGCTAGCGGCGCAACGCCTTGCACCGGGCCTGTTCCGCGAGCAAAAGGAATCGGCGCGGGTCGTCGGGGACGGCGTACCGTTCGCGATCGACACCAGGGACCGGGAGCAGGTCCGTCTCTACTTCCACCAGGTCTACAGCGAGCCGACGCCGGCGATGGGCTGGACCGGCGACCGGGTTACCGGCGTGCCGGGGACGACCACGCCGGCCTTCAAGGCCGCGACCATCCAGCGCCTGAACTGGTTCCGCGCGATGGCCGGCCTGCCGGCCGCAGTCAGGCTGTCGGAGGCTTCGAGCGCCAAGGCGCAGCACGCGGCGCTCATGATGAGCGTGGCCGGCCAGCTGTCGCACTATCCGACGCCAGACTGGAAGTTCTACACACCGCAGGGAGCCGAAGCCGCGGCCTCGTCCAACCTGGCCCTTGGGGGCGCAGGTCCGGACGCGATCGACCAGTACATCAGGGACGCCGGCGCCAACAATGCCGCAGTCGGCCACCGGCGCTGGATCTTCCAGCCGAATTCCCGCACGATCGGCACCGGCGATGTGCCTTCCGCCACCATCGACGGGAAGTACGCCTGGGCCACCAACGCGCTATGGGTAAGCGATATCGACTATACGGCCGTCCGGCCGGTCGTGCGCGACGGCTTCGTTGCCTGGCCGAACAGCGGATACGTGCCCTACTCCACTGTTTACGAACGCTGGTCGCTGTCCTATCCGAGGGCCGACTTCAGCCGCGCGAAGGTCACGATCACGCGCAACGGCGTCCCGGTCGTCCCCGTCATCGAGCCGCTCGACACGAACTTTGGCGAGAATACGATCGTGTGGAAGATGCCGGATAACGACGAGACGGGCACCCACGCGCGCCCCGACGCGGACGTGCGCTATCGGGTCAGCGTCTCCGACGTTATAGTGGACCGTCGGGCGCGCAGCTTCGACTACGACGTGACGGTATTCGATCCCTCCATCCCAACGCCAGGGCGGCTGCTGCCTGTGGCGTCGGCGCCGGCCCTGGTGCCTCCTGCTCAACCGTATGCCGTGCGGATCGGCGCACTGCCGGGCGCCACCGCCTACACCCTTTCCGCCTATTTGCGTTCACCGCTGGCGGGCAGGCAAGCGGCGCCGTTCGACGCCGCCACCTGGACCACGGCCAATAACGGCGGCCACGCCATCCTCGACGGGGGCGCCCTGCGCTTCTACGTCGACGATGGCGCATGGGGTGTCCAGACCGCCACGCTCGAGAAGCCCTTTTACGTACCGGCTGGCGCCGGCCAGATCCTGGTTACCAGGTCCATGAGGGCGGCGACCGCGACGCAGAAGTTCATGGTGCAGATATCGGACGACGAAGGCGTCAGCTGGCGTGACGCCTACAGCGAAACGGGACGCGCCTCAGGGACGCCTGTGACCGGCGTGGTGCGGGTGGACTTGGGCGCGTATGCCGGGAAGTTCCTCAGGCTGCGCCTCGGCTCGGACGTCAAGCATAGTGCCTATATCGGCCCGAGTAGCGGCTGGACCGTTACGGACATCGCATTCGAAGGCGTCGACGAGCTGACCCAGGGCCGCCAGCAACGCAACGCCAGCGGCGAATTCTCGTTGTCCCCGGCTCGTCCAGGTAACTATCTGCTGCTGCCGCGCGTTGAGTTATATGGAATGGTCGACTCCGATCCGGGCACACCGGCCCTGGTCACCGTGGACGGCGCCGTGCTGACCGGCCCGCGCTCGTCCTACGCAATCAGCCGCAGCAATGGCGTGCTGACCATCGTCGACAACACGGGCCGTGACGGCACCCAGACGGTGCGCGACCCGTTCCGGATCGATTTCACCGACATTACGCTGGCCTTCGATGCCGACGGCAATGCCGGCAAGGCCTACCGCCTGTACCGCGCCGCCTTCAACCGCAAGCCGGACAGCGGGGGACTGGGCTTCTGGATTCGCGGGCTGGACGGCGGCCTGACGCCGGAAAACATGGCCAGGGCATTCGCGGGCTCGCCCGAATTCGCCAGCCTGTATGGCACTGCGCCGACCCACGACCAGGTCATCACGGCCTTGTATCGCAACGTGCTGCACCGCGCGCCGGACCAGGGCGGCGCCGCCTTCTGGCTGCAGAACCTGGCCAACGGCATGCCGCTCGAGCAGGTACTGGTCGAGTTCAGCGAAAGCCCCGAGAACAAGCAGCAGGTGGCGGCCGAGATCGACCTCGGCATCGCCTATACCCGCCAGTAGCAGCGATGGTGGTCCGGCGCGCCGGCGCGATGCCGGCGCTGCTCCCATCCTGGATCAGCGCGCCGGCTGGGCGCGCAGCCAGTCCATATACTTCGCCACGCCGGTCGCCACGTCGGTGAACGGTTCATCGTAGCCGGCCGCGCGCAGCGCCGAGATGTCGGCCTGGGTAAAGCTCTGGTACTTGCCCTTGAGCTTGTCGGGGAACGGCAGGTATTCGAGCAGGCCGCCATCGATGATCTGCTGCAGCGACAGCGCCGGCTTGCCCTCGTTGGCCAGGGCGTTGACGGTGGCAACGGCCAGGTCGTTGAACGGCTGGGCGCGGCCGGTGCCGAGGTTGAAGATGCCGCGCTTGTCCGGATTATCGAGGAAGAACAGGTTGACCTTGACCACGTCTTCCACGTAGATGAAGTCGCGCATCTGGGCGCCGGCCTCGTAACCCTCGTTGGCGCCGAACAGCCTGACCTTGCCGTCCTTCTGGAACTGGTGGTACTGGTGGAACGGCACCGAGGCCATCGTGCCCTTGTGCCCTTCGAGCGGACCATAAACGTTGAAGTAACGCAGGCCGACCACCTGGCTGCCGGCGTCCTGGCCCTTGGCCTGCCAGTAGCGGCGCAGGTACTGGTCGAACAGGAATTTCGAGTAGCCGTAGACGTTGAGCGGGCGTTCGAGCGGGCGCTCTTCGCGGAACGTGGTGCCGGCGCCGTAGACGGCGGCCGACGAGGCGTAGATGAAGGGAATGCCCTGGCGCTGGCAGAATTCGAACAGGGCGACCGTGTAGTCGTAGTTGTTCTTCATCATGTAGCGGCCGTCGGTCTCCATTGTGTTGGAGCAGGCGCCCTGGTGCAGCACGGCGGTAAACTTGTTGTCGAATTCGCCCGCTTTCAGGCGCACCAGGAAGTCTTCTTTGTCGGCATAGTCGGCGATCTCGGCGTCGACGATGTTGTGGAACTTCTCGGGCCGCGACATATTGTCGACGGCGAAGACGCTGAACGGCTCGCGCTGCGACAGCGCATGCACGAGGTTCGCGCCGATGAAGCCTGCTGCGCCGGTAACCAGAATCATAATAAGGTCCTCTTCAAATTGGCCCGCGCCCTCAGGCGCCGGCAAGCATGGGTTGCAAGGGCTGCCACACGTCGGCCGGCAGGATCTGCTTCATGCAGTTCTGGTGCCCTAGCGGGCATTCGCGCTGCTGGCAGGGCGAGCATTCGATGTGCAGCCACAAAATCTGCGCCAATTGCGACAGCGGCGGCGTGTGGCGCGGGTCGGTTGGGCCATAGATCGCCACCACCGGCCGCCCCAGTGCGGCGCCGATGTGCATCAGGCCCGAATCGTTGGTGACCACGGCCGCCGCGCGCGAGATCAGCGCGATCGCTTCGGAGAGCGACGTCGAGCCGGCCAGGTTGTGCGCCTGCGGCACGATGGCCGTGATCTCGTCGCACACCGCGCGGTCCTTGGGAGAGCCGAGCAGCAGGATCTGCGCGTCCGGCCGGTTGGCCAGGATGGTCCGGGCCAGCTCGGCGAAGTAGGTCGATGGCCAGCGCTTGGCCGGGCCGAATTCGGCGCCCGGCGCGAAGGCGACCAGCACGCCCGCCGGCAGATTCAGGCGCGCGATCGCGGCCTCGGCTTCGCCCGCGGCGACCGTCATGGCCGGTTCCGGCAAGCGTTCCGGCCGCGGCAACTGGCGCACCGGCGCGTCGGCCAGCGCCTGGTAGAACTGGGCCATCGGGCGCGGCGCCGCCTTGTCGTCGTGGTGCATCACGCTGACCAGGCCGTAGCGCATCTCGCCCTTGTAGCCGACCCGCCTGGGGATCCCGGCCAGCCAGGGGATGAGCGCGAATTTCAGGGTATTGGGCAGCACGTAGGAGTCGGCATAGCCGCGCGCCTTGAGCATCTTCGCGAAGGCCTTGCGCTCCTTCCACTGCAGGGCGCCGTGCTTGAACGGTGACTCGATCACGGTGTCGACTTCCGCCATCGCGCGCCAGACCGGCGCCACCCAGGTCGGGGCCAGCACGTCGATCGGCCGCCCTGGCGCAAGCTCCTTGAGCCGGCGCAGCAGCGGCTGGGCCATCACGGCGTCGCCGATCCAGTTCGGGGAAATCACAAGGGTGCGCAACATGGTGTTCTTCAGGTGGTGTGCCAACCCACGATTATAGCAATCGCGGCCGATTCAGCATTCCTCGAGGCGCCAGCCAGTGTCCAGCGCGGCCAGGCGGTGGGTCAGCCCGATGCGCTCCAGGAACACGCGGTCGTGCGACACCACCACCAGCGCGCCGCGATAATCGCCCAGCATCGCCTCCAGCGCCGCCAGCGACGCCAGGTCGAGGTGGTTGCTCGGCTCATCCAGCAACAGCAGCGCCGGCGGCGTGTCCGCATACAGGGCGCAGGCCAGGGCCGCTTTCAGGCGCTCGCCGCCGCTCAGCAGGCCGGCCGGCTGGGTGATCGTGCGCGCGTCCAGGCCCAGCTGGACCAGCCAGGTGCGCAGCATGTCCTGCCCGGCGCTGCGGTTCACGTCCAGCAGCTGGTCCAGGGTCGGGCGGCGCGGATCGAGGCTGCCCAGCTGCTGGTCGAGGTAGGCCACCTGCGCCGGCAGGCTGCGCTCGCCCGCGACCGGATCTAGCCGTCCTGCCAGCACCTTGAGCAAGGTCGACTTGCCGCTGCCGTTCGGGCCGACCAGGCCCACCCGCTGGCGGCCCGTCAGGATCAGATCGATGCGGGCCAAAGACGGCGCGACCCAGGGCAAAACGACCGCCTCGAGCTGCGCAACACGGCGCCGGGCCGCGCCTTCGACGCCGGCAGCGTGGATGCGCACGTCGGCGTCGGCGGCGACCCGGTCAAAGGCCTCGCGCACCCGCCCAGCCTGTTCCGAGCGCGCCGTATCGTGCTGCTGGCGCAAGCGCCCGGCGCTGCCCTCGCTACGGTCCTTGCCGCGGCCGAGCAGGATGGCGGCCTGGTTGGCTTCTTTTGCATCGCGGTTGCCGCGCGCCTGGCGCCGGTCCTGGCGTTCGCGCTGCGTGCGCCGCGCCTCGTCGTCGCGCCTGAGTTCCCGGCGCGCGTGCTCGAGCGCGCCCTGCGCCGCCGCTTGCTCCTGGCGGCGCGCTTCTTCATAGAACGCGTAATTTCCACCATAGCTGCGCAGGCCGTCGCCGGAGAGTTCGACGATGCGTTCCATGGCATCGAGCAGTTCGCGGTCGTGGCTGATCACGAGCAGGCCTTTAGGCCAGGCCCGCAACTGGCGCAGCAGGGCCTCGCGGCTGGCGCCATCGAGGTGGTTGCTCGGCTCGTCGAGGATCAAGAAGTCTGGATCGAACAGGGTGGCGCCGATCAGCGCCACCCGCATCGCCTCGCCGCCACTGAGCGCGGCCACCGGCGTGTCGAGGTCGACGTGCGGCAGGCCATGCGCCTGGCAGGCCTGGCGCAGGCGGGCGGCGATGTCCCAGTGCTCGCCCACGGCATCGAAATCGCGCGGATCGACGCTGCCGGCCTCGATACGCGCGAGGGCGGCGACGATCGCCTCGATGCCGGCCAGCCCGGCTACCGACGCCGCCCCGCCGCTGCCCGCCTGCTGCGACAGATAGGACACGCGTCCGCTGCGCAGGCACTGGCCGGACGTGGGCGCCAGTTCGCCGGCCAGCAGGCGCGCCAGCATCGACTTGCCCACGCCGTTGCGTCCCACCAGGCCGGTGCGGCGCAGGTCGAAGTGATGATGCAGGTTTGAAAACAGGGCTCTGCCGTCGGGCAGATACAGGGAAACGCCGTCGAGCGCTAGAATGGTATGCGTCATATGCAAGACTCCAAGGATGCCTGGACACTTCCACAGCCTGGCTGGGAAGACCGAAAAAAAATGGCATCGATGAGGTATTACACGCGCGCGCTCCTTGGGATTAGCGACCGATAGTAACAGGATTGGTCGAGCAGGACAAATTGCCCACCCGTGCGCACCGCCGCGTCAGCAGGACTATAATTTTCACATGCACAGGCTCCGAACAACCCGAACGCTGTATGGCTGGACCGTCCTCCTGGCGTTCCTGTTCGGCCTGTTCGTGCCTGCCATCTCGCATGCGGTGGCCCACGCCACCCAGCAGCCGGCAGCGGCCTGGATCACCGAGATCTGCAGCGCCAGCGGCGCCCGCCATGTGATGGTGATCGACGATGCGGCGCAAACCGACGCGCCGGCCGTGCCGGACATGTCGCACTGCGAGCTGTGCTGCTCGCATCAGCTCCCGCAACTGGCCCCGCCAATGCAGAGCGTGCCTGTGCTTGCCCTCGACCGCGAGCGCGATCCCTACCCTCCCCTGTTCTACCGCGCGCCCCGCGCGCAGCACGCCTGGACGCCCTCGCAGTCGCGCGGGCCGCCGTCTTCGCTTTCCTGATTCGCCCCTAATACGACGATGTCCGGCGACGCATGCGATGCGTCGCCGGCAGACCATGCGCGACGCCGCGAAGGTGCGGCCTTGCGTGAACAGGATACGCAATGAAGACACACTTACACATCCGCAGGATGGCGCTCGCCATCGGCTGCGCCCTGGCCGCCTTGCAGGCCCAGGCCGAAGACCGGTTCGATAAGCAGTTCGAGCACATACCTACCGTCGAAGTCACCGCCGAGGCCCCGCGCGCCAACGGCCTGCTCAAGCTCGACACCCCAAGCACCACCGGCAGCCGCCTGGGCCTGAGCCCGCGCGAGACGCCGGCCAGCATCACCGTGGTCGACCGCGCCCTGATCGAGGTGCGCGGCGCCCAGGACACGCAAGAGATCCTGCGCGCCATCCCCGGCGTCACCGCCCACGATGCCCCCGGCAATATCGGCGTCAGCTACCGCGGCTTCGGCAGCGGCTCGGTCAGCCAGCTGTTCAACGGCATCAACGTGCAGTATTCCATCGCCGCGCGGCCGGTCGACAGCTGGATCGTCGACCGCGTCGAGGCCATTGGCGGGCCATCGAGCTTCCTGTTCGGTTCCGGCGCGGTCGGCGGCACGATCAACGTCATCACCAAGCTGGCCGAGACGCGCGAGTTCGCCGAAGGCCGGCTGCGCCTGGGTTCCGACGAGCTGAAGGAAGCCTCGGTCGGCCTGAACCGCCGCGTGGGCGAAGGCCATTACGCGCGCATCGACGTCAACCACCGCGACAGCGGCAGCTGGGTCGACGGCGTCGACCGCCGCGCGACCCAGCTGGCAGCGTCCCTGCGCTCCGATTTCGGGCGCGGCTTCACGCATACGCTGGCCTATGAATTCCAGCAGGAAGACGTCGACCGCCCTTATTGGGGCACGCCGCTGTTGAATCCGATCAAAGGCGAACTGCGCGTCAACGAGGCCACCCGCTTCAAGAACTACAACAGCAGCGATGGCGTCTACGACCAGCGCGTGCAGTGGCTGCGCTCGATCGGCGCCTGGAAGGTCAGCGACGCCCTGCAGCTGACCAACACCTTCTATGTCTACGACGCGCTGCGCGACTACCGCAACGTCGAGAACTACCGCTTCAATCCATCGAACACGCAGGTCATCCGCTCGGCCGCCCTGCTCCAGCGCCACGACCAGACCCTGGTGGGCGACCGCATCGACGGCGTCTACCGCGGCCGCATCGGTGAACGCCGCAGCGACTGGGCGTTCGGGCTGGACTTCAGCGTCAACCGCCAGACCCGCTTTCCGAACAGCCAGTCGGCCACGGTCAGCAGCGTCGATCCCTACGATGTCGTCACCGAGCGCTTCTTCGACGTGCCGAACATGACGCCGGGGTTCCGCCCCGACCGCGACAACGAGGTCAAGACCACGGCGCTGTACCTCGAGAACCGCACCGCGCTGCTGCCGACCCTGAACCTGGTCACCGCGCTGCGCCACGAGCGCATCGAACTCGACCTGGTCAACCGGCGCGCGGTGAGCAATACGGCGCCGGCCCGCTTCGCGCGCGACTACCACCCGACCACCGGACGCCTGGGCCTCGTGTGGGACGTCACGCCCGGCATGAACCTCTACGCTCAATATGCGACGGCCGCCGACCCGCCGTCGGGAACGCTGTCCACCGCCTCGTTCGCCGACGTGATCAACAACAGCGACCTGACCACCGGCCGCCAGGCCGAAGTCGGCACGAAACTCGATTTCTGGCAGGGCAAGGGAACGGCGACGCTGGCCGCCTATCACATCACGCGCAAGAACATCGCGACCCCGGATCCGGTCAACAGCAACCTGACGATCCTGGTCGGCGAACAGTCCTCGCAGGGCGTCGAGCTGGCGCTGGGCCTGCAGCCGACGAAACGCCTGGCGGTGCAGGGCAACTTCACCTATGCCGATGCCGAGTACGAGCACTACAACCAGGGCGGCGTCTCGCTGGCCGGGAAGACGCCGATCAATACGCCGAAGACGGTGTCCAATGTCTGGGCCTCGTACGCCCTCACCCCATCCGTGCAGGCCCACCTCGGTGCGCGCCGGGTCGGCAAGGTGTACGCCGATGCGGCCAACACCCTGTACTGGCCGTCCTATACCTTCGTCGACCTGGGCCTCTCCTGGCGGATCGACCGCAGGCTGGTGCTGGACGCGCGCGTGCGCAACCTCACCGACCGCCTGTATGCGGCCAATGTCAGCAGCACGATGGCGTATCTCGGCGCGCCGCGCACGGCCGATGTGTCGCTGCGCATGGCCTTCTGACGGGAGCGCGCGATGGGATCACGATTGAAACGCTGGCTGTTCCTGGTCCACCGCTGGCTCGGCATCGGCATCTGCCTGCTGTTCGCGATGTGGTTCGTCTCGGGCATCGTCATGATGTATGTCGGCTATCCCAAGCTGACCGAGGAAGAGCGCCTGGCGCACCTGCCGCGGCTGCAAGTGGACGCGCGCCTGCTGGCCCCGGCCCGCGCGCTGGCAACGGCCGGCATCGCCGGCCCGCTGGACGAGCTGCGCCTGGCAGCGTCCAGCGGTGGGCGTCCGGTGTATGTGGCGACGCCGGCGCGCGGCGAGGTCCCGGCCGGCCGCAAGCCGCCGCCCAGGGGCAGCGGCGCGGTCGTGATCGATGCGGCGAGCGGACAGCGCCTGGGGCCGGTGGACGAGGCGCATGCCATGGCCACTGCCGCCGCCTTTGCCGCGCCGGGCGTGAAACGCGATTACCTCGGCACGATCGACGAGGACGCGTTCACCCACTCGCGCGCGCTCGATCCGCATCGTCCGCTGCACAAGGTGGAACTGGGCGACGCCGAACGCACCCTGCTCTACATTTCGAGCCGCAGCGGCGAAGTGGTGCGCGACGCGACCCGCAGCGAGCAGCTGTGGAATTATGCGGGCGCCTGGATCCACTGGCTGTATCCCTTCCGCGGCAATGCCTTCGAGCCCTACTGGACCGACATCGTCAACTGGCTGTCCATCCTGGGCATCGCGATGGCGCTCACCGGAACCGTAGTCGGCATCATGCGCTGGCGCTTCCGCAAGCCCTATCGCAGCGGCGCGCGCACGCCCTATCCGCAAGCCATGATGCGCTGGCATCACATCACCGGCCTGCTGTTCGCGCTGGTGACAATCACCTGGATCTTCAGCGGCCTGATGTCGATGAACCCGTGGCGCATCTTCGACACCGGCGCACCGCCGCTGCGCATGGAGGCGCTGCAGGGCGGACCGCTGGTGCTGACGAACGACGACGCCACGCCGCAGGCGCTGCTGGCGGCGTCGAACGGCAACGTGCGCGAGCTGCGCTGGACGCGGGTGCTGGGAGAGAACCGGGTGCTGGCCCAGGCCGCCGCCGGCGCGCCACAGGTAATGGGCAGCCACGACGGGCGCGCGGCCGTCCTCGATGCGGCGGCGCTGGTTGACGCCGCATCCCGCCTGCTGCCGGCGCCTGTGGCGCGGGTCGAGCAGTTGCGCGACTACGACCTCTATTACTATGCGCGCGATGCGCACACGATGACGGGCGGCGGCATGAAACCGCTGCCGATCCTGCGCATCGTGTTCGACGATCCGCATGCCACCTGGCTCCACCTCGACCCGCACACCGGCGCGGTGCTCGGCCGCCTGGACAGCGGCAAGCGCACCAGCCGCTGGCTGTTCGCGATGCTGCATTCCTGGGATTGGCTGCCGCTGCTCGAGCGTCGTCCGCTGTGGGACCTGGTGCTGATCGCGCTGAGCCTGGGCGGGACCCTGCTCAGCGTGACGGGCGTGGTGATCGGCTGGCGCCGGCTGGGACGTAAACTGCGCGAGGGGCGCCCCGCAACAATCGTGGGCGCGCCTCGCGGGGAGCTGACCGGCTAGATGAGCATGGCGCCTACTGGCCGGCGGCGCCCGCCGCGTGGCGGCGCATGCGCGGCTCGTCGCCGGCCGGCAGGTGGTCGACGTGGTTGATCTTCGCCAGGCGCAGGAAGGCCAGCACGCGCAGCACCAGGTAGCCCGAGTCGAATTCCCACCACTTCATCGACAGCTTGGCCGACGCCGGGTTGGCGTGGTGGTTGTTGTGCAGCTCGGCGCCGCCGAAGATGATCCCGATCGGGAAGAAGTTGCGCGAATCTTCCTTGGTCTCGAAATTGCGGTAGCCGACCACGTGGAAGATGCCGTTGATGAAGCCCGACGCCCAGAACGGCAGGATCGACAGCTGGAACAGCCAGATCAGGACGCCGTGCGCCGGACCGAATACGAGTAATTCCACCGCCAGGAACAACAACGCGCCACGGAAGCGGTGCCTGGTATACAGGTGCTCGTCCATCCAGTCTTCCTTGATGCCGACCCCATAGGTTTTCACCAGGTCGGCGTCGCGCGCCGCCTTGCGGTACAGGAGGGTGCCCTTGCCCAGGATGGTCCACAGGCCGTGGATGCGCGGGCTGTGCGGATCTTCCTCGGTATCGCACTTGGCGTGGTGCTTGCGGTGCACCGCGACCCAGGCCTTGGCGGTGACGCCATAGGTGGTCAGCCAGATCCACATGCGAAACAGCTGGCACAGGACCGGATGGAAGGTGACGGCGCGGTGGCTGCGCGAGCGGTGCAGATACAGCTCGCTGGCGAAGACGGTCATGATGTACGACCCGGCCATGGTCAGCGCGACGCCCATGGGGCTGAGCTGGATGAATCCTTCGAACACGGCATTCTCCCTGTTGTTGTGTTGATCAGGGCTTGGACGTCCTGATATTGCAGAGAGATTAACGTGTCCCGGACGGGTTCAAATCGATGAGAAGAACGGTATTTACCCTGTATTTACCCTTCTTTGCCTCGACCATCAAGCGATCAGGCCACGCTGGCGCGCTTGACTTACCCACTGCGGGTATTCGTTCATCAGGAGGTCGTACAGCGCGCCGTCGGAATGCTCGTCGGGCGAGGCCACCGAGAAGAAGTCGGCGTTGTCGATCAGGCGGCCATCGAGTTCGTCCAGCTTTTCCAGGAAGGGAAAGTCCGAGTCGGCAAAGTTGGCCAGGGCCTTGGCTTTCGACTTGCGGCCCTTGCCAATGCCCATGAACTGCCAGAAGATCGGTTCGTGGCTGGCCCAGCGCAGCTGGCGCTCGGTCAGCGGCTTGTCCGAGGTCGAGCCATCGGTCACGAACATCACGTACACCGGCACCTCGGCCTTGACCGCGGCCTTGCGCTCGCCGCCCCCGCCGTCCGGGAAGTAATGCCGGCGCACCGCCTCTAGCGCGGCGCCGTAGCGGGTATCGCCCTCGAGCGGATGCTTGTCGATGATGCGCATAATGTAGTTCGACCAGTTCGAGAGACCCATCGGGGCGCCCCGGTGCACGTTGCGGCCGAACAGGAAGACGTCGATCTCGCCGTCATCGTCGAAGCGGCAGCCCAGCGCCAGGATGCGCTCGGCGAACTGCTGCACCAGGCCCTTGCGGTACAAGGTGCTCATCGACCCGGAGATGTCCAGCACCAGGCAGACCTTGGCCCGGTGTTGCCCCAGACCGGCCTTTTCCAGCGACACCGCCGCCGACTTGACCAGGTTGACTAGCTGCGGCGCAGCTTGCGCGACGCGCTTTTCCAGGTCGACCGCAGCGGCGCGCGGTGTGACAGGGGCCGGCGGCGAAGGTGGCGCATCGGCGACCGCGCCGCCGAAATGCCGCACCAGCGCATCCAGCCCGCCGTTGAAGCCCTGGCCGACGGCCATGAAGCGCCAGCCGCCATCCTTGCGATACAACTCGCCCAGCATGACCGCCTTCTCGTTGGCGAAATCACGGCCGCTGAAGTCGAAGCGCGCGAATTCGCCCTGCGGACCGGCGAGGCGCAGGCTACCCGCCTGCAGTTGCGACATGAGCGCGCCGCCGTCGGTGCTGGCCACGATGCTGAGCCGTTCGACCCAGGCCGGCAGGCTGGCGAGCCGGAAGCGGAAGCCCCCCGCGTCGACGGCGACGGCGCCACAAGGCGTCGCCGCTTGGTTGAAGAAGGTCATGTAGCGCTCGTCGGACAGCTTGCCGCCGGCGTCGAGCGCGAAGCAGGCGAAGTCCAGCGCCAGGCCCTGGGCCGACAGGCCGGCCTGCAGGACGCCGTCGGGAGCCGATTGCGCCAGGGGCAGGCGCTCGCCGCGTTCCAGCTGTTTCATGTCAGCCTCCAGTCAGGTTGAACGCGTGGACGGAAAATCCGTCCACCCTACGATATTACCGTTCGTTCAGCTCTTTTCGGGCGGCTGGTCGTACCCGTCTTCGATCCGGGTCACGATCACGGTCGCGATGCGGCGCTCCAGCACCTGCGCCACCTCGAACCGGAAGCCTTCGATCTCGACCGCGTCTCCCACCTTCGGCAGGGTACCGAAGCGTTCCAGCATCAGGCCGGCCAGCGAGGTGTAGTCGTCGGTGTCGCCCACCAGGGCGTCCACCTCGAGCACCTGCTCGAGGTAGTGCAGGTCGGCGCTGCCGTCGACGCGCCAGCGGCCCGGCGCCAGCGCATGCACCACCGGCTGCTCGTCCTCGTCGGGGAACTCGCCGGCGATCGCTTCCAGGATGTCGATCGGCGTCACCAGGCCCTGCAGGGTGCCGTATTCGTCGGCGATGATCACCAGTTGGCCGTGCGAGCGCTTGAGGCGATCCATCACCTTCAATACGCCACTGCCATCGGGCATGATGATCGGCGTGCGGATATGGGCCGCGTCGATCGCGCCGTGCAGAGTCAGGTCGGCGATCAGGTCCTTGGCGCGCGCCACGCCGATCACTTCGTCGAGCTGGCCGCGGCACACCGGGAAGAAGCCGTGCGGGGTGGCCAGCAGCTGGGCGCGGATGCTGTCGGCGTCATTCTCGATATTGATCCACGAGATGTCCGAGCGGTTGGTCATGATCGAGCGCACCGAGCGCTGCGACAGGCTCAACACGCCGCTGACCATATTGCGCTCTTCGGCCTCGAACGCCGGTTCCTCGGCGGCTTTCGCCTCGGCTTCCGGTTCGTCGTGGTGGTCAGCGCCACGCTTGCTGCCCAGCAGGCGCAGCACGGCGTCGGCGGTGCGGTCGCGCAGCGGGATGTGCGCCTCTTGCTTGATGAAGTTGCGGCGCGCCAGCTGGTTGAAGAACTCGATCACCACCGAGAAGCCGATCGCGGCGTACAGGTAGCCCTTCGGAATATGGAAGCCCAGGCCTTCGGCGATCAGGGAGAGGCCGATCATCAACAGGAACGACAGGCACAGCACGACGACGGTCGGATGCGCATTGACGAAGCGCGTCAACGGCTTCGAGGCGAACAGCATCACGCCCATCGAGATGATCACGGCGGCCATCATGACGCCCAGCTGTTCAACCATGCCGACGGCGGTGATCACGGCGTCGAGCGAGAACACGGCGTCGAGCACGATGATCTGCGCCACCACGGCGGCGAAGCTCGCGTATTCACGCTTGCCGCTCTGGACGTGCGATTTGCCTTCGACGCGTTCGTGCAGTTCGATGGTCGCTTTGGCGAGCAGGAAGATACCGCCGATCAGCAGGATCAGGTCGCGGCCCGAGAACGACAGGGTGGCGATGGAAAACAGGGGTGCGGTGAGTGTGACCAGCCACGAGATCATCGTGAGGAGGCCAAGGCGCATGATCATGGCGAGGGACAAGCCGAGGAGTCGTGCCTTGTCGCGCTGATGCGGGGGAAGTTTGTCCGCCAGGATGGCGATGAAGATCAGATTGTCGATGCCGAGGACGATCTCAAGCACGACAAGGGTGAGCAAGCCGACCCAAATATTTGGGTCCATTAGCCATTCCATTGTAGAGTTTTGTAGTTAAGGAAGGGGAATTGTACGCGATCGTGCAGCCATCGACCGAGATTGGCGATGGAGCGGCGCCGAAAAACGACGCCGTTCCGACAACATCGGCTCAGCGCCCTGCCGCCTGTTCGCCGGCGCCCGCCGCCGGCACGCCGCGCAGCCACAACGCATTGATCTTGCGGGTGTTGCGGATGTCGTCCAGCGGATTGGCGTCGAGCACCAGGATGTCGGCCTGCTTGCCGGCGGCAAGCGTGCCACGCTCCCTGTCGATGCCCAGGATGGCGGCGTTGCCGGAGGTCGCGGCCTGCAGCGCCTGCATCGGGGAGAGGCCGGCCTGGGTCAGGAGTTCGAGTTCGCGGTGCTCGGCAAAGCCCTGGATGCGCGGGATCGTCGCGCCCGAGTCGGTGCCCATGCCGACCTTGATGCCGGCCTTGTGCAGCGCCAGCGCATTCGCTTTCGCATTGGCCAGGTCTTGCTTGCTGATCTGCTTGACCTTGTAGGCCGGGCTGGCCAGCCATTCGCCCACGCCCGGGTCGAGCGCATCCCTGAAGAAGGCCGTGCGCATCCAGTCCGGCTTGTCGGCATACACGAAGAATGCCTCGTCGAGCTGCAGGGTCGGGATGTAGGCGATGTTCTTCTCTTTCATCAGGGCGATCAGTTCGGCGTCGACCGGCTTGTCGCGCACGCTGTGGCCGAACAGGTCGACGCCGTCGCGCGCCAGGCGCTTGGCGTCTTCCAGGTAGTAGACGTGGGCCACCACCTTCAGGCCGCGCTTGTGCGCCTGCTCGATGACCTTACGGTACAGGGCCGGGTCCATCTTTTTGGTCTTGCTGTCACCGAAGTCGTCGACCCAGATCTTGACCAGGTCGGGCTTCTGCGCGGCCAGCTTCTCGAAGTCCTTGCGCACCGCTTCGATCGTGGTCGGGCGGTAGACCTGGTCCATGCCCATGGCGATCGGCGGCGCGCCGTGCGGGACGCCGAAGCCGTGGCCGGCGGTGACGATGGTGGGCAGCGCCAGCTTGCCGGCGCGCTGGTCGGCGCGCATCTTGTAGATGAAGTCGTGGTCGGTGCCGAACACCGCCACCGTGCCGACGCCGTAGCGCGCATACTTTTGCAGCTGGCGCGTGACGTTGGCTTCGTTGATCTCGCCCGCGCCGGACTTGGCGCCGTTGGTGATGCCCAGGTGGGCGTGGCCGGCGATCAGGGCCGGCATCACGGTCTTGCCGCGCAGGTCGACGACTTTCGCGCCGGCCGGCGCCTTTGCACCACCCGGCTGCACCGCCTCGATGCGGCCGTCGCGGATCACGATGCTGCCGTTCTCGATCGGAGCCCCGCCCTGGCCGTCGATGATGCGGGCGCCCTGCAGGACGGTAGTCTGTGAGGCCGGCTGCGCCATGGCGCTGGCGCCGACAAGTAAAGACAGGGCGCTGGCCAGCGCAGTCAACAGGGTCGGGAGTCGCATCGGGGTCCTTTCATCGATATGGTGAACCCGGCAATGTTAGCCCATCGACATGAGGCGCGACGGACGCTTCAGATCACGCCGTCGCGCGCAAGGCGCTCGAGCTGTTCCTGACTGTAGCCGAGCAGGCCGCGGTAGACATCGCCGTTGCTGGCGCCGAGCATGACGGCCGGCTTGTCGAAGCCAGTGAACGCATCGGACATGCGGATCGGCAGGCCGCCGGCCACGACGTCTTCCACCGCCCCGTACACCGGGTGTTCGAGCCTGGCGGTCTCGCCGCGCGCCAGCAGGCCGGGGGCGCGCATCGCGTCGGCCGGATCGCGCACCGGGCCGTTGGGCACCCCACAGTCGCTCAGCAAGGCAGCCGCCGTGCCGGCGTCCATGGTGCTGGTCCACGCGCCTACCATCTCGTGCAGCACGGCGTGGTTGCTCACCCGCGCCGCGCGGCTGCTGAAACGCGCGTCCTCGATAAGCTCCGGGCGGCCCATGGCGCGAAACAGCCCGGCGGCGAAGGCATCCTTCGGCGCGCTGATCGCGATATGGCCGTCGGCCGTCGGGAACACGCCGGACGGCGCCAGGCGCGCCAGCACATTGCCGGAGCGGGTGGCGTGCCCCAGCCGGCGCTCCATCTCGAAAGGCTCGGCCGCCACCAGCGCGCTCATGGCCCCCAGCAGCGAGACGTCGACCTGCTGGCCCTGCCCTGTCTCGCGTGCGCGCAGCACGGCGGCCAGGGTGCCGATGGTGGCGAACAGCGGCGCGGCCTGGTCGCCGATGGGAATGCCGACCCGCACCGGCGCTTCGCCTTCGGCGCCGGACGCCATCATCAGGCCGCTCATGGCCTGGATCACGATGTCCACCGCCTTGTTCCGGGTCGGATCGGCATCCGGACCGAAGCCGCTGATCGAGGTGTAGACGATCTTCGGGTTCACTTCGCGGCAGCTCGCGTAATCGATGCCCAGGCGGCCGGTCACGCCAGGGCTGAAGTTCTCCACCACCACGTCGGCGCGGCGCACCAGGTCCATGAAGATGGCGCGCGCGTCGGGATGCTTCAGGTTGAGGGTAACGGCCTCTTTGTTGCGGCCGCGGTCGAGGATGGCGATTGACAGGTCGTCGTCGTGTTCTGGCGTGGCCTTGACGCCGTCGCGGCCCAGGAACAGCGAGTTGCCGCGCGCCGGGTCGGGACTGTTGGGGTTTTCGATCTTGATGACCCGCGCCCCCAGCCCCGCCAGCAGCAGGGTCGCATAGGGACCGGCCAGCATGGTGGTGAGATCGAGCACCGTGACGCCCGCGAGCGGGCCTGGCTGCTGGTCCGGATTATCCGGCTGGTGTTCCATGGCGACGCCCTTTCACGGCAAGTGCTGCAGGTGGTGTGCGGACAGTCTAGCGCACCACGGGGAATCATCGCCATGGCGACCGATTCGGTGTAGAGTCCGGCCAGCCGGCACGCAGGCGATCGTGGATAACAATAACGGAGACCCACCATGCAGCAGCACGACCGCGCCGACGGCGCCGTCAACGTCCAGGACTTCCTGAACGAACACCGCTTCTCTTCTTACCAATGGCTGATCTTCGGCCTGTGCTTCTTGATCGTGCTGCTGGACGGCTTCGACACCGCGGCGATCGGCTTCATCGCGCCTTCGCTGGTGCAGGACTGGGGCGTGACGCGCCCCGCCCTGGCGCCGGTGCTCAGCGCCGCCCTGTTCGGCCTGGCCGCCGGCGCCATGGCGGCCGGGCCGCTGTCGGACCGGGTCGGCCGCAAGCTGGTGCTGGCGTCGTCAGTGCTGCTGTTCGGCGCCGCCTGCGCCTGGTCGTCGTTCGCGAGCGGCCTGACCGAACTGGCCATCCTGCGCTTCGTCACCGGCCTGGGACTGGGCGCGGCGATGCCGAACGCGGTGACCCTGATGAGCGAATTCTGCCCCGACCGCAAGCGCGCCCTGCTCACCAATGCGATGTTCTGCGGCTTCCCGCTCGGCGCCGCCCTGGGCGGCTTTCTCGCGGCCTCGATGATCCCGCTGTGGGGCTGGCGCAGCGTGCTGCTGCTGGGCGGCCTGGCGCCGCTGCTGGCGGGCCTGCTGATCATCCTGCTGCTGCCGGAATCGGTGCGCTTCCTGGTCGCGCGCGGCGCCGGCCACGAACGCATCCGCGCCATCCTGCGCCACATCTCGCCAAGCGCCGACGCAGCCCGTGCCTTCGTGACGCGCGAGGCCGCGCCCGTGACCGACGCCGGTGGCGGCGTGAAGGTGATCCTGTCGCGGCCCTACCTGGTGGGCACCCTGATGCTGTGGCTGACCTACTTCATGGGACTGGTGATCTTCTACGCGCTGATCAACTGGATGCCGCTGCTGCTGCGCGACGCCGGCCTGTCGGCCAAGGACGCGACCCTGGTCTCGGCCCTGTTCCCGCTGGGCGGCGTGGGCGCGGTGCTGGCCGGCTGGCTGATGGACCGCTACAACGCCAACGCCATCATCGCGGCCTGCTTCGCGCTCACGGCAGCCAGCATCTTCGCCATCGGCCAGAGCGCCCATGACCTGGCGCTGTTGATGGCGGTGGTGCTCGGGGCCGGGCTGGCGATGAACACCGCGCAGGCATCGTTGCCGGCGCTGGCGGCGGCCTTTTACCCCACGCGCGGCCGCGCCACCGGCGTGGCCTGGATGATGGGCATCGGGCGGCTGGGCGGGATCGCCGGCTCCTTCCTGGTGGCGGAGCTGGCGCGGCTGCGCTTCGGGATCGAGGGCATCTTCGGGATCGTGGCAGTGGCCGGGGTGGTGGCCACCCTGGCGCTGCTGGTCAAGCTGGCAGCGGAACGCGCGGGCAAGCGGCCGGCCTAGATCTCAGTCGGTGACCGGCGCCGCCTTGCGTACCGGTAGCATCGGCTCGAGCAGCTGACCGCTCAGCGTGGGCGGGCACGGCGTGTCGGTCCCGACCTCGGCCGGCCAGTGCTTCGGCAGGTAGTGGCTGCCGAACAGGCGGTCCAGGAATGGCAAGGTCGACGCGTAGTTGCGGTTGATGTGGTCGTGGCGGCTGTGGTGCCAGTGGTGGAAGGCCGGCGTCGTCACCAGCCATTCCAGTGGCCCGAAGCGCCAGCGCAGGTTGGCGTGGATGAAGAAGCCCCACACGATACCGAGCGCGATCAGCAGCGCCGGCGTGCCGCTGCCGGCCATGCCGGGGCTGGCCAGGCCGATGGCGTACAGGGGCACCAGGCCGAACAGCCGGGTGATCACCATATCGACCGGGTGGCTGCGGGTATTGGCCAGGAAGTGCATGCGTTCGGTGCTGTGATGCAGCGCGTGGAAGCGCCACAGCCAGGGAATCTCGTGGCTGAGGCGGTGCCCCCAGTAGAACCCCGTCTCGGCGATCACGAAGGCCAGGCCGATGCGCAGCGCCTGCGGCAGCTCGGCGACGGCAGTCTTGAGCGCGGCCGGCACCAGGTAATGGGCGGCGGAGGCCAGCAGCGCCATCGGCACCGTCAGCACCAGGACCGGCACCAGGCTGCTGATGAAGTAATAAGCGAGATTGTGGCGCAGTTCAGGATTGGGCTGCTCGTGGCGCACGCCGAACCAGCGTTCGAGCGGCACGAACAGCGCCGTCAGCAGCATGAGCCAGATGCCCAGCCGCAGTGCGGTCATGGCGAATTCGGCGAAGGTGACGTTCATGGCGGATGCGGCGATGGTGGGAACGGTGTCGCGATGCGGAGGTTGCCGCCGGACCGGCGGCGCCCGGCCGCAGTAGGCTGCAGCCGGTGGAGTGGCTTATCAGGCCTGGCCGCCGCTACGGCTGCGGCGGCGGGCCGTGAAGCCGATCATGCCAAGGCCGCCCAGCAGCATGCCCAGGGTTGCCGGCTCTGGCACTTCGGCATTCAGGGCGACGTTATCGAGCAGCATGAACGGCGGCGCGCCGGCGCCGCTGCCGTGGACCAGGAAGCTCAGCCATTGGCTGGCGCTGGTTGCCGTGAAGGTCATGCTGGCGGTCTTCCAGCCGCTGAAACCGCTGTCCACGATGCTCAGCAAGTCGGAATTCTGCTTGGCGCCGCCGAAATCGACTTCCCAATAATTGTTGTTGTTCGGGCCACGCTCGATGACCTGCTGGGCCAGCGCGAAATCGAAGGTCAGCGTATAGCTGTCACCGATCGTCAGGCCGTTGACCTGTTGCTTGAGCGGGCCAGGGAAATACATCCAGTCCGAGGCGAAGAAATTGCCGCCGGTTGGAGAGGCGGAGTAACCATTGCTCAGGCCAGTCGTGCGGTATTTGTCTTTCAACCAGATCGCGGACTTGTCGGTGTTGGCAATATCGCCATTCAGGACGAAGTTGTAGCGACCGTCCCTGCCATAGCCGCTTTCCCAGTGTGTCAGGGTAGTACGATCGGCGCGTGTCGTGGACGTGCCACCGGCGAGCTGCTTGTTGCCGCCGTTGGTGGTCTCTTCGAAATTGCCGTTCTTGATGAAGTTCGCATGGGCGGCATTGGTGCTCAGTGCCGAGACGGCCAGCAGGGCCAGCAGGAATGGTTTGATGCGCATGTGCGGACTCCAGAAAGTGATGAATGGCGGTGAGTAAGCGCCGGCGTTTTCTGGGCCGGACGGTGGCTGACGGGACGAATTAGCCCGCCATGCCGATATGCTGGGTGCGTATAAGATTGATAACGATCAAGAATTATTGCACTGAAAATATTTTATCAGATTCGCGTTCGTTGAAATTCAATATTCAATTCACAAGAATGCTTGCCCTAAGGTAATACTTTTACAATTTCTAATCTGCAAGAGTTCATGAGACCGCTGTGTTCTGCCGGGAAGCCTGGAGATACAGGCTGTGGGCACGATCATGGGAAAGTCCCGTACTGCAAAAGGTGACATCTACATCGCAGGGGCGCATGTCAGGCTGTTAAGGAAGACGAATTGCACAGCTCATTGGACGAATAGCGCGGCTGCAAAAAAACAACAGTTAGTCACTATCCCGCAGCTATGCCCAAGCACAATCGAGGTTTTGTTTCGCAATTCCCGCAGGGTGGGACATGCTGGCGCTGGAGCGGCATCGAAGCTTTCGTCTGCCAGGGCGCCTGGTCGAGAGCCGCTTTTACCCCTGCCAATAAGAGGACACCAAGAAGCATGCCCACACGGGAAGACATCGTTCTATTAGCGTCGTACAACGCCTCGATGAATACCACGGTGTATGCCGCCGCAGCGACCTTGCCGGCGGACGCACTGAGCGCCGACCGGGGAGCCTTCTTCGGCTCGATTCTCGGCACCCTGAATCACATCGTGGCCGGAGACACCATCTGGCTGCAGCGCTACCAGAGGCATCCGAACACCTTCCGCGCGCTCGAGCCAATGCGGGGTATCGCGACGCCCGGCGGACTGACGCATGTCTACAGCAACGATCTCGCGGTGCTGCAAGCGCATCGCGCGCGGCTCGATGCGATTATCGACGCGCTGGCGGCGGAATTATCGGACGACGACCTGGCGCAGCCCGTCTCGTACAAGAATTCGCGTGGCGCATTCCGAAAAAAATTCGGTAGCCTGCTGCTGCATTTCTTTAATCATCAGACGCATCATCGCGGCCAGGTCAGTACACTGTTATCGCAGTCGAACGTGGACATCGGCGTGACCGACCTGGTTGCATGGGTCCCGGATGAGTGCTGATCAGGCCCCCTGCTCCATCGTATCGATATAAAACGCCTGGCCATTCTTCCCCTGCACCTTGATGTGGTACATGGCGACGTCCGCGCGGCGCATCAATTCATCGAACGTTTCGCCGTCGTGGGGAAACACTGCGATGCCGATCGAGGCCGAAATCGTCACCTCGTTCCCACCGAGGTCGAATGGCAGATTGAGGCATTCCAGGAACTTGTCGGCGACCACGCGCGCGTCGTCACGGATATGCAGGTCGGGAAGGACCACGGTGAATTCGTCTCCACCCTGGCGCGCAAGCGTGTCGCCCTTGCGCAGGCACCCTTTCAGCCGCGCCGTCACCTGCCGCAACAATTCATCCCCCTTGTCGTGACCCAGCGTGTCGTTGACCAGCTTGAACCGATCGAGATCGATGAACATCGCAGCCAGTTCGGTCTGGTTGCGCCTGGACTGGATGATCGCCTGTCCGAGGCGATCCCTGAATAACAGGCGGTTCGGGAGATTGGTCAGGACGTCGTGGTAGGCCTGGTGAAGGATGATGGCTTCCGCCTGCTTGCGCGCCGTGATATCGCGGGCGATCCCGTAGGTGCCCATGTATTTCGATCCGCCCGGCTGCGCATGGTCCATGTGCATGCCGACCGCGTTGAGCGACACGGTGATCGTTCCATTATCGAGGTTTTCCGAATGGGGCGGATTGGACCGGCATGTCATGCGTAGTTCGACGTCGCGCGACGCCCGATCGCCGGAGCGCCGCTCATTGAATGCATAGCGCGCCCGGGCGAAGTCTTCCTGGTGCACGAGCACAGAATAATGCTGGCCAATCAGTTCACGGCGATCGTAGCCCAGCATTTGGCAGGCCCGGTCGTTGACGAAGGTGAATCGTCCCTCGGGCTCGACCATGTAGATGAGATCCGGCGAGGTGTCGACCAGGTAGCGGTAGGTGCGCTCGGACAGCTCGAGCTGATAGGCGATGTCGCGGTTGCTTTGCCTGAGACGGCGCTGGGTCAGAACGTGGTCGATGGTCTTGAACAGATCCTGTTGGCTGAATGGCTTGCGCAGAAAATCATGTGCGCCGCGCCGCATTGCGCCGATCGCGGCGTCGATCTGGACGTTTCCGCTGATGACGATGACATCGGTTTCGATGCAATGGTGGTTGATGAAGTCCATGACGTGGTGGCCGTCCATGTCTTCCAGGTGCAGGTCCAGCAGGACCAGGTCATAGCGGGTGTCGGACAGGCATGCCAATGCGCCGGCGCCGGAGCTTGCCGTATCGATGTCGAAATGGCGCTGGTGGAGCAGCTCCCGTAGCGACGCGAGCATGCGAGGCTCGTCGTCCACGAGCAGTAATTTAGTCGACTGGTTCGCTGCGGCAATCGGCAAGTGGGGGGCGGCAAATGAATTATCACCGATCGTGAGGCGCGATTTTCTCGGGAATAGATTCATGTCTCTATGGGCCTAGCGGCTCACATGTTTCAATGGAGCATCGCCAGGATGAAATATGTTTAGGGAGGTGGTCTTATGCTTTATACATTAACACGGTCGGGGCTGTTCAAATACAAATTGACAACTCTTAAAGTCAGTCGGTGACAATTTCTTTAACGCAATATATGCTTGTGGATATAGGTAAAAAAAAGAAGGCCACCCGAGGGGTGGCCTTCTTCTTGTATTCCTGGCGGAGAGAGGGGGATTCGAACCCCCGGTAGGCTATGAACCTACACACGCTTT
Organism: Massilia sp. CFBP9012; assembly: GCF_034045115.1. Lineage (NCBI taxonomy): Bacteria > Pseudomonadati > Pseudomonadota > Betaproteobacteria > Burkholderiales > Oxalobacteraceae > Massilia > Massilia sp. CFBP9012. The sequence goes on along the minus strand of NZ_JAXCWM010000004.1, from coordinate 85,043 downwards.
CCAGGCGTGCGACTTAAACCACTCATCCATCTCTCCTGATGGGTCGACGTGGGAACCCCACGAAGCCGCCTATTATAGCAAGTATTCCCAGCAGTACAAGGACCGCAAGGAGGATACCTTGCTGAACGCGTGGACGGCGAAGCCGTCCACCCTACAATGGCAGTGCGTTGCCAGTGCGGCCACTAACCTTCCCCGTCAGCACAAAAAAAATGCCCGCCCCTCTCCCGAGTAGGCGGGCAAGCCTTACGTCAGCCTTGTGGGCTGCCGCAGGCAGGTTGCTCAGTGATTGTAGCTCAAGCCGATTCCTTCAACTGCTCCAGAATGGCCGGATTCTCGAGCGTCGAGACGTCCTGCGTGATGTTCTCGCCCTTGGCCAGCACGCGCAGCAGGCGACGCATGATCTTGCCGGAGCGGGTCTTCGGCAGGTTGTCGCCGAAGCGGATCTCTTTCGGCTTGGCGATCGGACCGATCTCCTTGCCCACCCAGGCGCGCAGCTCGTTGGCCAGTTTTTTCGCTTCCTCGCCGGTGGGACGTGCCTGCTTGAGCACGACGAAGGCGCAGATCGATTCGCCGGTGGTCTCGTCCGGACGACCCACCACTGCCGCTTCGGCCACGATCGGATTGGCCACCAGCGCCGATTCGATTTCCATCGTGCCCATGCGGTGGCCCGACACGTTCAGCACATCGTCGATGCGGCCGGTGATGGTGAAGTTGGCGGTGTCCTTGTTGCGGATCGCGCCGTCGCCGGCCAGGTAGTACTTGCCGCCCAGTTCTTCCGGGAAGTAGCTGGTGCGGAAGCGGTCCGGGTTGTTCCAGATCGTGCGGATCATCGACGGCCATGGACGCTTGACCACCAGGATGCCGCCCTGCCCGTTCGGCACGTCGGCGCCGGCTTCGTCCACGATGGCGGCCATGATGCCCGGCAGCGGCAGCGTGCACGAACCCGGCACCATCGGCGTCGCTCCCGGCAGCGGGGTGATCATGTGTCCGCCGGTCTCGGTCTGCCAGAAGGTGTCGACGATCGGGCAGCGCTCCTGGCCCACATTGCGGTAGTACCACATCCAGGCTTCCGGATTGATCGGCTCGCCGACCGAGCCGAGCAGGCGCAGACTGGACAGGTCGGAGTTCTTCGGATGCACCTTCTCATCCAGGTCGGACGCCTTGATCAGCGAACGGATCGCGGTCGGGGCCGTGTAGAAGATGCTGACCTTGTGCTTCTCGACGGTCTGCCAGAAGCGGCCGGCGTTCGGGAAGGTCGGCACGCCCTCGAACACGACTTGGGTGCCGCCGACGGCCAGCGGGCCGTAGGCGATATAGGTGTGGCCGGTGATCCAGCCGATGTCGGCGGTGCACCAGTAGACGTCTTCGGGTTTCAGGTCGAAGGTCCATTTCATCGTCAGCGCGGCCCACAGCAGGTAGCCGCCGGTCGAGTGCTGCACGCCTTTCGGGGTGCCGGTCGAGCCGGACGTATAGAGGATGAACAGCGGATGTTCCGCATCGACCCATTCAGGCGCGCACTCGGCCGACTGGTCTTGCACCAGCTCATGCAGCCACAGGTCGCGGCCTTCCTTGAAATTGATGTTGCCGCCGGTGCGCTTGTAGACGATGACGTCCTTGACGGTGTCGCAGCCGCCCAGGCTCAGTGCCTCGTCGACGATGGCCTTGAGCGGCAGCGATTTGCCGCCGCGCTGCTGTTCGTCGGCCGTGATGACGGCCACGGCGCCGGCGTCGATGATGCGTTCCTGCAGCGACTTGGCGGAGAAGCCGCCGAACACCACCGAGTGGGTGGCGCCGATGCGGGCGCAGGCCTGCATCGCGGTCACGCCTTCGACCGACATCGACATATAGATGACGACGCGGTCGCCCTTCTTGATGCCGCGCGATTTGAGCCCGTTGGCGAATTTGCAGACGCGTTCGTGCAGCTCGCGGTAGGTGACCTTGGTCACCGCGCCGTCGTCCGCCTCGAAGATGATGGCGGTCTTGTCGGCATTGCCGTTTTCCAGGTTGCGGTCGAGGCAGTTGTACGAGGCGTTCAGCTGGCCGTCGGCGAACCATTGATAGAACGGCGCATTCGATTCGTCGAGGGTCGAGGTGAACGGCTTGTGCCAGTCGAGGTTCTCGCGCGCCAGGCGGGCCCAGAAGCCCTCATAGTCGCTGGCGGCTTCGGCGCACAGTTTTTCGTAGGCGGCCATGCCGCTGATGGTGGCGTTGTCGGCAAACTCCTTCGGTGGCTGGAACACGCGGTGCTCCTGCAGGCCCTGGGTTTGCTCTTGAGTGGTCTCGTTCTCGGCCATACTAGTCTCCATATTAATGTAGTAGGTTATGCCAGATACCATAGGGGGGCTCGCTTACTGAGCCCTTACATGGAAACCCCTGCGGCGGGTGCGTATTGACTGCCTTGCCCGCTCTTGTGTGCCCTTATTCTAACGCCAGCCGTTGCAAAGCGTGCAAGCGGGCCTCGTGTGCCAGCGCGTGCCGCACCCCATCCAACGGCGCCGGTGTAAAATGCCGAGCTGAATTTTTTTCGCATCCCCCTGGAGTTTCATCCCGATGTCCGACCTGCCGCCCAATCAGCCTGTCCGCAAGCTGACCCCTCTGAACAACCTGATTTTCGCCAGCCGCTGGCTGCAACTGCCGCTTTACCTGGGCCTGATCCTGGCGCAGTGCGTGTACGTATTCCATTTTTGGGTCGAGCTCGTCGACCTGATCGGCGCCGCCATGGGCAACGCCGATTCGCTCAAGCACATCATCGATGCCGTCAGCGTGCCTGGCGCGGCGCGGCCTACCAGGCTCAATGAAGTCACCATCATGCTGGTGGTACTGGGCCTGATCGATGTGGTCATGATTTCGAACCTCCTGATCATGGTGATCATCGGCGGCTACGAAACCTTTGTCTCGCGCATGCACCTGGAGGGCCACCCGGACCAGCCAGAGTGGCTGTCGCACGTGAACGCCTCGGTCCTGAAAACCAAGCTGGCCATGGCGATCATCGGCATCTCGTCGATCCATTTGCTGAAGACTTTCATCAACGCCGCGTCGTATGACGAGAAGACGCTGCTGTTCCAGACCGTGATTCACTTCGCATTCCTGCTGTCGGCCATGGCGATCGCCTACACCGACCGCATCGTGATGACGACTCACAACGGCAAACACTAAAACTATTACATTCCTGGTACTCCTGAACGAGAGCGAACATGGCAACCGTGATTACCCAAGACGACCTGATTGAATCGGTCGCGGCAGCACTGCAGTACATCAGCTACTACCACCCGGCCGATTACATCCAGCACCTGGCGCGCGCGTATGAAAGCGAGCAGAGCCCGGCCGCGAAGGATGCGATCGCCCAGATCCTGACCAATTCGCGCATGTGCGCCGAAGGCAAGCGTCCGATCTGCCAGGACACCGGCATCGTCAACGTGTTCCTCAAGATCGGTATGGGCGTGCGCTTCGAAGGCTTCACGGGTTCGGTGACCGACGCCGTCAACGAAGGCGTGCGCCGCGCGTACAACTTCGCCGACAACAAGCTGCGCGCCTCGATCGTGGCCGACCCGCACTTCGAGCGCAAGAACACCAAGGACAACACCCCGGCCGTGGTCCACATGGAACTGGTCGAAGGCGACACCGTCGACGTCAAGGTGGCGGCCAAGGGCGGCGGCTCGGAAAACAAGACCAAGTTCGTCATGCTCAACCCGTCCGACTCGCTGGTCGACTGGGTGCTCAAGACCGTGCCGCTGATGGGCGCCGGCTGGTGCCCGCCGGGCATGCTCGGCATCGGCATCGGCGGCACCGCCGAAAAAGCGATGCTGATGGCGAAAGAGTCGCTGATGGAAGACATCGACATGTACGAGCTGCGCCAGCGCGGCCCGAACAACAAACTCGAAGAGCTGCGCATCGAACTGTGCGACAAGATCAACGCGCTGGGCATCGGCGCCCAGGGCCTGGGCGGCCTGACCACCGTGCTGGACGTGAAGATCAATATGTACCCGACCCACGCGGCCTCCAAGCCCGTGGCGATGATCCCGAACTGCGCCGCCACCCGCCACGCCCACTTCGTGCTGGACGGCTCGGGCCCGGCCTATATCGAACCGCCAGCGCTGTCGACCTGGCCTGACGTGAACTGGACGCCGGACACCGAGAAATCGAAGCGCGTTGACCTCAACACCCTCACCAAAGAGGAAGTCGCGTCCTGGAAGCCGGGCCAGACCCTGCTCCTGAACGGCAAGATGCTCACCGGCCGCGACGCCGCGCACAAGCGTATCCAGGACATGCTGGCCAAGGGCGAGTCGCTGCCGGTGGACTTCACCAACCGCGTGATCTATTACGTCGGCCCGGTCGATCCGGTCGGCAGCGAAGTGGTCGGCCCAGCCGGTCCCACCACCGCCACCCGCATGGACAAGTTCACCGACATGATGCTGGAGAAGACCGGCCTGATCTCGATGATCGGCAAGGCCGAACGCGGCCCGGCGGCGATCGAATCGATCCAGAAGCACAAGTCGGCCTACCTGATGGCGGTCGGCGGCTCGGCCTACCTGGTCTCGAAGGCGATCAAGTCCGCAAAAGTCGTCGGCTTCGAAGACCTGGGCATGGAAGCGATCTACGAGTTCGACGTGACCGACATGCCGGTCACCGTCGCCGTCGATTCCACCGGCACCTCGGTCCACAACACCGGCCCGAAAGAATGGTCGGCCAAGATCGAATCGCTGAAAGGCGTGCCGGTCACCGTCGCCTGATTCGAACCGGATCATGACCCTCCCCGACGCTCCGGTTGGCATCTTCGACTCGGGCGTCGGCGGCCTCTCGGTGCTGCGCCACATCCAGGCGCAGCTGCCGCACGAACACCTGCTCTACCTGGCCGATACCGGCTTTGCCCCCTACGGCGACAAACCCGAAGCCATCGTCGTCGAGCGCGTGCTGGCGATCGGCGATTTTCTGCTGGCGCGCGGCGCGAAAGCGCTGGTGGTCGCCTGCAATACCGCCACCGTGGCGGCCGTGCGCGAACTTCGCTCGGTGCACCCCGGCCTGCCCATTGTCGGCGTCGAACCCGGCCTCAAACCCGCCGCCGCCCTCACCCGCACGGGCAAAGTCGGCGTACTGGCCACCGAGCGCACCCTGAATGGCGCCAAGTTCCTGCAGCTGCGCGACCAGATCCACCGCGATTCCGGCGCCGACTTCCTGCTGCAGCCCTGCGTCGGCCTGGCCGACCAGATCGAGTTCGGCGAACTCGATTCGCCCGCCACCAGCGCGATGCTGGAACGCTTCATCATGCCGCTGCTCACCCAAGGCGCCGACACCCTGGTGCTGGGCTGCACCCACTATCCGCTGGTGCGCGCCTCGATCGAGCGCCTGTTGAAAAACGCCGGCCGGCCGGACGTGGCCCTGGTCGACACCGGCGACGCGGTGGCGCGCCAGCTTGCGCGCCTGCTCGCCGCCGGGGGACTGCTACGCGCGCCGGGCGCCATCCCTGCCAGCCTGACCGGTTACACCAGCGCCAGCGCGACAGCGCTGACGGCGGCGTTTCGCAGCCTGCTGGGCATCGACTCACCGGTGCATGAGGCGCAGGTCGCGGTCCCCCGTGACTGGCAAAACGGCCGAACGATTTAAAGTTGCCACTTTTTTTGCGAGGCTATATAATCATGCTCTGCCTCGGCAATGACGAGACAGTAAGTAGCAAGACAAGCAGTAATGTAGTTCAATGGTGGCTGTAGCTCAGCTGGTAGAGTCCAGGATTGTGATTCCTGTTGTCGTGGGTTCGAGCCCCATCAGCCACCCCAAGTATTCATCAAGAAAGGTCACCCGCTTCGGCAGGTGGCCTTTTTTGTTTTCCGAAGGATCCGCATGCACATCACCGGACAAACCCTCTCCCGCGCGGACGTCGAAGCGGCATTGCCCCAGGCTCCACTCGTCTTCCAGGAATGCGACCTGGACGGCGCCGACCTGTCGCGCCTTGACCTGCGCAACTGTACCTTTACCAGCTGCAGCATCGCCGAGACCTCGTTCTACGCCGCCAAGCTGGGCCAGACCGCCTGGCAACGCTGCCGCGGCCGTCAGGCCGACTTCGAAGCGGCCGACCTGACCGACGCCCGCTTCCAGAGCTGCGACCTGAACAACAGCAGCTGGCGCCGCTCCCACCTGGCGTCCCTTGCCTTCAAGGGCTGCAAGCTGACCGGGGCCAATTTCGAGGAGGCGGCCCACCTAGGCCTGGCGTTCGAGGATTGCCTGCTGGTGGGCGCCGACCTGCGCCGCATGTCGTTCCGCAAGGCCAAACTGATCCAGCTCGACTTCGGCGACGCCGACCTGGCCGCCTGCGACTTTCGCGACGCCGTGTTCGAAGGCGGCAGCCTGCGCGGCGCCAACCTGAAGCAGGCGCGCTTCGACAATGCCGACCTGCGAGAAGCCGACCTGGGCGGCATCACGCTGGCCGACGTCAAGCTGTTCCAGGGCACGTGGATCACGCCGCGCCAGGCTGCCGAACTGGTCAGCGAACTCGGCTTGCGCGTAGCCTGAATACTCTTTACATTTGGCAATATCACCACGAAACAGATGTAAAAAGACACAACTTAGCGGCCGGATAATGATTGATGTGCGACAATTGGTGAGTTTTCTATAGGAAATTCGAGTCGCCTTCCTTGAATGCCGGATTGCAGGCATCGCGCACCGGCGGCTCCCCCGATTTATGCCAGACAAGCGTACCGCCCCCGAGATCTCCCGCCTGACCGCCGAAAAACGTCCAGCAGTGCGCAACGCCGTGCTGTTCGTGGCCGCCCTGTGCCTGCTGTTGCTGACGATACAGGTCTCGGACGGCTGGCGCGCGCGCAAGGAGCGCCTGGCCGAGGTGGGCATCGCCACGACGAATATGTCGCACGCGCTGGCGGCCCAGGCCGAGAGCGCGGTGCGGGTGGTCGATACCGTGCTGGCCGGCGTGGTTGAGCGGATCGAAAACGATGGCATGGCGGGTGCGGGGCGCCCACGCCTGCAGCTGCACCTGAAGAATATGGTGACCCAGGTCGACGAGCTGCATGGCTTGTTCGTGTTCGGCGCCGACGGCCATTGGCTGATGACCTCGCAGGACCGCATTCCGCTGTACACCGTCTACGACCGCGAGTATTTCCAGCACCACCTGAACAATCCCGACCGCTTCATCCACGTCGGCAAGCCGGTACGCAGCCGCTCCAGCGGCGAATGGGTGCTGCCTGTCTCGCGCCGCCTCAATAATCCGGACGGCACGTTCGGCGGCGTCGCACTCGGCACGATCCGTATCGATTACTTCTCCACCCTGTACAAGACCTTCGACGTGGGCAGCAATGGCGTGATCATGCTGACCCTGGACGACGGCACCCTGATCTACCGCCTCCCGCACAGCGAAAAGCTGATCGGAACCGATATCAGCAACGGTCCGGTGCACCAGATGTACCGCAGTTCCGGGCCGGCTGGCACCGCCATGCTGCGCTCGAAAATCGACGGCATCGAAAGGCTGTACAGCTATCGCCATCTGGAGACCTATCCGCTGATCGTCGCCACCGCACAGTCAAAGCAGAACATCCTGGAAAAATGGCTGAAGTCGATGCTCGGCCAGGCCCTGATCACGCTGGTCGCCATTGCATTGCTGCTGTATTTCGGCCGGCGCCTGGTGCGCCAGATCGTCATCCGCGACCACCTCGAGCACGAGCTGGTGCAGGCGCGTGAACTGCTGCAGGAACATAACCGCGCGCTGACGGTCCTGGCCGACCACGATAGCCTGACCGGCATCGCCAACCGGCGCCGCTTCGAGGAAGCCCTGGACGTGGAGTTCGCGCGCGCAAGCCGGAGTGGCGCGCCGCTGTCGCTGCTGATGTTCGACGTCGATTACTTCAAGCGCTATAACGACACCTATGGCCACGTGGCCGGCGATGCCTGCCTGCGCCAGGTGGCGCTGGCGCTGCAGGAAAGCCTGGTGCGGCCGGCCGACCTGGTGGCGCGCTTCGGCGGAGAGGAATTCGTGGCCCTGCTGCCGGATACCGATCCGGCCGGCGCCAGGATGGTGGCCGAACGCATCCGCCAGGCGGTGATGGCGCTCGGGATCCCGCATGCCGGCAATGGCACCGGCGTGGTGACCATCAGCGTGGGCGTGTACACCAGCGGCGCCGGTGGCGGCATGGAGACCGACAGCCCCACCGCGCTGGTGGAGCGGGCCGACGCCCTGCTCTATCGGGCCAAGCAGTCGGGCCGCAACCAGGTGTGCGGCGGCGATCTCGCCGCACCCTGAGCCGGGGGCCCGCCTGCATCAATAGCGGTAAGGGTTGTTCGGGCGGGCGTCGTGGCGGTTGGGGACGCCGTCGCGATCGCGGTCACGGTTGCGGTACGCGGCCACCTGGCGCGACTGGTGCCAGCCGCCGCGCTCGAGATGCCAGCCATTACGGTCCTGGCGCCATTGCGCGCGCTGGTAGGCATAGCCCGGACGCACTTTCTCCCAGTGGCCGGCGACCCAGTCGTGACGGCGGCCGTTCCAGTCCCAGTAACCCGACACCCATTCAAAACCGCGGCGCGCGGCCGGCACGGCTTCGCGGCGGGGCGCTGGCGGCGCCTTCTTGATGACGATCACTTCGGCCCGCGGATGAGCGGCCTGGGCCTGCACTGGTGCGAATGCTGCACTGCCGATCAGGATGGCGGCGGCGGTAGCGAGGATGGTTTTCATGGTGCTCTCCGTTTCGGTTGGTGTGAAACCACTATAGCGAGACGGGACGCCAAAAAGATGAACTGAAGGAAGTCTTTACAGTCGATACATGCCGCTACAAACTTGTAACAGCGAAGGGAGAAGCGGAGGAGGAGGATGAGGAAAAGCGGGCGCTGCAAAAACACAGCCGGCGATGGAAGCCGGCTGTGTAAAGGGGGAAGGTATTAGTCCAGCTTGAAGGCGTAGTCGACCTTGGTCCAGGTCTGGGCTGGCGCGCCATCCTTGGTGCCCGGCTTGAACTTGCACGAGGTCAGGCCCTTGACCAGTGCGCGGTCCAGGTTCTTGAAGCCGCTCGACTTGTCGATCTTCGATTCCGCCACGGTGCCGTCCGCGTTGACCAGGAACGATGCCGAGGTCGTGCCCTGCTCTTCGTTCATCAGCGACGACTTCGGATATTCGATGGTGCATTTCTTCGGATCGAACGACGCCGGGGTTTCGGCGGCGAAGCTGGCGCTGGCGGCAGCGGTGAGGGTCAGTGCAACGAACAGCTTGGCGGACAGGTTTTTCATGATTTCCCCAAATAAGGTTTTTAAGAGTTAAATGTCGTGATGCGTGCTGCGCGCCGCCCGACTGGCCAGCGCATGACTGCTTAGTAATAAGTACTTAGAATTCTTCCCACTCGTCGTTACCGGCGGTGGCAGCTGCCTTTTTCGGCTTCGGCGCAACTACCGCCTCGTCCGGATTCACCGCGGCGCTGGCGGCGGCCGGCTTTTTAGGAGCCGGCGGTGCGGAGCGCTTGGCAGCAGGACGGACCACCACCGCGGTGGTGGTCGCGACTGGCGCCTGCGCCTCGAATTGGAACTGTTCACCCTCTTCCAGCTTGAAGATGCTGACCACCCGGGCCAGTTCGCCGGCCTGGTCTTGCAGGCTCTGGGCGGCCGCGGCGGCTTCTTCCACCAGCGCGGCGTTTTGCTGGGTCATGCCATCCATCTCGATGATCGAGGTGTTGACCTGGGCGATGCCGGCGCTCTGCTCGGCGCTGGCGTTGGCGATCTCGCTCATGATGTCGGTCACGCGCTTGACGCTGGACACCACTTCATCCATCGTCACGCCGGCCTGGCCGACCAGTTTGCTGCCGCGATCGACTTTCGACACCGAATCGTCGATCAGGGTCTTGATCTCTTTGGCTGCCGCAGCCGAACGCTGGGCCAGGTTGCGCACTTCGGAGGCAACGACCGCGAAGCCGCGGCCCTGTTCGCCGGCACGGGCCGCTTCGACTGCCGCGTTCAGCGCCAGGATATTGGTCTGGAAGGCGATGCCGTCGATCACGCCGATGATGTCGGCAATCTTGCGGGCCGAGCCATTGATCTCACCCATGGTGCCCACCACTTGCGACACCACCTCGCCACCCTTGCTGGCGACGTCCGAAGCGGCCGCGGCCAGCGCGTTGGCTTCACGGGCATTGTCGGCGTTCTGCTTGACGGTCGAGGTCAGCTGTTCCATCGCCGAAGCGGTCTTTTCCAGCGAGCTGGCCTGCAGTTCGGTACGCGACGACAGGTCGATATTGCCGGCAGCGATTTCACGCGAGGCGGTGCCGATGGTTTCGGTGCCGCGGCGCACCTGGGCCACGATATCCACCAGGCTGTTACGCATTTCTTTCATTTCGACCAACAAGCTGCCGCGGTCCGATTCCTTGGTGTCGATGGCGATCGACAGGTCGCCGTGGGCGATGCTGCCGGCGATCTTGGCAGTGTAGCCAGGCTCGCCGCCGAGCTGCTTGAGCAGGCTGCGGGTGATCACGACAGCAGCCGCCACACCCAGGACCACGGCCAGGGCCAGCAGGACCAGCATGAAGTTACGGGCATTGTCGAACGCCGCTTCGGCATCGGCCTTGGTCTGGGCGTTCTGTTTTTCTTCCTGGGCAGCCAGCGCGTTCAGCGCGTCGGTCCACTTGCGCTGCACCGGACGCACTTCGCGCACCATGACGCGGGTAGCGTCCATGGCGTTGGCGGCCAGATACAGTTCGGTAGCGCGGGCGATCGCCGGCATGGCGGCGGTTTCATGTTCCTTGATCTGGCCCAGCAGCGCCTTTTCCTGGTCGTTGCCGTTCGATGCGAACAGGGCGGTCAGTTTGCGCTGGGTTTCGTTGTACTGGGCGGTCTGTTCCTTGAACTTGGCGATCTCCGGTTCCATGTCGGCAGGGTCGGCCATCAGGGTCAACACGCGCAGCGACTGCAGGCGATCGTTGACGTTGTTGCGCATCTCGATCACGAGGCCGGTCGACACATTGCTCACGCTGACCACGTGGTCAAGGCGATCCTGAATCTGCGCCATGCGCAGGATACCCACTACAGCAACCGCTACCAGCAGCACCAGGATCAGTGCGAAACCGAGGGCCAGACGGGTACCGACCTTCATGTTGTTCAAATTCATTCGTGTTTTCCCTGTAACTTTATTGATCGAAACTCGCTCGGAGAGACAAGCGCCGTGCGAAGCGCATCTGAAATCGGTGTTTCTGCACGATTTCGAGTGTTTCCGACAGGATAAATCAAGATTTCATGTCGCTAGTCAGAAAATCTCTTGCTCGACCGAATTGTTTCGGCACAACAACAGGCTTGATACAGTGCAACATTGGAACAGGTCTGCATTATGGAACGACTATTTCCACACAGCAAGCAATTTTGAAACTTGTATGGTTGTTTAGACAATCAAACGTATCGATTTGTCGACAAGAAATAAAAAAAGGCGTGCCTTGGCACGCCCTTTTGTTACTTTTGGATAGATTGTCGGCATCTAGGCTGCGGCTGGCATCCTGGCAGCCGCCTCGAGCAGCAGACGCGCATCGCCCAGCGCCAGCTTCTTCGAATCGGACAGGGTCTGGCGGAAAGAACGGGCGCCCGGCAAGCCTTGCATCAGGCCCAGCATGTGGCGCGTGATGCTGTTGAGCTTCAGGCCCAGCGGGCCGTACCGGCGCAGCTGCTCCTCGATGTACGGGATCATCGCTTCCAGCACCTCGACCCGCGAGCGCGGGCGACCGGCATCGGTGTCGCCATAGAAACGGCGGTCCCAGTCGGCCATGGTCCAGGGGTTGTGATAGGCCTCGCGGCCCAGCATGACGCCGTCGACGTGCTCCAGGTGCAGCGCAATCTCGTCGTCGCTCTTGATGCCGCCGTTGATCAGGATCTCGAGGTCAGGGAATTCGCGTTTTAACTGGTAGGCCACGGCGTAGCGCAGCGGCGGGATCTCGCGGTTTTCCTTCGGCGACAGCCCTTTTAACACGGCATTGCGGGCGTGCACGATGAAGGTCTTGCAGCCGGCGTCGGCGATAGTGCCGACGAAATCGCGCACGAAGCCGTATTCCTCGTCGTAATCGATGCCGATGCGGTGCTTTACCGTGACGTCGATCGAAACCGCGTCACGCATCGCCTTCACGCAATCGGCCACCAGTTGCGGCTCATTCATCAGGCAGGCGCCGAACGCGCCCTTCTGCACCCGCTCGGACGGGCAGCCGCAGTTGAGGTTGATCTCGTCATAGCCCCATTGCTCGCCCAGCTTCGCGCTTTTCGCCAGGTCGGCCGGATCGCTGCCGCCCAGCTGCAGGGCGATCGGATGCTCGATGTCGTCGTAGCGCAGGTGGCGCTCGACGTCACCGTAGACCAGGGCGCCGGTGGTGACCATCTCGGTGTACAGCCAGGTATGGCGGGTGATCTGGCGGTGGAAGACGCGGCAGTGGCGGTCAGTCCAGTCCATCATGGGGGCAACCGAGAGGCGGCGCGAGGGCTGGATGGGGGCTGGGGCGATGCCTGGGATGGTCGAAGTGGTGCTCATGCTGGGAGGGAGTGGTCGCCAGTAAAAGGACGACGGATACTGTCGGGAACCCGCAATGATAAGCCAAAGCTACCCGGACCGCACGTTTGGTGCGGAACAGTTTTGCAAACGCCTTACTAGCAAACCGTCCGCTGTAGTGCGGCCGGCCTGAGCACCAACTTCCAAACTTACTACCAGGTCAACCCAGGCAATATGGAATGTCGAGCTCGTGTCCGAATGTCAGACATGCCCCTACCCGTGGCCCAAGCAGGCTCTAAAGAACTGAGCGCGAGCTGTCGGATGTGCGCCCGTCCAGCGAACGTTGATTAACTCTTTTCCAGTCTGCGCAAAAACACGGACATTTCTTTTTCCGTCTGCTTATCACGATTTCTTTTTGCCGCCTCGATTCCACGCCGCCAGGCTTCTCCGGCCCCGATGAGATCGTTCAGGCCGAATCTTGCCTTTCCCAGCAGTTTCCACGCAGCGGAATAGTTCCCGTCGATCGCGAGGCAGGCTTCGAGATGTTGTCCAGCCTGAAAAAAATCATTGTTATCGATATAGAGTTTGCCGAGACCGAACCGCAACAGGGCACTATCGCGTCCACCAGCCAGCATCTTTTCAAGCACCTTTACATCAGCCATTCACATGTCCTTTTTCGAAACGAACAGGACCGATCGATGACGATCGGCATGCTTGAAGACCCAACTTCGACAGCATGCAGCCAGCCATGGCTCGGCTTCCCGTTCCTGATTTACGGACGTTATAAAGGCTCAAGCGCACTTGAGGTCAAGTAACACGCAGAAAGAGCAGTCAGCCAATCATTGATCCAACACGCGGAAAGTCAATGTGTAATTATGACCGTAGCTCGGCGCAGCAGCACCGGCCGGTGCGGGTGCCCGGTGCCGGATCAGCGCGAGATAGATACCCGGTTTCGCCAACGGCAAGACGGCTTTCCCCTGGGAGTCGGTCGAGATGCTCTGCACGGTGCTCTGGCTTGCCAGGTCCATCGGCGAGCGATAAATGCTGACCTTCTGGTCCACCAGTGGTTTGCCATCGAACTGCACGATGAACTCGAATTTTTCGTCGACAACCAGGTCGCTCGGATGGGTGATGGCGACGATTTCCAATCCCTTACCCACCGGCGCCAGCGCTTTCACCGATGGCTTGTCGGCAGTGACGTAGGCCTCGGAAATCGACAGCGACTGGTAATGGGCCAGCAACTTCGCATCGGCAGGCATGACCTGCTGTGGATCCCGTGCAGACTCGGTCTTGCCGTTGCGCTCCCAGGTGCGAAACACGGCGCCCAGCCGTGGGCCTGTGCTGAGGCGATACGTCCCCTTTTCGCCGGGAAGTACTTGCTCCGCTACCGTCCGCTGCTTGAACTGATGGATGTCGCCGAAGGGAATGCGCTCCCCCTGCGGCGTGACGATCGAAAATGCCGTGCCGCCGAACGCTACGTCTGAAACGAAGAACTTTTCAGTGAACCCCGCCTCGACACCAATCGAGCCCTTCGGCTGAACGTCGAAGTTATTTGGCAACAAGAAGGGCGTATGCGCGTGAGCTGCGCCGGCCACGAGCCCCGCTGCCAACAGCAGCGCGCGCAGTGATGTGGCGGGCATCATGGCTTGGCTCCGTCTGCCTGATCGACCTTGCCGTCGCCGTTCTTGTCGTTTTGCTTGAAGGTCTTGTCGGCGATCGCGATGTCTTCTTCCACTGTCAATTTGCCGTCCTTGTCGGTGTCCAGGATCTTGAAGCGCACGTGCGCCTGCTTGATCGAGCTGGCGTACCGTTCGTCCTGCGCCTTGCCGGCGTATTGCTGCTTCAGGCGGCCTTCGTATTCGGCCACGTATTCCTCTTCGCTGAGCCAGCCGTCGCGATTGACGTCGGCCGCCACGAAGCGCTGCTTGCGTACCGTGTCGTATTCTTGCCGTGTTACGACTCCGTCGCGGTTGGCGTCGTAGCTACCCATAAATGCCGCCAAACCGTGTCCGCCAGCGGGCGCCGTGGGTCCCTCTGCTGCCCCCACTGGAGCGGAAGCGGTCATTGCCACGACCATGACGGTCATGGCGAAACGGAACCCGTGCGTGCCGGGCTGGATATTCTGCTTTTTCATGCGTGCCTCGTTTGTGTTGAATAAAATTAGAACGCCATGCGCAAGGACATGGCCACCGTGCGGCCCGGTTCGGTCAACAGTTCGATATCGCGCCGGTCGCGCGCGACAGAAGGCTGCAGATTGCGCGAGCTCGAGTAATCCCAGTAACGCTTGTCGCCCAGGTTGTAGAAGCCGGCGTCGAGGCGCACGTTCTTGTGAACCTGCCAGTAACTGACCAGATCGAACGTGGCACGGCCCGGCACCCGGAACAGCGCCGTGGTGGAATCGCTCAAAGCCGGTCCGGCGTTGGTGTAGGCATCCCGGTTGGTCGCCACGGCCTGCTTGCCGGCGACGAAAGTGCCGACCAGATTCAGTCCCCATGCTTTCAGTGGCGCGTCGTAACCGGCGCCGATGACCGCCTTGCGTGGCAACACGGAATCGAGTGGGACATCCTTGTCGCCGGCGTAATTCGATTTTGCGGTGCCGCGACTCAGCCCCAGGGCCCAGGTCGTATAAAACCCCTTGGCGTATGGACTCCATTGTCCGTGTTCGAGCCGGGTGCTGAGTTCAAAACCATAGATCTTGGCGTCGTCGCGATTGTCCGCCTGGTAGATTGTGCCGATGTGCGCGGGCACATTCGTGAACATGCTGGGGAACGCGGCGCGGGCGTAGCGCGTGTAGGCGATGAAATCCTTGTACTTCGTGTAGAACACAGACGTCTGCAAGGCCATTCCCGGCGTCGGCTTGCCCTTGATGCCGAGTTCGACGGCATCGCTGGTTTCCTCTTTCAGCGCGCGGTTTCCGACCAGCGCATACTGGTTGCCTGTGGCGTAATTGCTGGCAAGGTTCCAGGTGCCGAAGATCTCGCCGGCCGACGGCGCACGTCCGCTGCGTTTGTATTGCGCATACGCCAGCACGTTCGGCATCATCGCGTAGCTCAGGCCGAGACTCGGGCTCCAGATGGTATTGCTGGGGCTCCCGTACATCTTTTCCACGTCGGCTGGCGTCAGGATGCCCGTAGCAAAATTGCCCAGGTCACGCATCTTGATCCTGACATAGTCGCCACGCACGGCCGGCGTCAGCACCAGGCGACGCCCTCCCAGGTCGAAGCTGATATCGTCTTGTAAGAACAATCCCGCCCGCACAGTCGTCGTGTCAGGCTGCGGCTTCATATAGCCGGCGACATTCCACGGCCGCTCGACGTCCTGCGTCGATGCATTGATGCCATAGCTGAGATAGTGCCGATCCAGCCGCTTCGTGACCACGCTCGACACGCCCCAGGTCGCCGTCTCGTTCTCGGAAACATTACGCACACTGGCGTTGGTCGACAATGTCGTCGTGTCCGTCGTGTCTTCGGTATCGGTGCTCTGGAAATACAGTCGCGAATCCGCCTCGTCGGCCCAGCCGTTGTTTGGCCTCCATTGATGCGTCAACTGCAGCGTGTTGCGAGCGGTCTTGCTGTGCTGCTGAGAATTTTCGGTGATGAAGCTGCTGTTCGTATCCCAGCCATGGAACGATGTGTCGTTCCTGCGCCGGTACAGGTCGGCGGACAGCTCGAGTCGATTGGCGGCATCGATGCGCAGTCCGCCCTTGAGCAGGAAGGCGTCGGAATCCCAGTCGTTGGGCATGCTGTCGACGACATCGCTATTGTTCCGGGTCGCGTGCCCGTCGCGGCGCGAGTAACTGACCAGGCCGTCCAGGTTGCCGCTTCGGCCTGCCGCAGTCAGGCTCTCGTTCCAGGAGCGGTCGGCCGAGTCGTAGCCAACTTTGCCACCGTAGTAATGAACCTTACTGCCGCGCAGATAGTCATCGGCGGATTTGGTTTTGAAGCTCACCGCCCCGCCGATGCCGCCTGCCGACCGCTTGGCCGAGGTAGTGCCGAACAGGATGTCGGCCGAGGAAAACATTTCGGGATCGATGAAGTCGCGGCCGACACCGAAAGTATTGGCGCCCACGCGGCTGACGTACGGACGGCTGGTGGCGTCAGGCATTTCAATGCCATCGATGTCCATCCCGACACGATTGCCCTCGATGCCGCGGATGTTATAGCCAGTGCTACCAGACCGGTCGAAGGTGCTGCGATTGCGCGTCGTGCCCGACGCAGTACCGGGGGCGGAAACCAGCGGCTGGTTGCGCACCACGTCTTTCAGATTGTTGGCTCGCTCGAGGTCGGCGCCACTGACCGTCGCGGTGGTCCCTGCGTCAGTCGATGCCTGCCCGACGATGTCGATCCGGGGCATGGTTTCTGCGACGCCGGAAGGCATCTGGACATCCTGGTGGGCAAATGCGGGCGTCATGAGCAAGGCGGAGATCGCGCAAGCCAGGACGGCACGTTCTGGAAGCGGCGTCGGTCGATGGGCCCCAAACAGGCCCCGCTTGGGGCTTGAACCCTGTACGGCGTATCTATTCATGTCATCTCTCTCAGGCGAATAAGTAGCCAGCTACCTCCTCTCTTCTTGCAAGGCTTTCTAGCTGGAAAAACAATTATATGTTTAATGAGAATGATTGTCATTATCATTCGTATTATTATTCGCATTTGAGCTTTCCGCATCTCCGCGCTGGTTGCATCGAAAAACGCCATGCTCAGCCATACGAAGATTCGATTTCACTACCCGCCCCGCATGCCTCACCATGCCTGACTCGAAATAACACCGCCGCCCCCAGGGGCATTCCCCCGGCATCTTGACTGACACCTGACATGAAAAACATCCTGATCGCCTGCCTCCTCGCAGGCCTGGGCCTGGCCAGCGCCAGCGCCGCCGAACCATCCCGGCAACAACAGCAGCTCGCCAAGCAGGCCCTCCCCGGCGTGCGCATGATCCCGATCCACACGCCCAAAGGCGATTTCAAGGTCTGGACCCGGCGCATGGGCGACAACCCGACCGTCAAGGTGCTGCTGCTCCACGGCGGTCCCGGGTCTACGCACGAATACTTCGAAACCTTCGACAACTACTTCCCAGGTGCGTCGATCGAGTACTACTACTACGACCAACTGGGGTCATGGTTCAGCGATCAGCCCGAAGACCCGTCGCTGTATACCGTCGAGCGCTTTACCGACGAAGTGGAGCAGGTGCGCAAGGCGCTCGGCCTGGACAAGGACAATTTCTACCTGCTGGGGCATTCCTGGGGCGGCATCTTGGCCATCGAATATGCCCTTGCCCACCCCGGCAAGCTGAAAGGACTGGTGATCTCGAACATGATGGCCAGCGCGCCGGCCTACAACGCCTACGCGCAAAACGTGCTCGCGCCGCAGATCGACCCGGCCGTGCTGGCCGAGGTGCGCAAGCTCGAGGCCGAGGGCAAGACCGACGATCCGCGCTATATGGAACTCCTGATCCCGCATTTCTACGAACGCCACATCCTGCGCAGGCCGCTCGCGGAGTTGCCCGAACCGGTGCTGCGCAGCTTCGGGCATATGAACCAGAAAATCTACAAGCCGATGCAGGGGCCGAGCGAGCTGGGCGTCTCGGGCCTGCTCGAGAACTGGGACCGCTTCGACGACCTCGAACGGATCGACGTGCCCACACTGGTAATCGGTGCACGCTACGACACCATGGACCCGGCCCATATGAAAAAGATGGCGCAACGCCTGCCGCAGGGACAATTCCTGTACTGCGAGAACGGCAGCCACTCGACCATGTATGACGACGCCGGCTGCTACTTCGATGGCCTGCTCAAGTTCCTGCGCGGCGCACCCGCACGCACAGCGGCCAAGCCGCGCTCCCTGCGCTCCTACTAAAAGACCGCAGCGCGCGAGCGCACAAAAAACGTCGGCATTGCCGGCAATGCCGCTAAGTTAAGCTAGCCGTCAAATACGTCGTCCCCGCGCAGGCGGGGACCCAAGCTCTGCAAACGTGTCGAAACGCTTGCAACTTAGGTCCCCGCCTGCGCGGGGACGACGTTTTGATGCTAACTCAAGAAGACTTTTACCTTAACCTAACGCCATTAACGGCATTGCCGAAGCAACGCCGCCGTTCCTATTTACTGACGCATCAACGGTTGCGGCTCACCCGCCACACGGTATTGGCCAGGTCGTCCGCCACGATCAGGGCCCCCTTCGGATCGACGGTCACGCCCACCGGCCGGCCGCGCGTCTTGCCTTCCTCGGTACGGAAGCCGGTGACGAAATCGATCGGCTCACCGGCCGGACGGCCGTTGGCGAATGGCACGAAGATCACCTTGTAGCCCACCGGCGGATTGCGATTCCAGCTGCCGTGCTCACCAACGAAGGCGCCGTTGGCGAATTGGTCTCCCATCACCGGCGACGAGAAATGCAGGCCGAGCGCGGCAACGTGCGAGCCCAGGCTGTAGTCCGGCTTGATGGTGGCCTTGACCTTTTCCGGGTCGCTCGGCTTGACGCGCGGGTCGACGTTCGGGCCCCAGTAGGCGTAGGGCCAGCCATAGAAGCCGCCTTCGCGCACCGAGGTCAGGTAATCCGGCACCAGGTCCGGCCCCAGCTCGTCGCGCTCGTTGACCACCGACCACAGCTGGCCGGTTTCCGGGTTGATGGCCAGCGCCGTCGGATTGCGCAGGCCCGTCGCATACGGTTTATAGGTGCCGGCAGTGGCGTCGATCTGCCACACCATGGCGCGGTCGACCTCGGCCTCCATGCCACGCTCGGTGATATTGCTGTTCGAGCCGATGCCGACGTACAGGTAACGCCCGTCGGGGCTGACGGTCATCGCCTTGGTCCAGTGGTGGTTGATCTCGGAAGGCAGCTTGGTGATCGTGGTCGGCGCGCCGCCGGCCTTGGTCTGGCCTTCCTGGTAATCGAAGCTCACCAGCTCGTCCTGGTTGGCGACGTAGATCTTGTTGTTGGCAAACGCCAGGCCATAAGGCGCGTTCAGGTTCGCCGCGAACACCGTCTTGAGCTCGTATTGGCCATCGCCGTCGGCGTCGCGCAACAGGGTCAGGCGGTTGCCGCTCTTGACCTTGGTATTGCCCTTGGCCTTGATGTAGCCGGCGATCACGTCTTTCGGCTTCAGTTTCGCGGCATTGCCGCCACGGCCTTCGGCCACCAGGATGTCGCCGTTCGGCAAGACCAGCGTCTGGCGCGGAATTTGCAGGTCGGTCGCGATGGCCGTCACGCTGAAGCCTTCGGGCACGGTCGGCTTCTGGTCGCCCCATGGCGACGGTTCGGCGATCTTCATGCTCGGCAAGATGCCGCGTTGTGGATCCGGCAGTTGCGGATCGGCGCCGCGCGACAGCGTCTTGGCGCCCTCGCCTTCGGTACATGCAGCCAGGAGCAGGCTCACGCCCAGCACGACCAGTGTGTTCGATCGCTTCATGGCGCACCTCCCACGCGGGAGTTGAGGCCGACCCATGCCGCCAGGCAGGCCAGGACGAAGACGATGACGGACAGCACCAGGCCGGCAGGCATTACGGCCCAGGCATCCTTGGCGTGCTGGAAGGCGTTGAACAAGCCCAGCGCCCAGGTGGCCAGCAGCAACAGGAAGTAGGTCAGCACATGGCCCTTCTTGTGCGGCGCCCGGATCAGGTTGACCAGCGCGAATACCAGGGCCAGCCCGCTGAACAGCTCGGCGCCGGCGATCAGCCACGACGCAAAATTGCTCCACTGGATCTGGTAGGTGTTGTAGTAGGCGAGATCGCTCAGCAATGCGCCGAGGAAGAGCGAGACGCTGCCCGCAAGCAGGATGGTATGAAGCGTGCCCGGCGGGGTGCGGTATGCCGGGTTCGCTGTAACGACAGTCGACATCGGATTGTCCTTGATAGTGATTGATGTTATCCAAATCATATCGAGTAGGCCGATGTCCTGGCGCATGGTTGAGCCAATATTTACTCTTGGCCACCTGCACGCCGGGCGCCATTGCCCCGCGTGCAGGCGAACCGGCCATCAAATGCGGTACTTGGCCTTGATCATATCGGACGCACGCTCGCCGATCACGACGCACGGCGCCATCGTGTTGCCGGTGGTGATACGCGGCATGATCGACGCGTCGGCGATGCGCAGGTTCTGCACGCCATACACTTCCAGCTTGCTGTTCACCACCGACATCTCGTCGCGGCCCATCTTGGCGGTGCACGACTGGTGCCAGTAGGTGACGGCGCCGTTGCGGAGGAACCGTTCCAGTTCGTCGTCGCCCAGGGTGCCCGGCATGGCTTCGCGCTTGACGATGCGCTTGAATGCAGAGGCGTTGCCCAGTTCGCGGCACATGCGCACGCTGGCCTTGGCCGCTTCCAGGTCGTCCGGGTCCGACAGGGTGTTGGCGCGGATGATCATCGCATCGTTGACATTGGGGCCGGACAGCAGCAGCTGGCCGCGGCTCTTCGGATGCGCCAGGCCGGCGAACATGGTCCAGCCGTGCTCCGGCACGCCGCGCGCGGCATTCTCCGCGCTCGGCACCGGGAACTCGACCTGGCAGTGCAGCATGTCCGGCGCGTCCAGCGAAGGATCGCTCTTCCAGTACAGCGTCGCTTCCGAACCGCCGTTGCCGACTTCCTGCGGCTCGCTGTATTCCCAGATGCAGCCGAAGGACACGTGGTCCTGGTGATTCTGGCCAACGCCCGGCAAGTGCTGGCGCACCGGGATGCCGTGACGCGCCAGTTCGCTCGCGGGACCGAGGCCCGACTGCATCAGCACCTTGGGCGTGTTGACGGCGCCCAGCGACAGCACTACCTCGCGCTCGGCGCGGAACTGACGCGGCTGGCCATCCAGGACGACGTCGACGCCGACCACCTTGTCGCCGTCGAATAGCAGCCTGGCCACCTGCGCATTGGTGAGCACCGTCAGGTTCGGCTGGGCCATGCGTGGGTAGGTGTAGGAACGGAACACCGAGCGCCGCTTGCCATCCTGGACGATCAGGTCGTTGATCGCGGCGCCGCCGTCGCCCTCCATCATCGCGCCGTTCGGGCTGTTAAAGGTCGGCACGCCGATCGAACGGGCGGCTTCCAGCATCAGGGTCGCGGTCGGCTTCGGATCGCGCGCCGGCCCGACATACATCGGACCGCCCTGCCCGCGGCGGCTCGGGTCGGCCGCGCCATGCCAGTTTTCGATGCGGCGATAGACGGCCAGCACCGATTCGTAGTTCCACGCGTCGTCGCCCGCTTCGGCGGCAAAGTAGTTCCAGTCGGCGCGGTGGCCGCGCGCCCACACCATCACGTTGATGCTGGAGCCACCGCCCAGCACCTTGCCCATGTTCATGGGGATCGAGCGGCCGTTCAGGTACGGGTTCGGTTCGGCCATGAAGGCCCAGTCGCGCTCCGTGCCCAGGTTCAGCGGCCATTGCGCCGGCTCGATGACGCTGGCCACTTCATCGCTGCCGCCTGCTTCCAGCAGCAGCACCTTCACGTCCAGGTTCTCGGCCAGGCGGGCCGCCACCACCGAGCCGGCGGAGCCGGCGCCACAGACGATGAAATCGTAAGTCGTCCTCAAGGCCTCGCGCTGCGCGAGCTGGTTGCGCTGGACCGCTTCGGCGAATGCGCTTTCATTGGTAGTCGTATTGTTCATGATGGGGTTCACTTTTCTGAAATGGCGCCTGGCCCGGATCGGCGTTCACGGCGCAGTGGTTGGCACCGTTCACATCCGATGCATCTTTCCGATTATATCGATTATGACGATTCTATCGATTCAAACTCGTGATGGCTGGCTATCGATTTTCCTGATGGCCGGCTGCGGGCCAGCCGAGTCAGAAGTCGCGCTGTTGCGACTCGTCCAGCGGCAGCATGTAGGTCCTTGGCCCCATCCTGGTGCCGTAGCCAGGATGGAGATAAGGCGTCCCCGAAGAGCCGACCGGCCCGCTGGAAGGCGCACGGCAGACATCGCCTGCTCCATTGCTGGACGGGATCTGGCATACGCTGCCACGGCCGCCCGCCACGTCCGCGTCGGCCGGAGCTTGCGCCAGATCGGGCTTGATGCTTGCCGAGGCCTGCTTACGCTCTTCGGCCCGCAGCGCCGCATGCATGCTGGCGCTCTCGTTCTTGGCGACGATCGTGGCGCGGTCGTCTTCCGGCGATGGGGAGACTTCCTGCGGATCGATCGGGAATACTGCGGCCGCTGCGATACGGGGAGCGGTGGACGACAGGGCGATGGCGACGATCATCGAGGCGAACAGGGTCGCGTGGCTGCTTGGTTTCATCATGGTTCAGGTTTCCTTTTGTAGTAGCCTCCGGCATCAGTGCCGGCGGCCCAACGAATTACGCGCATCGGCCGCGATCGGACGCAGGTCCGCATCCGACAAGCCCACTCAAGGCGTAGGTAAGATTGAAATTCCACCAGAGAGAACACAACGAGAAGAGAGGCAGAACATGCAAACACGCGTAGTGGTGCGAATCATCGCCGCCCTGGTCATCGCCAGTGCCATGTTCCCGGCAGCGCACAGCGCACCACCGACGGCCACGCTGACCAGCCGGATTGCAACGCCGGGGCCGGACGTCATCGGCCATTTCGAGGCGGCCGGCATGCGCTCGGTGCGCCCCCACGTGCTGACGCCGGCCGAGCTGGCGCAGGTGGAAACAGCACTGGCCAGGCTGCCGGCGCTGCACCGGCGCGTGCTGGCAACCAATCTGCGCCACCTGGGCTTCGTCGATGGCGTGCCCGGACAGGGCACGGCGCTGACCTCGAAGGTCGGCGACACGATGCAATTCGACCTCACCGTGCGCGCCAGCGCACTGCGCGAATCGCTGGCCGAATTCCTCACCACCAAGGAGCGCCGCCTGTTCGAAGCCGATGGCTCGGGGCAGTCGGTGAGCTTCGAAGCAAATGGCGCCGACGCCCTCACCTATCTGCTGCTGCACGAGGCGACGCATATCCTGGACATGTCGCGACAACTCACCGACAAGCCCGGCAATGCGTTCGGCAGCGGCATCTGGCAAGCTTCCGGCAACGATGGCGTCACGCTGGCGCCGCACCTGGCCGCGTCGCCCGTCGCCGCATCGAGGTTCCGCGGCGCCGGCCTGATCCCGGCCGGCCGCGCGCGCGCCACTTACGATGCGCTCGCGAACTCGCCCTTCGTCAGCCTCTACGCCACCGCCGCGCCGGCGGAAGACCTGGCCGAACTGATGGCCTGGCATGTGGTCTCTCAACACCATGGTCACAAGATCCGGCTCACCGTGCGAGATGCCAACGGCGCGCTGCTCGCGCATTACGAACCCATGCAATTCCCGGGTGTCAGGGCGCGCCTGCCGCTGCTCGACCGGTTGCTGAGCGAAGCGAAGCCGGACGCCTCCTGATGGCGCCCCTACCGGCCGCGCCGTTCGAATGGGTGCGCATGCCACGCGCGGTCCCCGCATCCGATATAGTTACGGCAATGAATACACCAAGCTCTCCGATCCTGACGACGCCGCAAGCGGCCAAGATCCTCGGCGTCTCGTCGCGCACGGCGCAGCTCTGGATCGAGAGCGGCGTGATTCCCTCCTGGAAGACGCCCGGCGGGCACCGGCGCATGTTCGAGTCCGACGTGCTCGCGGCCCTGGCGGCCAATGACGAGGCGCGTCCCGGCAGCCGCCGGGTGCTGGTGCTGGCTCCTGCCCGCGACCATGCCGGCTGGGAGCACGCCCTGGCCGCGCTGGACGTGGCCGACGTCGCCTGCACCGACAATCCGGTCGCCGCCGCCGTCGCGCTGGGGGCGAACGTGCCCGACGTGTTCGCGGTGCAGGTGGACCAGCCAGGCGACCTGGCTCCGGAGTTCCTGTCCACCCTGCACGCGCTGCCGGCGCTGAACCGGCTGCAGATCGTGATCGCCACCCGCCTGTCGGCCGGCACCGTCGCCTCCATCGTCGGCCCGGCGCTGACCTACAAGCACCTGCTGCTCGACGGCGCGCCCGGCCAGCTCACGCGCGAACTGGTGCGCCACACGGCCATGGCGCCACTGACGCTGCGGCCCTTGCCGCCAGCGCTGCTGGACGCCCCGTTCCCGGTAGGCGCCGACGAAGGCAGGCGGCTGCTGGCGGTGCACCGCGCCGCCATCCTCGACAGCGCGCCGGAAGCGGCGCTGGACAATATCGCGCAGATCGCCGCCCTGAGCCTGGCCGCGCCAGTGGCCCTGATCACGGTGCTCAGCGAAGACCGCCAATGGTTCAAGGCCAGGGTCGGCCTGGACCTGCCCGAAACGCCGCGTAGCTGGGCGTTCTGCAACTACACGCTGATGGGGAGCGGCGTGTGCGAATTGTCCAATCTCGACCGCGACCCGCGCTTCGCCGACAACCCGGCGGTCGCCGGCGCGCCGCATTTTCGCTATTACGCCGGCGCGCCGATCGTCGACGAGCAGGGGTTCGCGCTCGGCTCCCTGTGCGTGATCGATACCCAGGCGCGCACGCTCGACCCGGTCCAGGCGCAGATCCTGACCCGGCTGGCAGAACAAGCGTCGGCCGAGATCGCGCGCCGGGGCCGCGGACAAAAACGCTGACATCCTGCATCCAGAAGCGCGTTGCGCGCGTAAGTCGGCGTAGGATCCCACTACCCGACCCACGCCCATGCACCCATTTCCCCCATTTCGCGGCCTGTCGCGCCGGCCGCGATGGGACCTCGTCCTGTTCGTGTCCATGCTGGGCGCGCTGGCTCAGCTGTATCCCGCTGCGCCGGCCCTGGCCCAGAACGCCCTCGTCTCGCATGCCGAACAGCCGCCGCGCCTGATCCGCAAGACCACCGTCTACCAGGCGCCGGCCGGCGTGCGCCTGCAGGCCGGCGACATCGTCGAATCGACTGCCGGCACGGTCCAGATCGAATGGTCCAACGGCGCCCGCTTCGCGCTCGGCCCGGCCAGCAGCGTGCTGGTGCTTGACGCCGGCGCGGCGCCCGCGGCCAGCCTGCTGCGCGGCTGGGGCAAGTTCGCCGGCGGCGCCCCGCCGGGCGGACGCCTGGCGCTCGATGCCGGCCTGCTCTCACTACCGGCCACCGGCGCCAGCGGCATCATGCGCCTGGTGTCCGAGGGAACGGAATTGTTCGTCGAGAGCGGCGCCGTCGCCGTCAACGACAACGGCCCTGGCGGCGCGCGCGCCGTCGCGGTCGGCCGCGAACAGTATGCGGCGCGGCTGTCCACGCGCCCGCTCGCAGTCGCCCCGCGCGCGCCGCGCCTGTTCGTGCAGCAGCTGCCGCGCGCCTTCCTCGACCCGCTGGTCGGGGTCGCGGCGCGCGCGCGCGCCGCCGAACCGAAGGCGCAGCGCGAGATCGCCGCCTTTGATATCGCCGCCTGGCGCGACGCCAACCCGCCATTGCGCCGGCGCCTGGTCGCGCAGTTCGCCGCGCGTCTCGAGGACGCCGTGTTCCGCAACGAAGTCGAAGACCTGCTCGCCGACCAGCCGGAGTGGCGCGATGCGCTGCGCCGCCAGCGCGCGGTCAAGACCCGAGCCAACACCCCGCTCAACCACCTGTTCTGACCATGAAGATCCGTTCGCTCGCCGCCAAGTTCAACCTGGTCTTCCTGGCCGTGTCCGTGTTCGGCTTCTGCGCCGCCGGCGTCGTCACCGATGCGATGCTGGCCGAGAATGCCCGCGAAGAGACCCTGCAGCACGCGCGCCTGCTGATGCAGGCCTCCGACGCGGCCACCAAATACACCAGCGCCCACGTCACGCCGCTGCTGGAAAACCGCCTCAAGTTCGAGTTCCTGCCCGAGGCGGTGCCGACCTTCGCCGCCATCGAGCACCTGAACCAGCTGCTCAAGGCCTATCCCAACTACGGCTACAAGCAGGCCACGCTCAACCCGACCAATCCGCGCAACCGCGCCGACGAATTCGAAAAGCCGCTGGTCGAGCGCCTGCGCGCCGAGCCGCAGACCGCCGAACTGGTGGGCCAGCACGTCGTCGCCGCCGGGCCGGCGCTGTATGTCGCGCGGCCGATCCGCATCCGCGACGCGGCCTGCCTGGCCTGCCATGGCAAGCCCGAGGATGCACCGTCCACCATGCGCGACATCTACGGCAGCGAGCGCGGTTTCGGCTGGAAGCTGGGCGAGACCGTCGGCGCCCACGTGGTGTCGGTGCCCATGGAGGTGCCGCTGGCGCGTGCGCGCACGCTGCTGCAGACCTATATGCTGTCGCTGCTCGGGATCTTCGGCTTCCTGTTCGTCGCGCTCAACGTGATGGTGCACCTGTTCGTCACGCGCCGTATCGGCCAGTTGTCGCGCGTCGCCGATGACGTCAGCCTGGGGCGCGCCGACGCCGCCGCCATCGACACCCGGGGCGGGGACGAGCTGGCCGGTCTGGCGCGCTCCTTCGACCGCATGCGCACCAGCTTGAACAGCGCGATGAAAATGCTCGATGAGTGAAGTCGATGCGTTTCCGCGCCAGATCGGCAAGTACCGCCTCGACGCCATCCTCGGCCGCGGCGCGATGGGCGTGGTCTACCGCGCCTTCGATCCGCTGATCGAACGCACGCTCGCGCTCAAGACCGTCCAGCACCGCCTGGGCGACGCCGACGGGGCGGAGGAACTGCTGCGGCGCTTTCGCACCGAAGCCCAGGCCGCCGGCCGGCTAATGCATCCGAACATCGTGGCGGTGCACGAATACGGCGAAGCGAACGACCTGGCGTATATCGCGATGGAATTCGTCGACGGTCGCCCGCTGTCGGAAATGTGCGGCGTGGAGGCTTGCTCCCTGCCCCAGGTGCTGGCCTGGATGCGCGACCTGCTCGCGGCGCTCGCCTATTCGCATGCCCACGGCGTGGTCCATCGCGACATCAAGCCCGCCAACCTGCTGGTCACGCGCGACGGCCGCATCAAGGTCGGCGACTTCGGCATCGCCCGCATCGAGTCGTCCACGCTGACCCAGACCGGCGCCATGCTCGGCACGCCCAGCTATATGTCGCCCGAACAGTTCCGCGGTGAAGCCATCGACAGCCGCAGCGACCTGTTCTCGGCCGGCGTGGTGCTGTACCAGCTGCTGACCGGCCAGCGCCCGTTTTCCGGTTCCACCGCCGCCGTGATGCAGCAGGTGCTGACCCATAGTCCGGCGCCGCCGTCGCGTCTCAATCCCCTGCTGCCGGGCGCGCTCGATGCGGTGGTCATGCGCGCGCTCGCCAAGACGGCACAGGCGCGCTTCGCCGATGCCGCCGCCTTCCTGCAGGCGCTGGAGACGGCCGGCGCGGCAGCCGCGCCGGATGCCGACGCGACCGTGCTGCTGTCCGCGCCCCCGGCCCTGCCAACGACAGCCGCCGAGCCGTCAAGGCATGGCCTGACGGCCGACCTCACGGCCTGGAAGCTGGCCGTGCTGCCGCAACTGGAAGCCTTGCTGACCGCGCAGATCGGTCCCGTCGCGCGGCTCCTGCTGCGCCGGATCGCGGTCGACGCGCCGGATTTTTCCACCCTGGGCGAGCGCCTGCTGGAGCAGATCCCCTCGCCCGCCGCGCGCGCCGATTTCGCCACTAGCCTGGCGGCGCTCGAGCGGGAGTTGGAGAGCACGCCGGAGTCCGGTGCGGACGGCCCGGTACAGGCGCCTCAGGAAACCGGGAATATCGCGCCTGCGCCTCTGGATCCCGCTTTCGGCAGCGCGCTCGCGCATCTGCTGGCGCTGGAGATCGGGCCGATCGCCGCCATCGTCGTCAAGCGCGCGCTGCCCCGGGCCGCCGATCGCCCGGCGCTGGTCGACCTGGTGGCGGGGCAGATCGAGGCGCCCGTTGCGCGCGCGCGTTTCCTCGATGCGGCGCGCGCTCTGGCCGACGCGCCCTGAGTCAGTCGCACGCCTGCGCGAGCATCGCGCCCAGGGTCGGCGCATCAGGCAAGGCATGGAGCAGCATCAGCAGCGGTTCCACCCCAGGCTCGCCCTCGGTCCAGAACACGGCCCGGCACGCACGGGCTTCGGGAAACGCCGATGCAGCCCCGGATGTCTCTCGCGGCGGTCCACCCACGCGCACCAGGGCCGGCTCGAGCTCCTCCAGCGCCAGGTCGCCCCACATCGCGCACACGGCCAGGTCGGCCAGCCGGTCGAACCAGTCCATGCCTGCTGTCGCCAGGTCGAGCAGGCAGGCCGCCGCGTGGTCGTGCGGCGCCGCCAGCGTCAGCGGAAAATGGCGCCCGACCCGGTCGAGGCTCGGCAGCAGCACGCCGGCCATCCCGGCTCGGCCGCACACGCCGGGGGCCAGCACGAAGCGCCATAGCGGCGCGTGCAGGTAGCGCTCGGGCCAGGCCGCGCCAAGGCGCAGGCGGCCTTCGCGTATCCCCTGCTGCAGCCAGGTGTCCCAGGCCGCGATGAAGTCCGGCGGCAGGCGGCGCTGGACGAAGTCGCCATGGCTGGCCAGCTTGCCGAACAGGCCCGGCGCGGCCAGCTTGCCTTTCACAGCGCAGCCGGGCAGCCAAAGCCTGTGACCTCGCGCCGGAACGGATTGATCACGCTGCCCGCGGTCAGCTCCCAGCTCGCCTTACGGCCGTCCAGGCTCAGGCCGAGGCGGTAGCGCTCGGGCTGCAGCGGCTCGAGCACGCCACGGTCGACCGTGCGCAGCCAGGCCCAGGGACCGTCGCTGCGCAGGTCGGCCTGGGTTCCCGGCGCCGACAGCCGCACCTGGCCATTGCCTTTGCCGCTGGGGAGCAGCAGGGATACCGCCTGGCCGTCGGCGGCCACTTGCTGGCCGTCGATCTCGAGCCGGGCCCCAGACAGGGCAGTATCGGCCGAGAGTGGCCGCAGCGTGAAACGCAAGGTGGGCTGGCGCGCCCCGCCGGCGAAGAACATGTCGCGCAGGCGCGCGCCGCGCTGGAAGGCGTCGAGCGCTCCCTGCGAGGCGCCGGCCAGGTCACCGGCCGCGCGCCAGCGCCAGCGCGCGCCGCCCATGTCGACGAAGGTGGCCAGGTGGCGCGTGAAGAAATCGTCCATCAGGCCGCCGGGCGCGAAGAACTTGCCGAAATCGTCGGCGGTGGCGTCCCGCGCGCTGGCGCGGTCGAGCGGATAGCGCCCGGCGATGGCGTCGCGGCAGAACTGCGCCGGTCCGGCATTCCACAGCGCGTTCAGGCGCGCGCGCTCGCCGCCCTGGGCCAGGCCGGCGCCGGCGTCGTGGACGCCCTTGAACATGGCCGGCAGCGGCGCCGATTGCCCTTCCCCGGCGCGCTTGAGGCGCACCAGGGCGTCCTGGGCCGGCGCCGGGGCGCCGCTGCGGCGCGCGCCCTCGGCGGCATCGAAGTACAGCGCGGCGTCCCTGACCAGGGCCAGCATCTGCTCGAGCTGGGTCGGCGCCGGGCCCTTGACGAGCCGGTGCAGCGGCGCGAAGTGGCTGTCGACCGGATGCTGCTGTTGCTGTTGCTGCAGCGGCGGCGCCTGCTGGGCGCCGAACACCGCCTCCAGCTGGCGCCGCGCGCGGCCGACCTTGTCCTGCACCAGCTTGCCAACGCCGGGCGGCAGGCCGTCGGCCTTCACCGCGGCCAACGCCGTCTCGCGCGCGGCGCCGGCCAGCAGCACACGCAAGGCCGAATCGGCGCCGCCCAGCGCATTGCTGACCCGCGCCGCGTCGTCGAGACTGGCCAGCGGCGCCAGCCGCAGGTCGCCCAGGAAGGCATCCCAGGCACGGATGTAGTCGGCGAAGTACAGCTGCAGCACCGCCTCGCGCGCCGCCGCCACGCCCTCCGGGCCGCCATTGGCTTCGCGCCGCGCCAGCACCCAGTCGTCGCCGGCGATGTCGGCCACCGCCAGCCAGCTCAGTTGGGCGAAGCGGCGGTAGCCGGCCACGCTGTACAAACCATTCACGCCGCGTCCCAGCGGCTCGCCGCTGGCGCGCGCCAACACGCCCGAGGCATCGCGCCCGAGCGCGCGGCTGACGCTGAACTCGGGCAGCGCCTCCTGCATTACCTGGCGCTTGGCCACGCCATAGATACGGTCCGACAGCGACATGCCGGCCAGCGCCTGGCGCGCCTGCTCCACCAGCGCCGCGTCCAGCTGCACCGGTTCGGGCGTGTCTCCCTGTTCCAGCAGCGCCTCGAGGTGCGCCGCCAGTTGCGCGCGCTCGGCCGCGGCGGCCCCCGCCAGGCTGCGCTCCCACTCGAATTCGACCCAGGCCTGGACCGCGGCGGGCTCGAAGTGCTGGCGCTGGCCCAGCATCAGGTAGACCCGCAGGGTTTCGTACAGCAGGTCCTGGCCGCCGGCGTCGCCCCGGCGCAGCACGTTTTCCATGCGCGCCACGATGCGCGTCTCGAGGGTCGTGCGCAGCAGGCGCCGGTAGGCGGCCTGCGCGCCATCGCCCAGCTTCTCGCCCTGGTACAGGCCCATGCGCTCGAGCAGCGCCACGTCGCGCTCGCGCTGGGCATAGCCGGCGGGCAGTGCGCGCGCCGCGTCCAGCAACGGCAGCACGCCCAGCTCGTCGCCGACGAGCGGCGCGGCCGCGGCCTGGCGCGCCAGCGCGGCGACCGCCGCATCCGATTCCTCGACCAGGCGCGTGTTGCGCACGTAGCTGATGGAGAGCGCCGTGGCCAGCAGCAGCGCCAGCGCCGCGCCGCCAGCCAGCACGCCCCATTGCAGCAGGCGGCGCCGGCGCTCGGCGCGCGGATTGAGGCCGGCCAGCCCCGCCTCGCGGAAGATCACGTCGCGCATCAGGCGCGTCAGGAAATAGCTGCGCCCGCTCTCCGGCCGGGGCGGCAGCGCGCGGTCACGCAGGCCGAACGACGCCGCCAGCGACGACATCACCCGCTCGATCGGTGTTCCTTCTTGCGTGCCGCTGGTGAAGTAGACGCCGCGCAGCAGCGCCGGCTGCTCGAAGCGGTTGGCCGAGAACACCGCCTGCAGGAAGTTCTCCAGCGCGTCTTCCAGCGCCGCGAACTGGCGCGGGAAGCCATGGATCAGGGCGCGCCGCCCGAGGTCGCGTTCCTGCTGCAAGCGTTCCAGCATGCGCAGCTGCAGCTGGGTTTCGAGCGCCCGGAATTCGGCCGGGAAGGCCGCCAGGGCCGGCGCAGGGGCAGCGCTGTCGGCCAGCGAGAACGTCATGCCCCAGACCTGGGCCCGCTCCTCGCGTCCGAGCGGCTCGAAGAATTCGGTGAAGCCGGCCAGCAGGTCGCTCTTGGTGACGATGACGTACACCGGGAACGCCAGGCCCAGGCGTTCCTGCAGTTCCTGGATACGGGCGCGCACCGCGCGCGCCTGGGCTTCGCGCGCGGCGCGCGGCTGCAGCAGCAGGTCGGCCACGCTGATGGTGACGATGACGCCGTTGATCGGGCGCCGCGGACGGTGCTTGCGCAACAGGCCCAGGAAGCCTCCCCAGGCCGCGCGGTCGACCTCAAGCTGGCTATCCTGGGTCGTGTAGCGTCCGGCGGTGTCGAGCAGCACCGCTTCGTCGGTGAACCACCAATCGCAGTGGCGGGTGCCGCCGATGCCGCCGATGGCTTCCGGCCCGAGCGTCTCGGCCAGCGGAAACTCGAGCCCGGAGCGGGTCAGCGCCGTGGTCTTGCCGCTGCCCGGCGCGCCGACGAACACATACCAGGGCAGCTCGTACAGGTAGCGGCCGCGCATGCGCCAGCCGGGGTTGGCGGTGCGCAGCACGGCCAGTGCGGCGCGCATGCGCTGGCCGAGCGCGGCCAGGTCGGCCGCCGCCGGGTCGGACTCGGCAGCGGACGACGCCGCCGGCGCCGGGGGCGCGATGCCGTCCATCAGCGCGCGGTGACGGCGCCGCGCCAGCCACAGGCGGGCGGCGAACCAGGCCGCCGCCAGCGTCATCAGGAGCGCGATCAGCATCCAGCGCAGGGCGGCGCCCGCTTCGAGCAGTGGCGCCCAGAACCAGATCAGGATGGCCAGCAGGACCAGCGCAATCAAGGTGGGTATCCACGGCTTGCGCAGCCAGTGGGGGATAAAACGGTTCATGGATCTCTCAATCAAGTCCGGCCGGCTGGCGCGGTGAAATGGATGCCGCCGGCGCCATGACGACGATGTCGACGCGCCGGTTGCGCGCGCGGTTGGCGGGGCCGTCGTTGGGCGCCACCGGCTCGGTGTCGGCGCGGCCCTCGCTGGCGAAGCGTCCGTCGCCTCCGGCGCGTTGCGCCAGCAGCGCCGCGACGGTGCGCGCCCGCGCCTTCGACAGGTCGAAGTTGGACGGCAGCCGCGCCGACAGCGAGGGCCGGGTGTCGTCGGTATGACCGATCACCACCACCCTGCCCGGTTGCGTGCGCAGCACGTCGCCGATGCGCTCGAGCACCGGCAGCAGGCGTTTCGATACCTCGTCGCTGCCGGAAGCGAAACCACCGTCGCCGCGCAGGGTCAGCACCGCGCGCTCGGCATTGCCGCTCACGCTGACCTGGCCGGCGGCGATCTCCAGCGCCAGCGCGGTTGCCAGCGGCGTCGGGCCGGGCGCCGGCGCGGGCGCGGCCACCACACGGGCAGGCGGCGCCGCGCGCAGCGCCGCCATGCGGGCGTAGACCGGATCGGAAGCACGGTTGAGCAGCGCGCCATAGGTGAGCTGGAGCAGCAGCAAGACCACGCCGGCGCACACCGCCATCACCCACGGCGGCCAGATCAGCATGCGCGGCTGCGCCCGTTCGTGTCCGCGCCAGTGCGGCGACAGGTCGTGCTCGCGCTGGCCGCGCTGCTGGTCGATCAGCGCCAGCAGGCGCTCGCGCAGCAAGGCGAGCTGCTCGTGGCCGCGCTCCAGCACCCGGTAGCGTCCTTCCAGGCCCAGCGCCAGGCACAGGTACATCAGTTGCAGCACGTCCAGGTGGCGCCGCGGGTCGGCGCTCAGGCGCTGCAGGACCAGGAAAAATTTCTCGCCGCCCCAGGCCTCGTTGTGGAACTCCACCAGCAGGCTGCGCCCGCCCCACACCCCGCCCCCCCAGGGCGTGCTGGAGATGGTCTCGTCGACCAGGGTGCACAGCGCATAGCGCGCGGCGGCGATGGTCTCGGCGTCGATGCGGGCGTCGCGGGCATCGCTTTCGAAACGACGCACGGCCTCGCTCAGCTGCGCGCGCAGCGCCGCCAGGTCGGGCGCGGTGGCGAGCATGCGCAGCGGCACGACGAGTTCCAGCAGCGGCGCGGCGGCGCGCGCCAGCGGGTTCAGGCCGACGCCGGGCGGCGCCGGTGCGAGCGTCCGGCCTGGCGGCGCGGAGGCGAAGGTGGATGCAGCGGGTGTGGGCACGGTCGCCGGCTGCAGTGGCCGGCGGCTCGGCCGCGGGACCAGCAGGGTGCGGTCCGGGTCCTGCCCGGCGTCGTGGGATTCGTGTGGATTCATGTCAGGAAGCCTGGAGACGGATCGCCCAGAACTGCATCTGCAATCCCGGGAAGCTGCCCGCGATGTGCATGGCGAAGCCGGCGGAATTGGACAACTGCTGCCAGTAGTCGCTGGCGCGATCGAGTTCGAAGTACGTGTAGCCGGCCAGGTAGGGCAGCTGGCGCGGCGCCACCGGCAGCGGGCGCAGCGCGATGCCGGGCAGCTGCAGGTTGACCAGGTCGCGGATCGTCTCCACCGAGCCGATCTTGACCTGCGGCGGGAAGCTGCCGCGCACCACGTCGGGCGCCAGCTGCGCCTGCACCGCGAGCACGAAAGTGGCCGCATGCAGCAGCGTGCGGTCGGGCAGCACCGCCACCCGGATGCCGAACTGGCGCTCTTCGAGCGGGATCGGCACCGCATGCGGATCCATCACCGACGACAGCGAGCGGCGCAGGTCGAGCACCAGCGGCGCGAAGCTATCGTCGAGCGCATCGTGGCGGTAGACCGGATACGGGCCTGGCCGCTTGTCGGCGCGGGTGAAGGTGGCCAGTTCTCCGGCCAGGCGCACCAGTTCGCGGTATAGCGCTTCCGGGTGCAGGCCGCTCATGCCGGCCAGGTGCGCCACCAGCGGCTGGCTGCGGTTGAGCAGCTGCAGCAGCAGGAAGTCGGCGATATCGGCGGCGCCGGCGCCGGACGGCTGGGCCAGGCGCGCGGCCAGGGCTTCGCCGCGCTGGTGCAGCAGGCCAAGCAGCTCATCGAGAAAGCCCTTCAATGCGGGCGCCGCGCGCACATCGAGCGCCGGCGGGCAATAGGCGGGATCGAGCACGACCCGGTTGTCGGCGCGGCGTTCGATGACGCGCGCCACGCCCAGCGTGACCCAGGCGTCGGCCACCTCGCTCGCCAGCGCCAAACGCAGGCGCAGTTTGCCGACGGTCATGAGCGCGCTGCTGTCCAGGCCATTGCTGTCCCAGGCTTCGTATTCGCGGCTCCCATGGCGGGCGAAGTTGTCGAGACCGGGACGGTCGTCGACTTCGGGCATGCCATGGCGCCGCACCGGCAGCGCAAGCACCACCGTGACGTCGCGCGCATCGGGCGGGATGTCAATTGGCAGCGGCAACTCGTCCTCGCTCGGCGCACCGATCGGCGTGCCGTCGGGCAGCACGGCGCTGAAGGCCTGCAAGGCCAGCTTGCCCAGCGCCAGCTGCTGCTGGTCGATCTCGAGCCGCGACACGCCCCAGGCATAGGGCCGCAGCGCGCCGACGCGCGCCTCGAGCTGGGTCGCCAGGTAACGGTCGTGCTGCTGGAGGTGCTGGGGCTGCAGCAGCATCCCCTCGGACCAGACTACTTTACTTTGCCACGTCATGGAGTTTCTGAGGAATCAGGGGTTGAAGACGGTTGCCCGGCGCGCAGGCGCTCGACCTGCTGCGCATAGGCGCTGGAGAATTTTTCGCCGAACAGGCGCTGCAAGTCTTCGTCGGCGTCGCGCGCCAGCTCGCCGTACAGCTCGACCAGGCGGTCCCACATGCGCGCCTTGCGGCCGGCCGGCAGCAACCGGTCGAAGCGTCCCGGCTCGCTCAGGCGTCCCTCGACACGCGCGGGGTCGAAGCGCTGCACCACGGCGCCGAGCGCCGCGCGCATGCCGGCGATCACGGCCAGTTCATGCGCCTTGAGGTCGTCGAAGGCGCCCTGCACCGCCGCCTGCGGCGCCAGGTAGCCGGGCATCCCGGCGCCCAGCATCTGGCCCAGCGCGCTGCCGGCATCGGGAAAGAACTTGAGCGGATTGTTGGCGCGCGGGGCGATCATCGTCATGTCGATATGGCTTTCACGCTTGGTCAGCGCGCGCGCCACCAGCACGTCCATCGTGCCGGCGGTGAGGCCGCGCAGCAGTTCGCCGGCCAGCCGGGCCAGGTCTTCCGGCGCATGGCTGGTGCGCAGCTGGGGCAGGCCCAGGCCGTCGAGCAGGGCTTGCAGCACGGCGCTCTCGGCGGCCGGCGCTGCGGCGGGCGGCGGCTCGATGGCCGCGGGTGGCGGCACGGGTGGCGGCGGCGGCGGTGGCGGCGGTGGCGCGGCCCGCTGCAGGTCCGCCAGCGGATCGTAGTCGGCCGGGATGGCGGCGAACACCGGCGGCGGCGCGAACGCCTGCCGCTCCGGTGGCACATGGTCATGCTCGGCGGCGGGCCTGGCGCCATGCGCGGCCCTCCCTGCCATGCCGGACAGGCCCAGGCCCAGCGGATCGTCGCCGCCCGCAGCGGCGGCGCCATCGAGGATGCGGGCGCCGGCCAGGCTGTCCGGCTGGCTGGGCTCGAACGGCGCTTGCGGCCACAGCGGCGCCGGAGCGGGAGTGGAAGACGTCATGGGCGCGGGCGCCATCATCGTGGCATCCTCCGCGACCGCCCCTTCCAGCACGGCCTGCAGCACATAGTCGCCGACCACGATACGGTCGCCGTCGTCCAGCGCGACCTCGGAACCGGCGCCCAGCGGACGGTCGTTGACGATGCTCGGGTTGCTCCCCGTATCGGTCAGGTAGTAGCGGCCATCACGCAGGGTCACGCTGGCGTGGCTGCGCGACACGTACTTGTCCGGGTCTTCCAGCACCAGCTGGTTGCCGGGGGCGCGCCCGACCATGCCGCCCTCGGCGCCGAACTCGGCCTGGATCGGCTCGGGCGGCGGCTGGTCGCGGTAGCTCAGCACGTGCAGTCGCAGTTTCATGTCATTTCCTTGGGTTCAGGGCCGGGTGCAAGAGACTTACGCGAGGAATCGCGTGTTGGACGCAGGTCGCGCCGTCCTCCCGAGGAAGCGATGCTCAGCTCTTGCCGTCGTCGGCTTCGCGCGGCGCCACCGGCGGCGGCCCTGGCCGGATGGTGGCGGCCAGCACCGCCGCGTTCACCGCGGTGGATGCCGACGGCATCGGCAGTGGCATGGTCGAGCCGACGATCACCGCCGGCCCCACGCTGAGGAAGGCGGCGCCGGCCTTCAGCGTGATGTTGGCGCCGGCCTCGATGACCACGTTCATGCCGGCCTTGATGTGCACGGTCTGGCCGGCATACAGCGCCGACTTCATGCCGCCCTCGACCACCATATTCAGGGCCGCCTCCTGCGTCGCCGAGCCGCCGGTCTCTTCACGGCGGTCGCCGCCGATCTTGTAATGGCGGTCGCCGTCGACCTGCTCGATGCTGTCCTTGCCTACCCTGGTGTGGTGGTCGCCGCCGACCCAGGCCAGGGCGTCGCCCTTGATGCGTTGCTCCAGGTCGCGCGCCGCGTGCATATAGAACTGCTCGGCACCCTTCTTGTCGTCGAAGCGCAGTTCATTGAAGTTAGCGCCGCCCTTCGAGCTGTTCGACTTGATGGTCGACCTGGTCTGTTTTGCGGGCAGCGCGTGCGGCGGCATGGCGTCGCCGTTGTACACGCAACCCGTCACCAGGGGCCGGTCAGGGTCGCCCTCGAGGAAGCTGACCACGACCTCCATGCCGACGCGCGGCACGAACATCATGCCCCAGCCCTTGCCGGCCCAACCCTGCTGCACGCGCACCCAGCACGAGCTGGTCTCGTCCGACGCGCCGTCGCGGTCCCAGTGGAACTGCACCTTGATGCGGCCATACTGGTCGGTCCAGATTTCTTCGCCGCTTTTGCCCACCACCATGGCGGTTTGCGGCCCCTGCATCACGGGCTTCTTGGCGCCGGCCGGGGCGCGGTAGGCGTGCTCCTTGCCGATCGCCTCGAACACGCAGCGGAAATCCATGCCTTCGTTCGACCCATCGGTGCGGTAGTCGTTGCCGGTGACTTCGGTTTGTGCGCCCGTAATCAGGAAGGCGCGGTTCTGGTCGCTGCGCGGATGCTCGGCCAGCGTGAACAGCGCGCCGGCCGTCAGTCCGCGCGCATTGCCGGCGGCCTCGATGCGCTCGCCCTGGCCGTGCAGCGCCTCGATGCGCGCGCGTGCAAAGCCATTGCCGGTGCCGGCGGCGACGTAGCGACCGGGATAATCGTAGTGCTCGTAGCGCCGCTGGTCGAACGGCGCCGGAATGGTCGCCTTGACCATCAGCGCGCCGCTGGTGCTGGCCGAGGCTTTTTCGAAATCGAAGTCGTTGAGCGTGACGACGCTGGGCTGGATCTCGCCGCCGGGAGCGAAGCGGGTCACGGTCTCCTTGAGCGGATCGCGCCCCTCCTCTTCGTCACGAAACAGGATGGTTTCGTAGCCGCCCACGGTCTGGTGCGCGCCATAGCCGTCGGCCAGCACCAGTGTATGCGCGCCATCCCGGTGCGCGAAGTAGAAATAGATGCCTTCTTCTTCCAGCAGGCGGCAGACGAAATTGAAGTCGCTTTCCCGGTACTGCACGCAGTAGGTGCGCGGCGCCGGTGTGGATGACAGCAGCCCGTCTTTCAGCGAGACCAGCCCGCCGTACTCGGCCACCACCGCCTTGACGATCTCGAGCGCACTCTTGTCCTGGAAGATGCGGCAATTGGTGGCGCGCGTGAGCAGCCACAGGGCCGGATGCACGACCGCCTGGTAGGACGGCTTGTCGTCGCGCCAGCCCTGGTAGGAGAACTGGGTGACGATGCCGTGGAAGTGGCGCTGCCCCCCTTCGGCCAGGTCGACGCTGACTGTCAGGTCGGTGCCGAGGACGTCGGCGATGCGGATGTCGCCGCGCTCCGAGGCGAGCTCGATCCGAAACTCCGACAGCCGGCCCAGCGCTTCGCTGCAGTGCATACGCTTGAACAGGAGGACGTCGGCGCCGAGGACGGTCTTGACGGAGACCTCGCGTTGGGTTTGGGTGGGCAGGATGGACATGGGTTGCGGCTGGGTGTCGAGATTCTTCGCTTCGTGGTGCGGACAAGTTTTCTGGCTCGCGCAACTCAAGCGCGATCTAGACAAATACGCGGTTCGGCACGCGATGGATGCACCGAACCCTGGACAATTCCTGCACCGCGCAAGGACGGCGCAACCGCATTAGCTGGCCGGCTTTGTATAGACGGCTTCCTCGCAGAACAGGCGATAGTTGTCGGCATTCTTCGTCGCCAGCGTCGGCTCCACCTGACCGAGCGTCGCACAGGCCAGGGTGCCGTACCCGACCTTGCGTTCTTTCTCCTTTTTCGGCAGCGCCTTCCCCGAATGCTGGTAGACGGTATCGGGAAGCATGACGTCGAGCGTTTTTCCAAGACGGTGCGACAACTCATGAACGACTGCGCCACCGCGCGTGACGTCCATCCTGCTCACCGACGCATCATGCACACGCACCATGCACTTGCGCGTATTCTCATTGAAGAACATGGCGCCGAAGCCGATCGACTGGTGCGTAGCTCCCTGCGGAGCCGACCACCCCCATTCCGCCGACATACGGACTTCGCTGGCCATCTGATCGCCTGCAAACTCACGAAGGCGGGTTGTCCAGGCACCGGCAGCACCAGCGCCGATTCCCTCGTAACAGATGCCAACGAGGGTAGAATTGGCGTTGGTCAGTATCGTACGCAAGCGCTCCGCCACGATACCGGCCTGGCCGACCCCGAACCACCGCTCGACGAGCGTACGCGATGCCCCCGCGCGCTGCTGCGCGATCATCGCCGTACGCAGCCCGCAACGCATGGCTTCCATGGCTTCGCGCCAGGCCGCCATGGTCCATGCGCGCTCGTTCGAGGATGCGAAAGCCCAGAAGCTTGGCCGGAGAAAGACCCCTCTTGAGGGTTGTGCGGGTGCGTTGAACGTCATGACGAATTCCCGGCACGCCTGCTCATCGAAGCTCGCGCTCGCATTTGCCCCGCTCAGTCTTTGCAACAACTCGACCGCGCGGCGCCAGTCGGCAATCTCGGGTCGCTGGGCGCCTCCGCCATACGTCTCCACCTTGCGCATGCTGAACGCCAACAGCCCATAGTCGAGACGCAGATTGAGCGCAAAGATCTCCGGCTCGCGCATGACGGTGAGCCGGCACGCAGCCCAGTCTGCCGTTTCGCACGATAGACGACTGATCGTCGCCAAGGCCCGGCCTATGTATCGATATCCCAATCCAAAACTCCTTGTATTGGCCATCGGCGCGTGCCGATGCTGTGCCTGAAGCACGATCTGGGTGCCCGCATCTCAGAATCGGGGAAAGGACTTGGGCACGCTACGCATGCCGCGCGCCAGTTCGTAGCGCCGCCAGGCTTCCTGGTTCGAGACGACTGGATCTCCCCTGTAGTCATTCATGCGCCAGTCGCCGTCCCAGGGTGCGGTGACTCGCCGGCCATTGACGTAAAACTTGACGACGTTTGAAAGGGGGAACTCCGTACTTTTCCAATAGCGGTGACAAAACACCAGCTCCGATGTCGTGATCGCGAGGAACTCGCTGTCGCCGGCGAGCGGTTGCTTCATCGCCACCCTCCCAAGATCCCCGAGGCGATCGAGCACAAA
Organism: Massilia sp. CFBP9012; assembly: GCF_034045115.1. Lineage (NCBI taxonomy): Bacteria > Pseudomonadati > Pseudomonadota > Betaproteobacteria > Burkholderiales > Oxalobacteraceae > Massilia > Massilia sp. CFBP9012. Next base: position 45,061 of record NZ_JAXCWM010000004.1, on the reverse strand, counting down.
ATGGACCTTGGCATTGACTGCTGTATATCCAGACAAAGACGCCACCATGGCGATGCCACCCTTGCACGCCCGGCGCACGCTCTTGACCATGCGCGCATGCGCCCATAGATGCTGTTCGATACGCCTGTCCCTCGGATTGTCTATCTCGTTCATTCGCTGGACCCGATCCGCCGATACCTGCCTGTCCTTCCTCAGTCTTGCCGTGTCCATCTCGAGCGCGGTCACAGGATTCAGTCGCGATGCCATCAAGCTCGTGACATGCGCCTGTCGGGTGCCCTGAAGGATCGGCGGGCGGTGGGGCGCGAGCACACCGGGATTGGCGATGCTGTCCTGGATGACTGTCTCCGCCCGCGCCGCGGTCGTTCCCAGGACACCTCTGCCGTTCCACTGCCGGCCAAACGCCGCGCCATTACCGATCTTCGCGGTGTTATTGAGATCGTCGCAGATGCGTGCGCCCTGCCCGACATATGGCGCCCCTCCGCGCGCCAGGGCGGCGCCATAAAGCAGATCCATGAAATCGCCAGGCAGCATTTGCGCATACTCCTGTGCGAACGTAGTACCGAAGTCAGCCGCCGGATCGAGCACCGCCTCGATATCGCCGCCCGGTATGAGGTCCGGATAGTGGAAGGCAATATAGTCGATCACTTTCCGGTACTTCTGGCGCTTTTCGGGCGAGATGCGCGCGATCGACTGGATCACCTCGCGCGGCCGCACCGCAGTGCCGGCGACCACGTCGCGCAAGGGCTGCAGCTCGCTGGTGAAGACGCGATTACCGAATACCGCGCCCGCATCGCGCGCCAGGCGATCGAACTCCTCCATGGAAAAACGGAGCTCTGCGCCCCCGATATTCAAGCGTGCCATCGTGTGAGTTCCTGTTAGTGAATTGGACGCAGCGGCCTGCGCATCGACGATCGATTCCGCCAGGCCTCATGGGCCCATCACCGTCGGCCAATGCGGCACGCCGGGGGCCGTCAGCTTGGGCGGGCTCGTTGTCAGGACCGGGGTGGCATCGCCCGGCTCCTTGCCGTGCGCATGGTAAATGGCCGACGCCCGGAAATATTTCTGGTTGGCCCTGATATCCGCAGCGGCGAGCGCGTTGTTCAGCACCACGCCTTGATATTCCAGGAAGCTGAGCACACGGTAGAACTCGTTTCTTCCACTTTTGTAATGCCCGGTCTTGCTGGTGATGTAGCGCAGCCTCCCAGCAATGCAACACAGTTCGCCACCGCATTGCACGGGGCCTCCGGCGAAGAAGCTGGAATGATGAAACATGTTCACGATATGGGAATTGGCATACAGGCGATTGTCGAAACCGAGCACAAAGATCGCCCACCCGTGTCCGGAAAAAGCCGTCTCGCGACTGCTGGTGTCGAACAGATTGCCGCTGGCGTCATGGATCCGACCGTTCTGGATCGTCAGGGCATACGATTCCCGTTGCGTTTCATCGCAATACGTCACGCCATGCCTCAACGCATCGACATTCGCACTGTTGCCGCCGCCAAGATACATCCCGGTCGGGTCATCTTCCATATTGATCAGGAAGACACGGTCCACGAACGCGCCGATGCTGAGCAATCCGCCGTGGGCACGGTAGACCTGGTACCGTAGCTCCGCCGTCCCGGCAATCGTCGGCCCCCAATGCCTGGCCTGCATTTCGCGTGCATAGTGGCTATCGAGGCTGTTGCCGATCCTGGGTACGTCGCGTGCGCCAGCGCCATGGCGTTGCAGTAGTTCTCGTCCAAACGCCAACTGCGGCACAGGAATAGTCGCGACTGCGTCGCCAGAAGACGATTGCTCGTTCCTGAACAAGTCATTGGTAATCTGGACGAACACTGGCTTTGTGCTATCGAGGACAGAGAGGATTGTCGCCTGACTGGCACGTTCCCGGCGAGCATTCGCGGTCAACCAGGAGATGCATCCGCGTCTCAGGCGTCTTACTGCGTCGAGCTTTGCGGGCAGGTCATGCGCTGCATTCTGTACTGCCCGAAGTGCACCCTTGATTTCTTGAAAATCCGACTTTGTCTTGAAGATGCGCCCGACTCCACTTCGTCCAGTCAGCGAATCGAATTGCGCGACGGTAGGTATATTCATGTTTTACTCACTGATTGAAGCCGCCGGGCCATCGTTCGACGCTTGCGGCTGATTCACTGCAAGCCGGGGACGCGCACCGCCATCGACGACATACGAGAACTCGCCGTTGCAGACATCGATGCGCACACCGCCGATCGTACAGTCCTGGATCATCGACGAGAGGAATACACTCGACATATCCGGCAGCATCGTATTGGTCAGGATCGCGTCGATCATGCGTCCACCGGACTCGCTCTCGGTACAGCGCGACACCACCAGCTCGACCACATCGTCGCCATATGCGAACGGAATCCTGTAGCGGGCCTCGATCCGCCCCTTGATACGCTCCAGTTGCAGCCGCACGATCTGCCCCAGCATCGCATCCGTCAGCGGGTAATACGGAATCGTCACCAGCCGCCCCAGCAGCGCCGGCGGAAACACCTCCAGCAGCGGCTTGCGCAGGGCGCCAGCCATGCTGTCGGGATCCGGCACTTGCTCCGGCGTGCTGCACAGGCGCGAGATCAATTCGGTGCCGGTATTGGTGGTCAGGATGATGAGCGTGTTCTTGAAGTCGATGAACCGCCCTTCCCCATCTTCCATATAACCCTTGTCGAACACCTGGAAGAACATCTCGTGCACGTCGGGATGCGCTTTCTCCACTTCGTCGAGCAGCACCACCGAATAGGGACGGCGGCGCACAGCCTCGGTCAGCACCCCGCCTTCGCCGTAGCCGACATAACCCGGCGGCGCGCCTTTCAGGGTCGATACCGTGTGCGCTTCCTGGAACTCGCTCATATTGATCGTGATGAGGTTCTGCTCGCCTCCATACAGCGCTTCGGCCAGCGCCAGCGCGGTCTCGGTCTTGCCCACGCCCGAGGTGCCGGCCAGCAGGAACACGCCCACCGGCTTGTTCGGGTTGTCCAGGCCCGCGCGCGCGGTCTGGATGCGGCGCGCGATCATCTCCATCGCATGGTCCTGGCCGATCACGCGCCGGGCCAGGATGGGGCCGATGTTCAGGATCGTCTCCATCTCGTTGCGCGCCATGCGGCCGACCGGGATGCCGGTCCAGTCGCCGACCACCGCCGCCACTGCCTGGTAGTCGACCGTCGGCAGGATGAGCGGCGTCTCGCCCTGGAGTTCGGCCAACTGCGCCTGCACCACGCTCAGCCGCTTTTTCAACAGGCTGCGCCGCTCTTCGTCCTGCGCCACGACATTGCCGTCGACCGGCAAGGCGCCATCGCGCAGCCGGGCGCGCAGCGCCAGCAGCTCGTCGACCAGTTCGCGTTCCCCGGCCCAGCGCCGCTCGAGCGCAGCCAGCCGCTCGTGCTCCTGGCCCAGCGCGACCTCGGCCTCGCGGGCACGCGCGCCGACCTCGAAGCCGATCGCGCCTTCGCGCCGGATGATGCCCATCTCGACCTCCAGCGCCTCGATGCGCTTGCGGCTGTCGTCGACTTCGGCCGGGGTGGCGTGCAGGCTCACCGCCACGCGCGCGCAGGCGGTGTCGAGCAGGCTCACGGCCTTGTCGGGCAGCTGGCGCGCCGGGATGTAGCGATGCGACAGCTTCACCGCCGCCTCCAATGCCTCGTCCAGGATCTGCACCCGGTGGTGCTGTTCCATGGTCGAGGCCACGCCGCGCATCATGCGGATCGCCCGTTCCTCGTCCGGCTCATCGACCTGGATGCTCTGGAAGCGGCGAGTCAGCGCCGGGTCTTTCTCGATGTGCTTCTTGTATTCGGCGAACGTGGTGGCGCCGATGGTGCGCAGGGTGCCGCGCGCCAGCGCGGGTTTTAGCAGGTTGGCGGCGTCGCCGGTGCCGGCCGCGCCGCCGGCGCCGACCAGGGTATGGGTCTCGTCGATGAACAGGATCACCGGCTTCTCGCTGGCCTGGACGTCGTCGATCACCGACCGCAGGCGCTGCTCGAATTCGCCCTTCATGCTGGCGCCAGCCTGCAACAGGCCGACGTCCAGCGCCAGCAGGCGCACCTCCGTCAGGCTCGGCGGCACGTCGCCGCGCGCGATGCGCTGGGCGAAGCCCTCGACCACCGCGGTCTTGCCCACGCCCGCCTCGCCGATCATGATCGGATTGTTCTGGCGGCGCCGCATGAGGATGTCGACCATCTGCCGGATCTCGTCGTCGCGCCCGACGATCGGGTCCATCGTGCCGCTCCTGGCCTGCTCGGTCAGGTCGGTCGTGAATTTCTTGAGCGCTTCCTGCCTGCCCATCTGGGCCGGGGCGAGCGCGCCCGATGCTTCGCCCGGGGCGCCGGATGCCTCGAAGCCGTCGCTGGCGCCCAGATTCGCTTCGGGCGACTCCGTCAACAGCGACGCGAAGCGCTCGGACAGGTCGTCGGCCTTGATGCGTTCGAACTGGCGGCTGACCGCGTATAGCGCGTTGCGCAGGTTCGCGGTCTTGAGCATGCCGAACAGCAGGTGGCCGCTGCGCACCTGGGATTCGCCGAACATCAGGGTGGCATACACCCAGGCCCGCTCGACGGTCTCTTCCAGCTGCGACGACAGGTCGGTGACCGACGTCGCGCCGCGCGGCAGGCGGTCGAGCGCGGCCGTCAGGTCGCGCGCCAGCACGGCGGCATCGAGTTCATAGTGGCGCACCAGGCGGTGCACGTCGGAATCCTGCAACTGCAGGATCTGGTGCAGCCAGTGCACCATCTCGACGTAGGGATTGGCGCGCAGTTTGCAGAACACCGTGCTGCCTTCGATCGCGCGGTAGCACAGGGCATTGAGTTTTCCAAACAGCGCGACACGGCTGATTTCGGCCATATTCGTTTCTTTCGCAAGGTCAGCCCGCGTGGGCCGGATTGATCAATAGCTGGCGGGCGTCGCGCTCGGCCGGGCCGCTGGCGAGCCAGGTGCTCCAGCCGAGCTGCCTGCCGCCCAGCGCAAGCCGCGGTACTTCTTCACGCCTGAGCACCAGGCGCAGGTCCCAGTCGAGCGCCAGGCCGGCATAGCTGTGTACCCAGTCGACCAGGCGGCGCAGGCTGGCGCCGCCCGGCAGCATGCGCTGGTAGCCGGCGTAATCGAGCGGCCCGATCACCAGGCGGAACTTGTGCTGGCGGTCCCAGACCCGGGTGCCGAGCACCGTGGACGCGCCGAGGCGGTTGCCGCGCTCGCGCGCGCCCATGCGACTCTGGACCTCGGACGGGATCGGCATCCAGTGGCCGACGAATTGCTCGAGTTCGACCGGCGCCCCGAAGTAGGCCCGCAGGATTGCCACCAGCCCCGAGGCCGGGCGGCGCCCATTGGCCATCAGGCCGGCGAAGTGCAGCTTGGCGAAGTCGCCGATGTCGTCGCGCTCGCGCAGCGCCGGCGTGCCGATGCCGAACAGGCTGCCGACGTAGTCGCCGAAACGGTCGCCGTCTGGCCGGTCCAGGCTGATTGCCGGATCGGCGCTGGCGCGGGCGCGGTAGAACAGCGACACCATCCGGTGGTGGAACACGTCCAGGAACGCGACCAGGGTGGGGTCGCCGTGGTTGCGCATGCGCTCGCGGGCATATTCCGTGATGTGCAGCGGCAGCGGTCCGTTGGCGCCGAGCAGGCCCATGAAGTTCACCGTCAGGCGCGGGCGCGTGCCGGCATTGCGCCCTTCCCCGGCCGGCGTCACGCCAGCCAGCGCGCCTGGCTCGAAGCCGAGCGACGGATCCTGGCCGAAGCGCACGGCGTCGTCACGTGGCCGCAGCGAGGCCCCGATGCGCGGCTGGTCCGGGTGGGCGTTCTCCAGCAGGCGCAAGGCCTGGTAGAAGTCCATGCCGGCCCCGCGCCGCTCGATACGTCGTTGCGTCTCTACAGGATCGCGCATGCGCCTCCCCGCGCCGGCCAGCGCATGATTTCACCGCGCCCATGGGTGCGCACCACGGTCTCGGTGAAGGCATTGATGGACACGTACTGGGCAAAGAAATGGCTCAGCACCGCACCCAGCACGAAGGCGCCCGCGCCCTCGAACGCGGCGTCGTCCATGGTGACCGTGATCTCCAGGCCGCGGCCAAACGCGATCGGTCCGGATCCGGGCAAGCGCCGGGTCACCCTGCGCGCCGCCACCGAGCGCACGCCCTCGACCTGGCGCAGGCTGCCCAGGTCGAGCGGATGGCAGTACAGGGCCAGCAGCTCACGCAGCGCGCCCGCACCCTGTTCCGGGTCGGTGTCGACCAGCGACAGGTAGTTGAGCGACAGCTGGTTGATCAGGCGCCAGGCCGCGCCGCCTTCCGCGAACGAGGGAAACGGCTGGCTCGGCCCGCCCAGCACCCGCACCGCCCGCACCGGACCGCCCTGCTCCAGGATGAAGTCGGTCTTGCCCACACCCAGCGGCATCGACAGCGGCAGGTCGCGATTGGTGCACCACAGGGTCAGGCCGAGCTGGCGCAGGTCGTGGCGGTACGGTGCCTCACGCGCGTCGACCAGGGAAATATAGGTCTCGCTGCCGACGTAGGACGAGCGCGGCCCGCGCTGGCGCTGGCCCGGCGACAGCACGCGCGGCTCGCGTCGGACCTGAAAATAGGCTTGGCCCGCGCCGCCCGCCCCATGTGCGCCGAGGTCATGCGCGCTATACAGCGGCCGGAACTCCTGCTCGGCCTGCGCGCCGCTGCCATGGCCCGTCACGCGCTCGACCTGGTGCACCTCGAAGTCGAGCGGGCGGGTGCGATCGGGCAGCACATGGTATTCAGCGCGTTCCTGCGTCAGGTCGATGCGGTCGGCGCGGCGCTGGAACAGGTTCACGACCGGGGTGCAGTTCAACGCGACATGGCTGGCGTCGAGCACCTGCTCCAGGCGCGTGTCGCCGTGCGCGAGCAGCACGACGATCTCGAGTTCCGCTTCGGCGCAGGCCGCAATGGCCGGGGACAGGCCGGAAAGCTCGACGAACAGGAAGCGCTGGGCGAACGCAAAATACTCCTGCAGCAGCCGATAGCCCTGGAAGTTGCGCTGGCCGCTGGGCAGCAGCGCATCGCCTTCGTCGAAGCCGCGCGGCTGCAACGCCGTCTTCGGCAGCCGCAGGTGGCCGCCCCGGCGGCTGCCCGGCATCACCAGCACACCCTCGGCCGCGCCCAGCAGCTTTTCATAGATCCGGCCCGGCAGGTCGTCGCCGCCGCGCAGGTGCAGCGCCAGGCCATCCAGGCCGAGCGCGCTGAATGGAGCGTCGTTGGTGGTGCGCAGGCGCAGGCGCAGGCCGGCGCGAACATTCGGCGGCAGGCGCGCCTCGACGCCTTCGAGGGCGCCGGCAAGGGGAAACAGGCGCGCCTCGACCAGCTCGATCGGCCACAGCGTGACCGGATGCGCGCTGCGGTATTCGCAGGCGGTGGCGTCGTCCTTGCCCAGCACGCTGCGCATGGCCGCGCCGCGCGGCAGGTGAAAGCCCGCATCGAGCGCCGGGTCAGCCGGGTCGGGCTGCAACTGCACGATCGCCATCGACGGCGTCGGCGCCAGGAAGTGCGGGTAGACCAGCTCCGACAGGTGCTGGGTAAAGCGCGGGTACTCGGCGTCGATCTTCATCTGCACCCGCGCCGCCATGAAGGCAAAACCTTCAAGCAGGCGCTCGACGTAGGGATCGGCGCACTCGAAACCCTCCAGGCCCAGGCGACCGGCGATCTTCGGATACTGGGCCGCGAACTCGCCGCCCATCTCGCGCAGGTGCTGCAGTTCCTGGCTGTAGTAGCGCAGCAGGCGTGGATTGCTCATGGTCGCAGCGCACCACGGTCGAGCAGGGTGAGCTGGCGCAGGTCCAGATCGAGCTCGGTCTTGAGGTACAGGTGTTCCGGATACGGCTGGGCCCACAGATCGGCTTCGATCTCGAACGTGATCTTGCTGATCGCCTCCGGCGCGGCCACGGCCTTGACCGACACCGAAGCGCGGATCAGGCGCGGCTCGAAGTCCCAGATAGCCTGGCGGATCGCGCGCTCGAGGTCGGCCGTGCTCATACCAGCCTGCGACACGCCGGCGATGTCCGGCAAGCCGTAGTTGAGCACCGAGCCGGCCAGGTGCGGCAGGCGCGGCATGGCGCCGCCCGCCTCCAGGTTGGTGGTGTTGAGCAGCCAGGCCAGGTCGCGCAGGACGCCCGCGCGCAGGCCGCGCTCGGACAGCACGCGGCGTTCGCGCGTCTCCACCGCCTGGTCCGGCTCGTGGTCGGTCAGGCGGTCCAGCAGCGACGGTTGCAGCCGCTCGCGCGGCGCCAGTTCGGCCATGGCGGATCAGCCTTCGGCTTTATTGCCCGCGATGTTGTAGGTGAAGGTCTTGTCGCCGGCCACCGTGCCCTTGTCATCCTGCGGGGTGTAGGCGACTTCGACCTTGGCGAAGTTGAGCGTGACGTTCTCGGTCAGGCGGTCCTCGCCGCCGCTGCCGCCGGTGGAGATCGAGGTTACCAGCACCTGTGTCATCGTAATGGTCAGATAGGTCTGCTGGCCCTTGCCGGCCTTGCGCACCGTCAGCACGGCTTTGGGGATATGCTCGCCCGTGGCCAGCGTTTTCATGAGCGCATTGGTGGCGCTGTCGATGTACTTGGTAAACGACAGGTCCTGGAAACTGGCCTTGCCGCCGCCGCCGCCGCCGCCCATATGGGTGGTGCCCGACTGGGTCATGCCCCAGCTCCAGGCCAGCACGTCCATATCGCCTTTCGCTTTGCGCTCATCGTCGATCGTTTCGCCCTTGATCGGGTCCAAATTCATGAACATATCTACAGCCATGTCGCTTCTCCTGTAATGCCGGGGCGCCTGGCCCTGGCGGGTTTGTATTGCCTGGATAGGCGCGGACTTCCGGTCCGCGCATTTGAATCAACAAAATCAGTCAAGAAAAATCAGCCGACGGACGACGGCAGCTTGGAGACCAGGCGCAGCGACACGGTCAGGCCTTCGAGCTGGTAATGCGGGCGCAGGAAGAACTGGGCGTTGTAGTAGCCCGGGTTGCCCTCGACTTCCTGCAGCATCACCTCGGCCGCGGCCAGCGGTTTCTTGGCCTTGGTCGTCTCGCTCGAGCTGGCCGGATCGCCGTCCACGTACTGCATGATCCAGCGCGTCAGCCAGCGCTCCATGTCGTCGCGCTCCTTGAACGAGCCGATCTTGTCGCGCACGATGCACTTGAGGTAGTGGGCGAAGCGGCAGGTCGCAAACAGGTAAGGCAGGCGCGCGGCGAGGTTGGCGTTGGCGGTGGCGTCCGGGTCGTCGTACTCGGCCGGCTTGTGCATCGACTGCGCGCCGATGAAGGCGGCCAGGTCGCTGTTCTTCTTGTGCACCAGCGGCATGAAGCCGTTCTTGGCCAGCTCGGCCTCGCGCCGGTCGCTGATCGCGATCTCGGTCGGGCAAGTCATGTCGACCCCGCCGTCGTCGGTCGGGAAGGTGTACACCGGCAGGTTCTCGACCGCGCCGCCCGATTCGATGCCGCGGATCCGCGAGCACCAGCCGTAGTGCTTGAACGAGCGGTTGATGTTCACCGCCATCGCATAGGCCGCATTGGCCCAGGTGAAGTCACGCGCGCCCGGCGCATCGGTGGTCTCTTCGAAATCGAATTCCTCGACCGGGTTGGTCTTGGCGCCGTAAGGCGCGCGTGCCAGGAAGCGCGGCATCGCCAGGCCGACGTAGCGCGAATCCTCGGATTCGCGGAACGAGCGCCAGGCGGCGTGTTCCGGCGTCTGGAACAGTTTGGTGAGATCGCGCGGATTGGCCAGCTCCTGCCACGAGTCCATCAGCATCACGCCCGGATCGGCCGCGCTGATCAGCGGCGCATGGGCGGCGGCCGACACCTGCGCCATCTGAGTGAGCAGCTCGACGTCGGGCGCGCTGTTGCCGAAATAGTAGTCGGCCACGAAGGCGCCATACGGCTCGCCGCCGAACTGGCCGTATTCTTCTTCGTACAGCTTCTTGAACACCGGGCTCTGGTCCCAGGCCACGCCCTTGTACTTGCGCAGCGTCTTGTGCAACTCAGTCTTGGAGACGTTCATGACGCGGATCTTGAGCATCTCGTCGGTCTCGGTATTGCTGACCAGGTGGTGCAGGCCGCGCCAGGCGCTTTCCACCGCCTGGAATTTACTGTCATGCAGGATGTGGTTGATCTGCTCGGTGAGCTTCCTGTCGATCCCGGCGATCAGGGCCTCGATCGTGGCCAGCACGTCGCCGCCGACGACCGTGGCGTCCTGCAAGGCCTGCTGGGCCAGGGTGCGCACGGCATTCTCGACCGCATAGCGCGCCTTGTCGGTGCGCGGCTTGAATTCCTGCTGCAGCAGTGTCGCGAAATCGCTTGCGGCAAGCGTGCCCTCCAGCACGGGCTGATTCTCGGACTGATTCAATTCTTGGGTTGCATTGGCCATCGTTTATCCTTGTGGCTGTTGGTCGGCGTCGGCTGCCGGCGCGCCGGCGTCTTCCGGCTTGGGTGCGGCCGACAGCGCCTGCATCAGGGCCGGATCGCCCATCAGTTTCGCCATCAGATCTTCGGCGCCGGTCTTGCCGTCCATATAGGTCATCAGGTTGACCAGCTGGCTGCGCGCTTCCAGCATGGTGCGCAACGAATCGACCTTGCGCGCGATCGCGCCGGGCGTGAAATCTTCCAGGCTCTCGAAGGTCATCTCGATCGCGATATTGCCCTCGCCAGTGAGCGTGTTGGGCACCGTCGTCACCACGCGCGGCTTCATCGACTTGAGGCGGTCATCGAAGTTGTCGATGTCGATTTCCAGGAATTTGCGCTCGGCCACCGGCGGCAGCGCCTCGGCCGGCGTGCCCGACAGGTCGGAGAACACGCCCATCACGAAGGGCAGTTGCACCTTCTTTTCGGCGCCATAGACTTCGACGTCATACTCGATCTGCACCCGCGGCGCACGGTTGCGTGCGATGAACTTCTGACTGCTTTCTTTAGCCACGATAAGACTCCATTTTCAAAGGTGGGATATTCCCGGCGGCGCCGCAGCGCCGGTTGATCGGGATGGCCGCATCGCCTGGATGCGGCCCCGCTGTTCTATGAATCGCGCCGGACGCCGCTGATCTGCGTCAGCTGGTTGAGTCCATCCGGGGCGAGCTCCTCCAGCAATTCAACAAAATTCATGTCGACCAGTCCCCTGGCCCGCTGCAGCAGCAAGGGCACGGGGCTCGACGGTTCGGCGCGCGCATACCAGGCGCACAGGCGGTCCAGCAGCCGGACCACATCGGCGCGGTCCGCGATCTCGCCTTCGCGCTGCGCCGGCATACCGCCCCCATCGACCGCCTCGGCCTGCCCCTGCAGGTCGGCCATGACGGTGGTGACAATCAGGTGCGGACGCACCTGCGCGGCCGCGCGCGACAGCATGGCCGCGAGAGGTGTCAGGTCGATGCCCGCACCGGCCCCCAGGTGCTGCGCCAGCGTCGCTTCGATGGCTTGCACACTGGCGTACGCCGTGTCGAGCGCCGCGCAGGTAGTGGCGAGTTGGTCTTGTGGCGCCGCGCCGAAGGCGGCCAGGATCGTTGCCGGGGCCACTCCGGAGGCGCCGCCCGCGCCATCGTGCTCGCCGGCCTCGCTATCGCGCAGGCTGAAGGCGCCGATGGCGCGCACCTCGACCAGCGGCATGTCGCGCAGCTGGCGCAGCATGCCGCCAGATTCCACCAGCGCCGCCAATGTGTTCAGGCGAAGGGTCGGATCGTTGTCGTCGTCCGCGTCGAGCTGCGGATGCAGGTGCTCCCATTGCGTGGCCAGCAGCGCCGCCAGCAGCGACAGTCCTGCGGCGAGCCCGGGTGCGCCGTCCTGCCCGAGCAGCGCGCGCGTCAGGCCGACGACCACGCGCAGGTCGCGCGTGCGCCCCATCAGCTCGAGCGCCAGCGCACGCGCCGTCTTCCAGTCCGGTCCCGTGGCCGGCGTGATCGTGCTGCCGTACTGAACTTCGGGCTTGCCGTTCAGCGCTGCCTCGAGCGCCAGGAATTGCGGGTCGTATTCCAGGTTCTCGCCGCAAGGCAGCAAGTCGTCGAGTGGCGCGGCAAGGTCCGCGAGAGAGGTCGATAGCAGGTCGTTCATGGCGCTTCCATTGATTGGAACGAGGCGGGAGCTGTCATCACGCTCCCGCGCTCGTCGTTCAGGAAGACTTACGCAAGGCCGGACGCACTGGACGCGGACAGGTCCGCCTTTTTTTCTTCGATGGCCGGCGCGACGGCGAAGCGCGCCAGCAGCACCGTGACGTTGTCGCGGCTGGCGTGGCGCCGGCTCAGGCCAAGCAGGCCGGCGCAGGCTGCGTGCAGCGCATCTTCGCGGCGCAGAAGCGCCGCGATCTCGGCATGCGGCACCCAGCCATGCAGGCCGTCGCTGCACAGCAGCAGCAGGTCGCCGGCGCGAACCTCGTGGTAATCGAAGTCGGGGGCGACGGCGGGCGCCGGACCGATCGCCTGCAGCAGCAGGTTACGCGGCGGCAGTTCGCCGGGCGCGCCCGATTCCAGCGCCAGCTGGTAGGCGGTCTGGTCGCGCGTCAGCTGGACCAGCGTGCCGTCGCGATAGCGGTACAAGCGGCTGTCGCCCACATGGAACGAGAGCACGGCGCCCAGCGCCGGCAGGAACTGCAGGCCGGTCAGGGTGCTGCCCATGCCGTCGCCGTCGGCATGGCCGCGGGCGCGGTTTTCTTCGTACAGCAGCGCATTGGCGCAATCGACCGCGCGCCGCAGGCGCACGGTGCCGTTCCAGCGCAGGTCGAGGTCGGTGGCGTCGGGATCGCCCTCCTCTCCCGTCGTCGCCGAGCGCTCGTGACCCTCGGCGAGGCTGGCGGCCAGCGCCGCCAGCGCGCCGCTGCTGGCGACCTCGCCCGCCATATGGCCACCCATGCCATCGGCCACGGCGACCAGGCCGAGGGCGTCGTCGACCACGAAGCGGTCTTCGTTACGCGTGCGCACCTCGCCGGCCTCGCTCATGCCGCAGGCCTGCATCGCCAGGCGCGTGTTCACCAGAACCTGACGCATGGGCCGCTCAATACATAAGGGCCGGTGGGCTGCGCCGCCGCGGGGTCTTCCTCGAAGCTCACCGCCAGCCGCGCTATGCCGGCAAACACGTCCTCGGCCGGCCCGCCGAGCGGAATCGGCGCGCTGGCCCCGACCGCGACGTTCGCGATCGGCACCGGCGCGCCGTGCGCGGGCAGCGCCCACAGGCGCGCCACCCGCCCCGGCGGGATCGCCAGCGGCGCCAGCAGCCTGATGGTCATCGTCTCGCCGTGCCGGTGCGAACCCACGGTCAGGCGGCTCTTGCCGCCCTCGTCCTGCAGGATGCCGACGTAGCTGGCGGGCAGCGCCGCCGACATATGGTGCATGCCGAACATGTGCGCGTTGTGCGAGACGAAGGCGGTGGCCACCACGGCGCCGAGGGCGAAGCCGAGCACGGGCCGGAACCACTTGCGCAGCCGGTCCAGGATCCGCGGCGCCGGTTGCGCATCGCCATCGGGCTGGATGTGTCCCGAGATCCGCGTCCACAAGGCCGGTGGCGGCGCCACGGCGGGGATGCTGCCGTACAGCGGCGCCAGGCGGTTGTGCCAGTCGGCCACCGCGCGCTGGACCACGGTCGACTGGCCCTGCAGGCGTGTGAAACGGCGCCGCGCGCCCGCGCCCATGGTCCCCAGCACATAGGCGCCGGCCAGCTTGTCCAGCAATTCGGGCCGTTCGTAGTTCACGACGCCCTCCCGGTCGCGGGCTGCTGCTGCGCTTCGATGCATTTCCTGAGCCGCTCGAGTCCGCGCCGCACCCAGGCCTTGGCCGTCCCCAGCGGCACCCGCAGGTGTTCGGCCAGTTCGGAATGCGACAGGCCGTCGTAGAAGGCCAGCGCCAGCGACTGGCGCTGCGGCGCGTCCAGCAGCGCCACGCAGCGCTTCAGGACCATCGCCTCGGTGGCGGCGCTGAACAGCTCGTGCGGATCGGCGTGTTCGGCGATCGCCTCGACCTGCCCTTCCGCGCCCGCATCGACAGAGTCGGTACTTTCCGTCTCGCGCTTGAACTTGCGCAGGTGGTCGAGCGCCTTGTTGCGCACCACGCTGATCAGCCAGGTCATGGGAGAAGACAGGGTGGCCGCGTAGGTGCCGGCCTGCTGCCAGACGTTGATATAGGCTTCCTGCAGGATTTCCTCGGCGGTGGCCGCGGTGCGCAGGTAGCGCAGGGAGACCCCGTACAGATGAGAGCTGGTCAGGTCGTAGAGTTCCTTGAACGCCTGCTGGTCGCGCAGCGCGACGCGGGCGAGCAGGTTGACCAGGCGCTGGTTTTCCGGTGTGTGGTTGAGCATGTGCTTGCTTGGGTAAGGGATCGGTTGGCGGTCGCCTCCAGCGCGCCGGGCCATCGGCCCGGCGGTTTGACGTCGGCATGCGTCTAGCTACGTAGGAATCGCGCGCCTGGATGCGCAGTTCGACTTGTCCCTCCATGTTCGTGCACCATGCAATTTGTATTGACGAATTGTAACGACACTTGTGCTTTTATTAGCCTATCCCTATCGAATAACTAAACACGATAGCTTGGCATAAGGAGATACGATTGGCCGTGACTTTTGGTTTCCTGCACGATCCTGTCCATGAACCTTGCACACGATCGACACAGTCACCTGGCGGGCCTGATCACCGCCGCGGCAACCGGAGACCACACGGCCTTCGGCGAATTGCACGCCCTGACCCATGACTACCTGTATCACACGGCCCTGCGCCTGTTACGGCTGCCAAGCCTGGCGGAAGACGTGCTGCAGGACGCCTACCTCAGCATCTGGCTGCATGCGAAATCCTTCCGTCCCGGCCAGGCCAGCCCGATGACCTGGCTGATCGCGATCGTCAGGAACCGTGCCTTCAGCATCCTGCGCAGCAACCGCAACGGCATCGCCTCGCTGATGTCGGAAGAAGATCCGGCGCTGCTGGCCGAAGTGGAGCAAAGGGATGGTCTCGACCTCGATCCCGGGGCCCAGGTCTTCGACGCGGTGGCGCGCATGCGCCTGGAACAGGCGATGGCGCGGCTCGAGCCGGCCCAGCGCCAGAGCATCGCACTGGCCTTCGGGCAGGAATTGACGCATGCCGAGATCGCATGCCATCTTGGGGTGCCGCTGGGAACGGCGAAAAGCTGGTTGCGGCGCGGCCTGGAACGGCTGCGCGTATGTATGGAGGAAACCGGGGACGTCCAGCCGAACGTACAGACGGCGACGCGCCGGCGCGCGATGGTCGATCTGCGCTCGGACCTGCGTCCGGCGCCGCGCCGGCGTGGCGTCAAGGCGCCGCCGGTCAAGGGGCGGCCTGGAGTGAAGCTCAGGCGCCCCGCTGGTCCCACGCTCGCGGGCTACCTTCCATGACTTCCTGCATCTGGGTGCGCAGCCACAGCAAGCCCGGATCGCCGTCGCTGCTCGGATGCCATGCCATGCACAGCGTATAGGTCAGGAAGGGAAACGCCAGGTCGACCACGTCGACGCAGGAATCGTTATAGGGTGCGATGAAGGCCGGCACGGTGCACACCAGGTCGCTCTGGCCGACGATCGCCGCGACGGCGCTGAAATCGCGCACCGCCATCATCGTATGGCGCGAATGGCCCAGCCGGTACAGCTGTTCGTCCATGAAGCCGTGCAGATTGCTGTCGCGCGCCACGTTCACGTGATCCAGCTTGCAGTATTCGCCCAGGGGCACCGGGATCTTGCCGCGCGGATGGCCCTTGCGCTGCACCATCACGTAGGGCG
The DNA here is from genome assembly GCF_034045115.1 of Massilia sp. CFBP9012. Classification (NCBI taxonomy): domain Bacteria; kingdom Pseudomonadati; phylum Pseudomonadota; class Betaproteobacteria; order Burkholderiales; family Oxalobacteraceae; genus Massilia; species Massilia sp. CFBP9012. The sequence continues at coordinate 29,371 of NZ_JAXCWM010000004.1, read as the reverse complement.
TCGTCATCAGCTCGCGGCTCAGGAGGCCCGAGGGCAGCAGGCAGGCCGTGCTGAAGCACAGGTCCACATCGCCTTTTTCGAGCTTGCTCGCCAGGTCGCTCTCGGCCGGCGCGGCCAAGGTCAGGCGCAAGCCCTTGTTGCCGACCGCCTGCATGCGTTGCGCCAGGCCCGGCAGGATCACGGCGGCGCCCGTGTTGTTGGCAACGATATTGAAGGTGCGCGCCGCGGTCTCGGGGTCGAATTCGTCGGTATCGAAACGCACCGCCGCGTTCAGTCCCGCCAGCGCGGGCTGCAGCCGGCGGTGCAGCTTGAGCGCGAACGGCGACGGCGCCAGGCCGCGCCCGCTCTCGGCCGGCACCAGCAGCGGATCGTTGAACAGCTGACGCAGGCGCGACAGCTGCGCCGACAGCGCCGGCTGGCTCACGTGCAGGCGCGCCGCGGCGCGGGTGACGTTGCACTCCTCGAGCAGCACGTTCAGGGACAGCAGCAGGGGCAGGTCGGCGCCGCGCAAGGACGGCGCGACGCGCGAAAGGAATAGTGGCTTGTTCATGGCGTTGATCTTTCTGGAAGTCCGCAGGAGGCCCTCGCGCCTCCTGCAAACGTTTTCATTAGGTTGACGTCATAGGGTCACGACGTCATACGGTGGGAATGGTGCCGCCGTCGATGACGAATTCGGCGCCGTGGACCGAGGCCGCCAGCGGCGACAATAAAAAGGCGACCAGTTCGGCGACTTCCTCGGGTTTGCCGGGGCGTCCGATCGGGATGCCGCCGAGCGACTCCATCACCCGTTGGCGGGCGGCCTCGACACCGCCGCCGCCGTGCTCCGCCAGGCGCTCGAGGAAGGCCTGGGTAGCCTTGGTTTCGATGAAGCCGGGTGCGACGGCGTTGACGCGGATGCCGCGCGGCCCGAATTCATTGGCCAGCGACTTGCTGTAGCTGGCCAGGGCGGCCTTCGCCGCGGCGTAGGCGACCGTCGATTCATACAGGGGCAGGCGGCGCTGGATCGAGGTGATGTGCACGATGGCGCCCGCGCCCCGCTCCACCATCGCCGGCAGGAAGGCGCGGTCGACCCGCACCGCGCTCATCAGGTTGAGCTGGAGCGCTTCGTCCCACATCGCATCGGTCAGGGCCAGCGCGCCTCCGCCTGGCGCCGACGATCCGCCGACGTTATTGACCAGCAAGTCGAGGTGGCCGAACTCGCCCTGGACGGTGTCCACCAGGCGGCGCACGCCGTCGACGCTGGCCAGGTCGGCTTCCACGTAGCGCACCGATGCCACCGGATCCTCCGGCAGCTTGCGCGCCGGAGCAATCACCGTCGCGCCGCGCGCGGCCAGCACACGCACGATGGCTTCGCCCATGCCCTTGGTGCCGCCGGTGACCAGCGCCCGTTTGCCTTCGAAGGCATAGTTGTTCATGGCGTTATTCATGGCTTGACCTCCAGCGAAGCGATGCTGTTGGACTGCAGGGCGAAGTGGAAGGCGAGCGTGATCGGGCTGCCAGGGAAGTTGCCGCTCACTTCGGCGCGCAGGGCGTAGCCCTCGTCCTTGCCGTCGATACGGTCGAGGCCGAGCGGGACCATGGTGGCGCCGTACCGGCGCGCCGAGTCCTCGGCCCAGGCGGCGATGTCCGCGCGGCCGCGGCGCAGGTGGCCTTCGTCGTGCACGGTGGCGTCAGGCAGGAAAGCGGCGGCCACGCGCTGGGCATCCTGCGCGTTGGAGGCCTCGACATAGGCCGAAATGGCGGAAGGCAAATTGATCATTCTGGGTTCTCCTTGAAAGTAGGTACTTCCAGTGTAGAGTCCACCACTATGGTGAAAAAGATCCAAAAAAGATATGCTCAATAAACCTAAAGTTCGTAATCAATTGTCCAAATACTCCCGTGAGTTCTCTTGAACTGATCCGCCTCTTCCTTGCCGTCGCCGAGCACCGCAGCTTCACGCTGGCCGCAAGGCGCCTGAACGTCAGCCCCACGGCGGTCAGCAAGGGCGTGCGTGCGCTGGAAGCCAGGCACGGGGTGCCGCTGTTTACCCGCACCACCCGCAGCGTGTCGCTCACCGACGCCGGCGCCGGCCTGCTCGCCGTCCTGAAACCGGCGGTGACCCAGATCGAGGACGCCTTCTCGGAACTGGAACAATTCCAGCGCCGCCCCGCCGGCCGCATCCGCATGACCGCCCCGCGCGCCCTCGGACGCCTGGTGGCGGGGGTGCTGGTGCCGCGCATGCGCGCCAGCCATCCCGACATCAGCTTCGACCTGTCGCTCGATGACGGCCTGGTCGACCTGGTAGCCGCCGGCTTCGACGCCGGCATCCGCCTCGGCCAGGCGATCGCCCAGGACATGGTGGCCATCCGCCTCAGCCGCCCGCTGTCCTGGTCGATCGTCGCGGCGCCCGCCTACTTCGAGCGGCATGGCGTGCCCTTTCACCCGCGCGAACTGCTGCAGCACCGCACCATCCGCTACCGCTTCACGACCTCCGGCGTCTTGCCGCCGTGGAACTTTCGCGACCACGAGGGTGATGCCGACTACCAGCTCGACCTTGATGCCGCCCTGTGCGCCAACGACACCGGCATGATCGCCGAGCTGGCGCGCCAGGGTCTGGGCATCGCCCGCCTGCCCGACATCGAGATCGCCGATGACCTGCGCCATGGCCGCCTGGTGCGGGTGCTCGCTCCCTACGTGCCGGCGACGTCCGGCCTCTACCTCTACTTCCCGATGCGCAGCCAGCACCAGTCCAAGATGCGGGCCCTGGTCGACGAGGCGTCGCGGGTGGCCGGCGAAGGCCTGCTCGACGTCTCGTTCGACTAGCGGCCTGCGCTTAGTTGGCGCCGGTGGCGGCCACCGCATCCAGGATCACCTTGGCGACATCGGCTGGACGCGACTGCTGCGGCACGTGGCTGGCCGGCAGCTCGGTGACCTTGGCGCCGATTTTTTTCGCCATCGCGCGCTGCAGGCCGGGATCGATCATGCGGTCGCGGGCGCTGACGATGAACCATGACGGCTTGCCGCTCCAGGCCGCATTGGCGACCTTGTCGCTGAAGGCCTTGGCCTGGATCGGGCCCTGGGTCGCGGTCATCACGGCGGCCTGCGCGGCCGGCACGTCCTGGGCGAAGTCTTCGCGCATCGCGGCTTCAGGCAGGCTCAGGAAACCTTCTTTGTCGGCCACGAAACGCTTGCTGCCGGGGGCGGCCGGGTAGCCTTCGCCCGTTTCGGCGGTCGATTTGCCGGCGTCCGGCGCGAATGCCGCCACGTACACCAGGCTGCCCACCTTGTCGTGCTGGCCGGCCTCGGTGATCACGGTGCCGCCCCAGGAGTGCCCGACCAGCACGACCTTGCCTGGCTGGGTCTCGATCGCGCGCTTGGCGGCGGCGACGTCGTCGGCCAGCGAGGTCAGCGGGTTCTGGACCGCGGTGACCTTCACGCCCTTGGCTTGCAGCAACGGGATGACCTTGGCCCAGTCCGAGCCGTCGGCGAAGGCGCCGTGCACGATCACGACGGAGGGCTTGGCGCTCGCCTTGGCGTCGGCGGCGTGGACGTTGGCGCCGATGGCGGCCAGGGAGGCGGCGATGGCCAGGGTGCGCAGGTGGCGTTTGACGGTCATGATGTTCTCCTAAAGGTGTTGTTGGGTAAGTGAATCCAGTATAGGGAAGGCCAACTCGCCACGGTATCGGTCGATTGACCGAGGCGACCGATGTTCCAGGAGGCCATCTGCGCCGCCCACTGCGCCCCCATTTCGGCTCGTCAATTTTCAACATACGGCGCCACGACCGAACTGGATGCACCAACAAACACTTTTTTCAGTCAAACACCGGCGTCTCCACGCCCAGCAATTTGTGGATCTTGGGCGACGTCGTCGTATACAACATATGCACTTTCTTGTCGGGGAAGACGTAGGCCGCGGCGCCGAAGGCCGCCAGCGCCGCCTCGTGGAAGCCCGACAGGATCAGTTTTTTCTTGCCGGGATAGGTATTGATGTCGCCGACGGCGAAGATGCCCGGCTCGCTGGTCTCGAAGCTCGCGACGTCGCGCACCCGCAACTGGCGCATCTCCATGTCCAGGCCCCAGTCGACGATCGGCCCCAGCATCGGCAGCAGGCCGAAGAACACCATCAGGACGTCGACCGGCACGCGCCGGGTCACGCCGTCGGCGCCCGCCACCTTCACTTCGGACAGCCGGCCGCCCTGGACGTCGAACCCCGTGAGCTGCCCCGGGATGAACTGCATCGCGTGCGCTTCGCACAACGCCTTCATCTTCGCGATCGAGGCCGGCGCGGCGCGAAAACTGTCGCTGCGGTGCACCAGTACGACCGATTCGGCCTTGCCCACGAAGTCGAGCGCCCAGTCCAGCGCCGAGTCCCCGCCGCCGCAGATCACCAGTTGCCGGCCGTGGAAGCGCTCCGGGTGCTTGACCCGGTAGAACAGCTGGCTGCCCTCGAAGCGGTCGATGCCGGCCACCTTCAGCTTGCGTGGCTGGAAGGCGCCGACGCCGGCCGCGATGATGACGGTCTTTGCGATGAAGCGCGTGCCGAGCGAGGTCTCGAGGTCGAAGCGGCGGTCGGCGCGCCGCTGCACCAGCGTGACTTCCTGGCCCAGGTGGAAGACCGGTTGGAACGGCGCGATCTGGCGCAGCAGATTGTCGGTCAGTTCGCGCCCGGTGAGCACCGGGGCGGCCGGGATATCGTAGATGGGCTTGTCCGGATACAGCTCCATGCATTGCCCGCCCACCGCACCGAGCGAATCGATCACGTGGGCCTTGATGTCGAGCAGCCCCAGCTCGAAGACCTGGAACAGGCCCACCGGGCCGGCGCCGACGATGACGGCGTCGGCCTCGATGGCGCCATGTTCGGCCTGGAATTCGGGCCGGGCGAGGCGCGGGATGTCGTGGGGTGTGTTCATGTGGATGTCCTTGATGGAAGAGCCGGCGAGCGGCGACAGGCCATTTATAATTCCTCAAGCTCACTTGAGGTCAAGTGTCGCGTCTGACCATGGACCGGCGTGCAGCACGCATCCGGACGCACTGATTTGCCACAATGTTATTTTGCCAACGGGAAATATTTTGCTCTGGAGGTATATGGCGGCGAGCATCCAGACGTTACAATCTGTAGGTGGCTACCCATGATTTCCCTATGACAGAACAGCAGGCCCCGCCGTCTTCCGGCGTATCCGGAAGCGCGGAAGGACCGCTGCCGGGCGCCGCCCGGACAGCCCTGGCGCATCCTGTTGTGGCAATCATGCAACCTTACTTCCTGCCCTATATCGGTTACTTCCAGCTGATCGCCGCCGCCGATGAGTTCGTCGTTTACGACAATATCAAGTACACCAAGAAGGGCTGGATCAATCGCAACCGCATGCTGAGTAATGGCACGGACGTCATGTTCTCGTTGCCATTGAAGAATGCCCCCGACCACCTGGACGTGGTCGCACGCGAACTGGCCCCCGGCCCCCACCGCTGGCTGGCCCAGCTCAAGGGCGCCTACCGGCATGCGCCGCACTATGCCGCGACCGTGCCGTTGCTGGAGGCGATCGCCGCCTGCCCCGAGACGAACCTGTTCCGCTTCCTGCACCACGCCCTCCTGCAATGCTGCGCCCACCTGGCGATCGACACGCCGATCCGCGTCTCGTCCGGGGTGGCCATCGACCACGGACTGGCGGCCCAGGACAAGGTACTGGCGCTGTGCCAAGCACTGGGCGCGCGCAGCTACCTCAATCCGATCGGCGGCACCGAACTGTATGCGCACGCCGAGTTTGCCGCGCGCGGCATCGACCTGCACTTCTTGCGCGCGCGGCCGCTGGCCTACCCGCAATCCGGCGCGCCCTTCGTTGCCTGGCTGTCGATCGTGGATGTCCTGATGTTCAACCCGCTGGAAACTGTGCGCGCCTGGGTGCGCGGCCACCATGAGCTGCTCTGATATGTTTATCTGGAAGAAACTGGGGAAGGTCTTCACCCCGCAGGAAGTGCCCGGCCGCGACTGGCTGCGCGAGTTCGCCCAGGCCCCGGCGACCCTGGTGTTCGACGACTACGTGCGGGTGTACTTCTCGTGCCGCCCCGGTCCCGACGCCAACGGCCAGTACGTCAGTTATTCGGCCTGGGTCGATCTCGACCGGCGCGACCTCACGCGTGTGCTGCGCGTGGCCGAGCAGCCGATCCTGCCCCTGGGCGGCCTGGGGGAGTTCGACGAATTCGGCACCTATCCGGTGTCGGTGGTGCGCGACGGCGACCTGGTGCGCGCCTACTACGCCGGCTGGACCCGCTGCGAATCCGTTCCCTTCAACGTCGCCATCGGCATGGCCACCAGCAGCGACGGCGGCGCCACCTTCAGCAAGGCCGGTCGCGGTCCGGTGCTGTCCTATACCCGGCATGAACCGTTCGTGCTCAGCGGCCCCAAGATCCGCCGCTTCGACGGCGGCTGGCAGCTGTTCTACATCGCCGGACGCAAGTGGAAGCTGGTCGACGGCCGCGCCGAACCCGTCTACAAGATTCGCATGGCCACGTCGGGCGACGGCCTGCACTGGCTGCCCGCCAACCGCGACCTGATCGAGAGCCGGGTCGAGCCGGACGAAGCCCAGGCCAGCCCGGACGTGATCCACGCGAACGGCAAATACCATATGTTCTTCTGCTACCGCTACAGCAGCAATTACCGGGGCAAGGAATTCGGCTACCGCATCGGCTATGCATCCAGCCTTGACCTCGTCACCTGGACGCGCGACGATGCGAAGGCTGGCCTGGACGTCTCGGCCAGCGGCTGGGACGACGAGATGGTGAGCTATCCCCACGTGTTCGAGCTCGATGGCCGCACCTATATGGCCTACCTCGGCAACGGCGTGGGCCGCTTCGGCTTCGGCCTGGCCGTCCTCGACGGCGAACTGGAGTGATGCGATGAAGTGGCACAAAATCGGCAAGATCTTCGACCCGTCGCAGCATGCGCTGCCGAACGGCTGCGAGTCGTTCGCCCAGTCGCCGCAGGCGCTGGTGTGCGACGACCACGTGCGCATCTATTTTTCGACCCGCGCGCGCGACGCCAGCGGCAAGTTCCTGAGCCATGTCGCGTATGTCGACATGGACCGCGGGCTCGAGCGCATCCTGCGCGTGGCCGACCATACGGTGCTGCCGCTGGGCGAACTGGGCGCCTTCGACGAACACGGCATCTTCCCCATCAATCCGGTGCGCCATGGCGACCGCGTGCTGGCCTATACCACCGGCTGGAACCGCCGCGTGTCGGTCTCGGTCGACACCGCGATCGGCCTGGCGGTCAGCACCGATGGCGGGCGCACCTTCGCGCGCGAGGGCGCCGGACCGGTGCTGGCCCAGTCGCTGCACGAGCCATGCCTGGTGGGCGACGGCTTCGTGCAAGTGATCGAAGGCGTGTTCCACATGTGGTACATCTTCGGCACCGGCTGGAAGCGTTACTCTCCCGACGCCGCGCCCGACCGCACCTACAAGATCGGCCACGCGACCTCGGGCGACGGCGTGCACTGGACCAAGGAAGAAGCGCGCCAGATCGTGGCCAACCGCCTGGGTCCGGACGAGAGCCAGGCCCTGCCCACGGTGACCGAGATCGACGGCCGCCATCATATGTTCTTCTGCTACCGGCAATCGTCCGACTTCCGCACCAACTCCGGACGCGGCTACCGCATCGGCCATGCCTGGAGCGACGACCTGCACAACTGGACCCGCGACGACGACCAGATCCCGCTCGCCGCCGAACCGGGCGCCTGGGACGGCGACATGCAGTGCTACCCGCATGTGTTCAAGGTCGACGACCGCATCTGCCTGCTCTATAACGGCAACGAGTTCGGACGCCATGGCTTCGGCCTGGCGCTGCTGGAACGATGAGCGCCAGCGCCGAACAGGTCGCGCAGCTGCTGCGCGCGTGCGACGCCGGCTTCGTGCCGCCGCTGTCGGCGCGCGTGGACATCGACGCCTACGCCGCCAAGCTGGCCGCGCAGGCGACCCTGGTCGAGGCCTGGGACGGCGACGTCCTGGCCGGGCTGGTCGCGATCTATTGCAACAACCACGATACCGGCATCGCCTACGTCTCCAACGTCAGCGTCGCCCCCGCCCACACGCGGCGCGGCATCGCCGGCCGCCTGCTGCGCGAGGCGCTGGCGCGCGCCCGGGCGGCCGGCATGCGTGGCGCAGCGCTGGCCGTCCACGGCGCCAACGCCGCGGCGCTGGCGCTGTACCGCCAACATGGCTTCACGCCGGCCGGCGAATCCGGCCCCGACCTGCACATGGAACTGGCATTCACTTCGGAGCATCCACAATGAACGACTCCCGCGACTACAACGCCGAGGCCAAGGACGCCCTCGGCCACCGCTACGCCTACGGCTTCGATTTCGACGTCATGCACCCTTATTTCATCCGCAGCTTCGTGCCGTTCTTCCGGCCCGGCAGCCTGCTGGAACTGGGCTGCTTCCAGGGCGCGCTGACGCGCCGCCTGCTCGAGCACTTCGACGACGTCACCTGCGTCGAGGCCTCGAGCGAGGCGCTGCGCGAAGCGCGCGCCGTGGTCGGCGATCGCGCCGAGCTGGTGCACGCCCGCTTCGAGGACGTGACGCTGCCGCGCCGCTACGACAATATCGTCCTGACCCATGTGCTGGAACACCTGGACGATCCGGTCGGCCTGCTGCGCCGGGTCAACGACGAATGGCTGGCGCCGGGCGGACGGCTGTTCCTGGTCTGCCCCAACGCCAACGCGCCGTCGCGCCAGATCGCGGTCAAGATGGGCCTGATCACGCACAACGCCGCCGTCACGCCGGCCGAGGCCGAGCACGGCCACCGCATCACCTACAGCCTCGACACACTCGAACGCGATGCGAGCGCCGCCGGCCTGGCGGTGCGCCACCGCTCCGGCATCTTCTTCAAGGCCCTGGCCAACTTCCAGTGGGACCGCCTGCTGCAGACCGACATCATCTCTCCGGCCTACCTGGACGGCTGCTACGCCCTCGGCCAGCAATACCCGGACCTGTGCTCCAGCATCTTCCTGCTGTGCGAAGCCGGCCCGGCACAACGATAGAGCCTTTTCATGAACAATCCCACCTTCTCCAGTCCGGCCCAGGAAATCGAGCAACGCCGGCGCGCCGTGCGCGCCAGCCCGCGCAACGCCCAGGCCCAGGCCCTGCTCGGCATGGCGCTGCAAAAGCACGGGCACTATGCCGAAGCGGTGCCGGTCCAGAAACGCGCGCTGGCGCTCGATCCCAAGCTGTTCGCCCTGCACGGCGTGATGGCGGCGGCGCAGTTCGAGCTGGGCGACTTCCAGGGGGCGGCCGACAGCTACCGGCGCGCCCTGGCCAAACAGCCGAACGACGCCGCGTTGCAACGCGGCCTGAGCGAGGCGCTGCGCATGTCCGGCCAGCTCGTCAGCGCGGTCGACAGCGCCCAGCGCGCGGTCGACTTGGCGCCGCAGGACGTCGAGTCCCTGCTGGCGCTGGCCCAGGCGCGCCACGTGGCGTCCGACTTCGCGGCCGCCGCCGACGGCTTCCGCCAGGTCACCGAGCTGGCGCCCGATCATCTCGGCGCCTGGATCGACCGCGGCCAGGCCGAGCACCGCGCGCGCCGCTTCGACGATGCCCTGCGCAGCTTCGCACGCGCGCTCGAACTCGATCCCGACAACGTCCAGGCGCTGTCGCGCCAGGGCCTGTGCCTGCGCGACCTCCGGCGCAACGAGGCGGCCGAGGCCAGCCTGCGCCGAGCGCTCGAGCTGGAGCCCGGCAACGCCGCGCACTGGTGCGAAGTCGGCGTCACCCTGCAGCAGATGAGCCGGGCCTCGGACGCGCGTCCCTTCTTCGAGCGCAGCCTCGAACTCGATCCCGACCGCATCGCCACCCTGTTCTCGCTGACCCACCATTACTTCGAGGCCGGGCGCTGGGAAGATGCGCTGCGCCTGGTGCGCCGCACGATGACGCTGTCGCCGTCGGCCACCGCCCACAGCACCCTGCTGTTCATTCTCAGCCACGCCACCCTCGACGGCGAGGAGCTTCAGCGCGAGCACTTCGCCTTCGGCGAGATGTGGGAAACCCCGCTGCGCGCCGGCTGGAAGCCGCACCCCAACGAGCGCAACCCCGCGCGCAAGGTGCGGGTCGGCTTCGTCTCGGCCGACTTGCGCCACCACGCCGTCACCCGCTTCGTCGAGCCGATCTTCGGCATGCTGCGCCACAGCGACCAGCTCGAGTTCTACGTCTACAGCAACAGCAAGGAAGAAGACGCCGTGACCGAGCGCCTGCGCACCTATATGCCGAACTGGCGCTCGATCGCGGGCGAGAGCGACGAGCGCGCCGAAGCGATGATTCGCGCCGACGCGATCGACATCCTGGTCGACCTGTCCGGCCACTCGGCGTCCAACCGCCTGTCGCTGTTCGCGTGCAAGCCGGCGCCGATCCAGTGCAGCTGGATCGGCTACGCCGGCACCACCGGCCTGCAGGCCATGGATTACTACATCAGCGACCAGTTCCACCTGCCCGAGGGACGCTACGACGACCAGTTCACCGAGCAGATCGTGCGCCTGCCGCTGAGCGCGCCGTTCCTGCCGCCGAACGCGGCGCCGGACGTCAATCCGCTGCCGGCGCTGGCCAACGGCTACATCACCTTCGGCAGCTTCCACCGCGCCAGCAAGATCAGCCGGCCGACGGTAGCGCTGTGGGCCAGCCTGCTGCGCGGCGTGCCGGACTCGAAGCTGCTGCTGGGCGGCCAGTCCGGCGGCAGCGAGACGGGCCTCCTGGCCTGGTTCGCCGAAGAAGGCATCGCGCCCGAGCGCATCCTCGTGCGTCCGCGCGTGCCGACCTATGAATACATGGCCCAGCACCATGAGGTCGACGTCTGCCTGAGCCCCTTCCCGTATTCCGGATCGACCACCATCTGCTACGCGCTGTGGATGGGGATCCCGACCCTCGTCACCGTCGGCCCGACCAATCCGAGCCACTCGGCGGTGTGCTACCTGGCCCACCTGGGCCTGTCGTCCTTCCTGGCCAACGACGACACCAGCTTCGTCGCACTGGGGAACTTCTTGCGGGATAACAGCGGCACCCTGTCGGCGCTGCGCGGCAGCATGCGCGAACGCTTCACCAACTCGGTGGTCGGCTATCCCGGCGTGGCCGCGGCCGGCATCGAGTCCGCGCTGCGCCGCATGTGGCTGCGCTGGTGCGACGGCGAGGCGCCAAGCCCCTTGCGGGTGCGCCTGTCCGACCTGGGCGGCGGCGAGCAAAACGCGACCGAAGAGGCCAGCGCATGAAGCCGATCCGCACCAGCGCCGACCTGGCGATCAACGGCGCCGCGCCGGCCTTCGACGAGCTGCTGCACGTCGGGCGCCCGAACATCGGCGACAAACAGGCCTTTCTGGCCTATGTGGACCAGATCTTCGAGCGCCGCTGGCTCAGTAACGACGGCCCGCTGCTCCAGGAATTCGAGGCGCGCGTGGCCGCCCACCTCGGGGTGCGCCACTGCGTGGCCATGTGCAACGGCACCATCGCGCTCGAGATCGCGATCCGCGCCACCGGCATGGAGGGCGAAGTCATCGTGCCCTCCTACACCTTCGTGGCCACCGCCCATGCGCTGCAATGGCAGGGCATCACGCCGGTGTTCGCCGACATCGACCCGGCCACCCACACGCTGGACCCGGAAGCGGTGCGCAGCATGATCACGCCGCGCACCACCGGCATCATCGGCGTGCACCTGTGGGGCCGCGCCGCCCCGGTCGAGGCGCTGCAGGCGCTGGCCGACGAATATGACCTGCGGCTGCTGTACGACTCGGCCCACGCCTTCTCGTGCAGCCATGGCGGCCGCATGATCGGCAACTTCGGCGATTGCGAGGTGCTCAGCTTCCACGCCACCAAGTTCTTCAACAGCTTCGAGGGCGGCGCGGTCGTCACCAACGACGACGAACTGGCCAATCGCATGCGCCTGATGCGCAACTTCGGTTTCTCGGGCCTGGACCAGGTCAGCCATCCGGGCACCAACGGCAAGATGATCGAGATCGCCGCCGCCATGGGCCTGGTCAACCTGGACGCGATCGACCGCGTGATCGACGCCAACCGCGCCAACCACGACGCTTACCGCGCGGCGCTGGCCGGCATCCCGGGCGTGAAGCTGATCGACTACGACCCGGACGAGCGCAACAACTACCAGTACGTGATCGCCGAAGTGGCCCCCGAGTGCGCGGCCACGCGCGATGCGATCGTCGACGCCCTGCGCGCCGAGCACATCATGGCGCGGCGCTATTTCTGGCCCGGCTGCCATCGCATGGAGCCCTACCGCTCGCTGTTCCCGCACGCCGGCCTGGTGCTGCCGGCCACCGAGCGGGTCGCGGCCAGCGTCATGGTGCTGCCGACCGGCGAAACGATGGACGCCGAACGCATCGCGACCGTGGCCCAGGTGATCCGGACCGTGGTCGGCAGCGCCGCCGGACACCATGCTTGACGAGCTAACTGCTTGATTCGAAAGAAAACTGGGGGCGCTGCGGCGCCCCTTGTCATGGGCAACGACGGAAATCGACAAAGAAAATAAAAAAATTTCCGTACGGCACTTAATGCCGCCGACGGCACGGTCGCCTTGTACTGATGAGATCGAGTAAAACGCTCGATTGACCCAGTCACCCACACCAGGAGTTTTAAAAAATGCTGAGCCTGCATACCAACGTCGCCGCCCTGTCGGCGCAGAATTCGATCTCGAAAACCCAACAAAACCTGTCGACCTCGCAGACCCGCCTGTCGACCGGCTACCGCATCAACTCGGCAATGGACGACGCTGCCGGCCTGCAGATCGCTTCGCGCCTGAAAGCCCAGACCTCGGGCATGACCGTTGCAATGCGCAACACCTCGAACTCGACCTCGATGCTGCAGACCGCCGAAGGCGCGCTGGACGAAGTCTCGAACATGCTGATCCGCATGAAAGACCTGGCAACCCAGGCCGCCGATGCATCGTCGACCGACGACGACAAGACCGCCATGCAGTCGGAATACGACGCACTGGGCCTGGAACTGGCCAACGTCCTGAAGAACACCACCTTCGGCGGCTCGACCCTGCTGGTCGGCGGCACCGTCGACGGCGCGATGACCTTCCAGATCGGCGCATCGTCGAGCGAAACCATGGAAATCGACCTGTCGGGCGACATGAGCACCCTGGCATCGGACGTGTCGGCCGTCAGCGCCAACTACAGCGCCGCCACCACCGGCACCGAACTGACCTCGTCGGCCAACGCCACCATCGGTTCGCTGGAAGACGCACTGGCGTCGGTCAACAAAGTCCGTTCGGGCCTGGGCGCTGCCGCCAACCGTCTGGAACACGTGTACAACAACTTGGCCAACATCAGCACCAACACCAAGGCTGCAACCGGCCAGATCATGGACGTCGACTTCGCCAGCGAAAGCGCCAACATGACCTCGAACCAGATGCTGCTGCAAGCCTCGACCGCCATGCTGAAGCAAGCCAACAGCCAGTCGTCGATGGTCATGTCGCTGCTGCAATAATGGCCGCACACCCGGACCTCACTCCGGGTTAAGCTACAAAGGCCAGCCCCGCGGTTGGCCTTTTTTTATTCCTGACCGGGATCGACCATGGCCAGCATCACCTTTCCTCCGCTTCCTCCGCCGCCCGCGACGCCGCTGCAGGTCGGCGCGGTGGCGCCCGCCGCCGCCGCCGCCCTGCTGGCCGGCGGCGCCAACACGCCGGCGCTGCCGTTCTCGCAGCCGCTGGCCAATGCGGCCGGCGCGCCGCCCCAGGCCGCGCCGGAAAGCGGCGCCGATGGCGCGGCAATGCGTCCCGACCAGGTCTTGATGGCGCGCCAGCTGGCCTACCCGAACCAGGATGCGGCCGGCCTGGCGCGCGCCTGGCGCGCCCAGGTGCGCAACCACGGCAGCCAGCTGACCAGCCGCGCGCTGGCGGCCAGCGCCGGCCAGCTGTCGCCGGCCCAGATGATGGCGGCCCAGCAGGGTCAGGTGTTGCGCCAGCCGGAGTTGCTGGCCGCGCACCAGGACGCCTGGCGCTTCACGGTGCACGCCCACGGCAGCCCGGCCCAGCACCTGGAAGTCATGGCCGAGGACGCGGACCAGCCGCCCGGCCGTCGGCGCCGCCCGCGCGCCGCGCTGCGCCTCGAGCTGCAGCTGGCTGACGGCTCGGTCGTGGTGATCCAGGTCGAGCCGCTGCCGCAAGGGGTGTCTATCGAGATCTGCGCACCCGACGCGCGCGCGCTGACGCGCCTGCGCTGGCTGCAGCCGGAACTGGAAACGGTATTGGACAAGGCCGGGGTGAAGGTGCTGCGCTGGCAGTACCGCGACCGCCTGCCGGCCGGGGCCAGCCACGCCATGATCGCCAACGCCGAAGCGGCGGCGCAGGCGCTGACGCCGGCCGTATTCAGGACGGTGGCCGAACTGGCGCTGCTGTTGCCGGCACAGCCGGCGCCACCAGCGTCAGAACAGCGCGACGGCGCTTAGCCCACGGTCCCGACGATCGACACGTCGCGGTTCTCGGGAATCTCGTTATACGACAGCACGTGCAGCCCCGGTGCGAACAGGCGCGCATAGCGCGCCAGCAGCGGGCGCACCTGCGGCAGCACCAGCAATAGCGGCGGCGTGTGCTGCTGCTTCATCTGCTCGCGCGCCACCGGCATATTAATCTGAAGTTGCGACAGCAGCTGCGGATCGATCGGGTAATTGTCGAGCACCACCTTGCCGCCGCCGGCCTGGCGCGCCTGGTTCAGGGAACCGAGCAGCATGTTTTCCAGCTCGGCCGACAGGTTAAACGCCGGCATGTCCTTCTTCTTGCCGAACAGGGTCGAGACGATCTGGCGCCGCAGCGCGCAGCGCACCTCGGCCGCCAGCAGGATTGGATCCTTGGTCGTCTCCGAGCTGTCGAGCAGGGTGGTGGCGATCACCACGATGTCCTTGAGCGACACGCCCTCGGCCAGCAGCACGCGGAACACGCGCAGCAATTGCGTATGGGTCAGCGCCTTGTCCAGCGCCGCCGCCAGCTTGGGCGAGAGTGCGGTCAGGCGTTCCAGGATGGCCGGCACGTCCTCGTGGCGGAACAGCTCGTGCAGGTATTCGCGCACCACCTTCGAGACGTGGGTCGCGATCGCGCTCGGCACCTCGACCACCTGGTAGCCCAGGCCCAGCGCATGCGCCTTCTGGTCGGGCGCGATCCAGGTGATCGCCATGCCGTAGGCCGGCTCGATGCCGGGCACGCCATCGAGCTCACCGTACACGTTCGGCGACGGGATCGCCAGCAGGTGGTCGGGCATCACCTCGGCCTCGGCCACCACCGTGCCCGACAGGCTGATCGCATACTGGGTGGGACGCAGCGCCAGGTCGTCGCGCACCCCGATTGCCGGCAGCAGCATGCCCATCTGCTCCGACAGGCTCTGGCGCACGCCCTTGACGCGCTTGTTGAGCGGCTCGCCCTGGGCGCGGTCGAGCATGCCCACCAGCTTGTAGCCCACCGCCACCGTCACCGGCTGCACCACCGGCAGGGCCTGCCAGTCGAGGTCGACCACGCGTTCTTCGAGCAGCGCGGCCTCGATCTTGGCCACCCCGGCATTGTCGGGCGCCAGCACCCGCTGGCCGACCTTCCAGCCGGCGAAGGCCAGCACCATGGCCGCCACCGCGAAGAACAGCCACGGCATGCCCGGCACCACCGCCATCAGCAGCATCACGCCGGCGGCCGAATACAGTACGCCCGGCTGGGCCAGCACCTGGTGGCCGACCTGCTGTTCGAGGTCGCCCGATTCGCCGATGCGGGTGACCAGGATGGCGGCCGCGGCCGACAGCATCAGCGCCGGGATCTGGGCCACCAGGCCGTCACCGATGGTCAGCAGCGCATACACGCGGAAGGCGTCGCCCAGGGCCAGGTCGTACATCAGCGCGCCGATCGCGACGCCGCCCACCAGGTTGATGATCAGGATCAGGATCGACGCGATCGCATCGCCGCGCACGAACTTCGAGGCGCCGTCCATCGCGCCGTAGAAGTCGGCTTCGGCGGCGACGTCCTTGCGCCGCGTGGTGGCCTGCTCCTGGTTGATCAGGCCCGCGTTCAGGTCGGCGTCGATCGCCATCTGCTTGCCCGGCAGCGCATCGAGCGTGAAGCGCGCCGAGACTTCCGAGATCCGCTCCGCGCCCTTGGTCACGACGATGAAGTTCACGATCATCAGGATGATGAAGATCACCAGGCCGACCACGAAGTTGCCGCCGATGACGACGTTACCGAAGGCTTCGATCACCTGGCCGGCGGCATGCGTGCCTTCGTGGCCATGCAGTAGCACGACGCGGGTGGAAGCGACGCTCAGCGCCAGGCGCATCAGGGTGGCGCCCAGGATCACGGTCGGGAACACCGAGAAATCGAGCGGCCGCTTGGCCGTCACCGCGACCAGGATCACGATCAGCGACAGCACGATATTGAAGGTGAACAGCACGTCCAGCAGCACCGGCGGCAGCGGCAGCATGATCATGCCCAAGAGCGCGATCAGGAACACCGGCGCCGCGAACTTGTGCCGTCGCAGCTCGCCGACGAAGGCGTTGAAGGTATTCGTGAAGTTCATGCTCTTGCCTCGCTCAGGTGAGGTGGAACGTCCACCTCGTTGGGGAACCGCGGGGGCGCCTGGCGCCGGCCCGTACGGAACGCATTCAGTTGCAGGACGTAGTTCAGCACCTGCGACACCGCCTGGTACAGCTGTGCCGGAA
The DNA here is from genome assembly GCF_034045115.1 of Massilia sp. CFBP9012. Lineage (NCBI taxonomy): Bacteria > Pseudomonadati > Pseudomonadota > Betaproteobacteria > Burkholderiales > Oxalobacteraceae > Massilia > Massilia sp. CFBP9012. The sequence continues at coordinate 12,713 of NZ_JAXCWM010000004.1, read as the reverse complement.
TCTGCTGCTGCACCTGGCTGGTGTTGTAGATCGCGCGCGCCAGCGGCGGCAGGACAAGGGTCTCGACGTTGTTCTCCCTGGCCACCTGGCGGATGTAGAGCGCCATCTCGTCGACGCCCTTGGCCACCACGAACGGCGCCTCGGCGCGCCCGGTATCGTACTTCAGCGCCACCGCATAGTGCTCGGGGTTGACGATCACCACGTCGGCGGTCGGCACCGTGCTGCGCACGCTGCGCCGCGCCAGCTGCTGCTGCAGCTGGCGGATGCGCTGCTTGACCTCGGGCCGGCCCTCGTTGCTCTTGTGTTCATCCTTGATGTCCTGCTTGCTCATCCGCTGGTTGCGCATGAACAGGTAGTGCTGCACCGGCACGTCGATCACCGCGAACACCACGAACACCGCCACCAGCGCCATCAGGGCGTCGAAGGCCAGGCCGGCGCCAGTCGCCAGGGCGTCGGCCAGCGGCATGCGCTGCAGCTCGACGTAGGCCTTCATGCTGGCGCGCGAGACCATCCACAGCACCACGCCCAGCATCACGGCCTTGGCGAACGAGGTCAGGAAACCGACCCAGTGCTTCTGGCTGAACAGGTTGCCCAGGTTGGTGATGGGGCTGAAGCGGCTGAACTTCGGCTGCAGGTTCTTGCCGCTGGCGATGAAGCCGCCCGGCACCGCGCCGGCCAGGATGATCGCGAACGGCACCGCCAGCAGCGGCAACACCATCTGCACCAGCAGCATCACTGCGGCGCCGAACACGGTCGACAGGGCGTTCTCCATGGCGCCCTCGGCGCCCAGCGGCACGAACACCAGCCGGAACAGGTGGCGCATGTCTTCCAGGTAGGTCGGCGCCATCAGCGCGAACAGCTTGAGGCTGATCAGGATGCCGACCGCGGTCGCCAGGTCGCGCGAACGCACCACCTGCCCTTCCTGGCGCGCCTTCTTCAGCTTCTGGGCTGAGGGCTTTTCGGTCTTGTCGCCGCTGCTGTTATCCGCCACGGGCCATCCTCATCTGCTCGTTGATCATCTCGAGCACCTGGTTGGTCATCGCGACGTAGTGCTCGGGGATGAAGCGCACCAGCTGCACCAGCATCAAGAGGCCAAAGATCGTCACCAGGGCGAAGCCCAGCGAGAACAGGTTCAGGCTGGGCGCGACCCGGTTCAGGAAGCCGAAACCCATCTGCACCACGATGGTGGAAAACACGATAGGCAGCGCCAGCAGTATCGCGGCCGAGAACACCCAGCCGACGTTCAGCGCCACCGCCTCGAGCAGCATGGGCTGGAAGCCCGAACCGACCGGCCAGGCATGGAAGCTCTGGCCCAGCACCGCCACCAGCACCAGGTGGCCGTCGATGGCGAAGAACACCAGCATCGCCACCAGCGACATCAGGCCCGAGATCACGTCCGAGACCTGACCGTTGATCGGATCGTTCATCTGGGCCATCGAAAAGCCGATCTGGCTCGAGGCCAAAAAGCCCAGCATGGTCACCGCCGCCATCGCGAACTGCAGGGCCAGGCCCAGCACGCCGCCGATCACGGCCTGCTCGAACATCGCGACCACGCCGGCCAGCGAGAACGGATCGGGCATGGCGCCGCCCACGCGGGTGGTCAGGGGCAGCATCAGGAACGACAGCACCAGCGCCAGCAGCGCGCGCACCGGCATCGGGACCGCGCCGTCGCCCAGCACCGGGGCGGTGACCATCATCGCCATGATGCGGCAGAAAGGCCACCATAGGGCGCCAATCAGCGGTACTAGGTATCCGAACAGCTCGATGCCCATTCAACCCACCAGGGTCGCGGCGCGCTGGAACACCGACACGCAGTAATCCATCAGCTTGGAGGTCATCCAGTGGCCGGCCAGGATCACCGCCAGCAAGGTCACCAGCAGGCGCGGCAGGAAGCTCAGGGTCTGCTCGTTGATCTGGGTCGCGGCCTGGAACAGCGCCACCACCAGGCCCATCAGCAGACCCGGGATGACCAGCACCATCACCAGCAGCATCACGATCTGCAGGGCCTCGACCACCAGGTCGACGGCGATATCGGGACTCATGTCTCGTTTCTCCCGGATCCGCTAATAGCCGTGGATACTGCCGACCAGGGTGCTGACGGTGAGCGTCCAGCCATCGACCAGCACGAACAGCAGCAGCTTGAAGGGCAGCGAAATCACCAGCGGCGACAGCATCATCATGCCCATCGCCATCAGCACCGAGGCCACCACCAGGTCGATGATCAGGAACGGGATGAACAGCATGGCCCCGATCTGGAACGCGGTCTTCAGTTCGGACAGCACGAAGGCCGCCAGCTTGACCGGGAAACTGTGCGCCTGCGGCTGGGCGTGCAGCGGCTCGCCCGCCAGGCGCGCGACCTGGGTCAGCGAGGCCTTGCTGGTCTGGGCCAGCATGAAGCGCGAGATCGGACCTTCGGCGATGCGCAGCGCCTGCTCGAGGCCGATCCGGTCCTGGTCGTAGGGAAGGAAAGCGTCTTTCCAGACCTGCTCGCCGACCGGACGCATCACCAGGATGGTCAGGATCAGGGCGATGCCGGTGATGATCCGGGTCGGCAGGCCCTGCTGCAGGCCGAGGGCCTGGCGCAGCAGCGACAGCACGATGACGAAGCGGGTAAAGCAGGTCATCATCATGATCATCACGGGCAGCAGCCCGAGCAGGGTCATGATGACCAGGATCTGCGACTTGACGCTCATCCCGGAACTGGCGGCGTCGGCGCCGGGAATCACCCCGGCCAGCAGGTCCTGGTTCTGGGCCAGCGCCGGCGCCGAGGCCAGCAGGCCATACAGCAGCAGCGCGCCAGCGGCTGCGCGCGCGCCGCGCGTCATGGCGCGAGCATGTCCAGGTTCAGGCCGTCCAGGTCGATCACCTTCAGGCCGTACTGCTCGCCCGCGACCACCACCTCGGCGCGCCCGATCGGGGTGCCGTTGACCTTGATCACCAGCGGCTCGCCGGCCAGCGAATCGAGCGGCAGCACCGACGACGGCTGGATCTCCATCAGTTCCTGCAGCGAGACCCGGGCCGACCCGACCTCGAGGGTCAGGGTCACCGGGATACGCCGCATCATCTGCGGCAGCTGGCGTGCGCCAGTGCGCCCGGCCGTGGAGGTCGCCTGCTCGGCGGCGTCCAGATCATCGATGATCACGTCGCCAGCCAGTTGCTCGTTGAGGTTCATGTCCATTATTCGGCGTCTTCAAATGAGGTTAAACACAGCTTGCCCTTGTGCTCGGCCACCGCGGCCGTGAACAGGCGGGAATCGTCCAGCAAGACATCGGCGCGGCCGACCGAGACCGGGATCACGTCGCCGACCTTCAGGCCGAACAGCGTGGCCAGGGTCACTTCCTTGCTCACCAGGCGGCCTTCCAGCTTCACCTGCAGGTGCGTGGCCAGCGGCTCGCGCGCCATGCGCACGGCGCCGCGCATGCCATTGCGGTCGGCCATCAGGCCTTGCAGCACGTGGGCCATCAGGCCGTGGTCGGGACTGATCCACAACTGTCCTTCCGGCGCCGCCACGCTGGGGTCGTCGGTATCGCGCCGGCCATACTGGGCGCGCAGCACGACGCGGATCACCCAGCCGGCCTTGCCAGGGGCGCCCGCCGGCACGATCGAGGTCCCGGTTTTCGCCAGTTGTGGCGCGGCCGCCACAGCGGCGCCCGCCGCCAGCAGCCCTTCGGCCACCTTCTCGTCGAGCAGCGCCGCCAGTTGCTGGGCCAGGGTCGCGCCCAGCCGCTCCTCGGTCGCGGTCACGCGCTCGAGGCCGGGGTCGCGCTGCGGTGCAGCGTTCGGGCCCTGGGTGCGGCGCGCATAACGGCCTTCGAGCAGGCCCAGCAGCAAGCTGCGCTCGAATGCGACCGCGGCCAGGCCGTAAGGACCGTTCACGCCCAGCCAGCGCAGGCTGCGGTCGTCCGGAGCGCGCTCGAAGGCGAGGCTCTCGAGGCGGAACGCGCCCCAGTAGCGGCGGCCTCCGGGCGATGCCATCGCCCCCCCCAGCGCTTCGGCCAGGCGCGCCGCGAAGGACGGCAGCAGGTGTACCGGACGTCCCAGCAGGCAGGGGTCAAGCACCTGGAAATCGCGTGCACGATCTGGTTGATTAATCGACATGTTTGTTGACTGAAAATTACGTTTCGATGACAGCTTTTCATTCCCCACAGCAACAATTATACAGGGAACTCACCCGCCGAGACTTTGACATTCTTCTTTGATTTCCAACTTGCCCTACGGTAATATCATACTGTCGCACCGCAACAACTGACCCCGCTTCCTCTGGGGGTAACGGCAAAAACAGTAGCGTGACGGAAGTCAGACGGCAAAAACAAACGTTCGTTCGTTGATCGGTTTTCAAGTTTTTCTTACTAAGAACCGTTGTAAAAAGACGAAAAACGGTACCTATATGTCGCTCTCCAACAACAACGTTTTAAATGGGAACCACGATGGCAACTGAACTTGCCGGCCTGATCCGGGCCGACCTGGCGCAACTGACCAACGACGCGAACCGCCTGGCGATCGCCCCCGGCGCCAATTCCTTCGCCGAGCTGGGAGCCCACGGGGCCCAGGCCGACGCAGGCTTCTCGTTCACCCAGGTCATGAAGCAGGCCCTGGACAACGTCAACGCCCAGGACCAGGCCGCCGGCGCCCAGGTGGCCGCGGTCGAAACCGGCAAAAGCGACGACCTGGTCGGCGCCATGCTGGCGAGCCAGCAGGCAAGCCTGTCGTTTTCGATGCTGATGCAGGTTCGCAACAAGGTCATGACGGCGGTCGACGAACTGATCAAGCTCCCGGTCTGAACCATTCGAAAAGCGACATCCCGTGATCTCCTCCCTCAAGTCCGCCGTCGGCGGCAAGCTGGCCCTGCCCTCGCTGCCGCCGGCGCTGCGCAACAACCTGCCGCTGATGCTCGGCCTGGCCGTGGCGCTCACCGCCGCCATCATGATGTACCTGTGGCAGGACCAGTCCAGCTACAAGCCGGTGTTCGGCGCGCGCGAGAAAGTCGCCGCCGCCGACATGATGACGGTGCTCGAAGCCGAGCAGATTCCGTATCGTGTCCACCCCGACAGCGGCCAGGTGATGGTGCCGGCGTCGGCACTGGGCAAGGTGCGCATGCTGCTGGCCGCCAAGGGCGTGACCGCCCAGCTGCCGGCAGGCCTGGAACTGATGGACCGCTCCGACCCGCTGGGCGTGTCGCAATTCGTGCAGGACGTGCGCTTCCGGCGCGGCCTGGAAGGCGAGCTGGCGCAAAGCATCCTGACCATGGACGCCATCGCTTCCGCCCGGGTTCACCTGGCGATTGCCAAGACCAGCTCCTTCGTCACCGCCAATACCGACGGCAACTCGGCCTCGGTGATGGTCAGCGTCAAGCCGGGCCGTGCGCTGTCGAACGAGCAGGTGGCCGCCGTCGTCAACCTGGTCTCGGGCAGCGTGGCGGGCCTGAAGCCCCAGCGTGTGTCGCTGGTCGACCAGGCCGGCAACCTGCTGTCGGCGCGGGTCGACCTGGCCGACGGCTTCGAGGGCGCGACCCAGGGCGACGCCGCCTCCAGGCGCTACACCGACGAAGTGCGCGCCAACGTCAACGACCTGCTGGCGCCGATCCTCGGCGTGGACAACTACAAGCTCAGCGTCACCGCCGCGGTCGACAACGACCGCATCGAGGAGACCCAGGAAAAATACGGCGAAGCGCCGAAGGTCACCAGCGAAGCGATGCGCGAGGAGATGGAAAAGAACCGCATGGCGCTGGGCGTGCCGGGCACGCTGTCGAACCGTCCGCCGGTGCCGGCCACCCCGGGCGCCGAGGGCGACGCGCCGCAAGAGAACAACGACGACGGCAGCGCGCGCAAGAACGCCACCACCCGCCAGTACGCCTATGACCGCGCGATCACCCAGATCAAGCGCGAGCGCGGCCGCCTGAAGAAGCTGTCGGTGGCGGTGGTGCTGAACAACGCCAGCGCCGCCAACGGCCAGGCCTGGACCCCGGCCGAGCTGGCCAATATCGAGAAGATCCTGGCCGGCGGCCTGGGCATCGACGCCGCGCGCGGCGACGTGCTGGCCGTGTCGAGCCTGAAATTCCCGGCCGCGCCGGTGGCCCAGGAATGGTGGCAGGAACGCGACAACGTGGTCGACATGACCACCTACGCCCTGTGGGCGCTGGGTGCCCTGCTGGCCTACTTCCTGCTGGCCCGCCCGCTGCTGCGCGCCGTCACCACCCGCCTGGCGCCGCAACAACCGCCGCTGGCGCCGGCGACGCCGGCCCTGCCGGGCAGCGGCGCTGCCGCCGCCGATGCGGCCGATGCGGCGCCGGCCGGTGTGGCCGCCCTCGGCGCGCCGGACGGCGTGGCCACGGCCGCCCGCCCCGGCGCCGTGGTGCCGCTGCTGGAAAACTACGACCTGCCGCCGAGCGGTTCGGCGGTCGACGTCATGGTCGACCACTTGAAAGTCCTGGCTGGCAAGGAGCCTGAGCGCGTTGCCGAAGTCGTCAAACAATGGGTACAGAAAAAACATGGCCGACCAGAATAATTTTGAGGGCGACGATGACGTCGCCCTGACCTCGGTCGAACAGGCCGCGATCGTGCTGCTGTCGATCGGCGAGGAGCAGGCGGCCGCCGTGCTGCGCTGCCTCGAGCGCGACGAGCTGATGGAACTGACCCAGGTGATGTCGCGCATGAGCGGCATCAAGGTCGATGCCGTCCGGTCGGCGCTCCAGTCCTTCTTCGACGACTACCGCCAGCAAAGCGGCCTGCACGGCGCCTCGCGCAGCTACCTCAAGCGCTCGCTCGACCTGGCGCTGGGCAGCGACATCGCCAACAGCGTGCTCAACACGATCTATGGCGACGCGATCCGTCCGATGATGGCGCGCCTGCAGTACGCGTCGCCGCGCTGGCTGGCCGAATTCGTCTCCTCCGAGCACGTGCAGATGCAGGCCGTGTTCCTGGCCTTTCTGCCGCCGGCGCTGGCGTCCCAGATCCTGGAAGCGCTGCCGGTCGAGGGACGCGAACTGGTTCTGCTGAACATGGCGCGCCTCGACGAGATCGACCGCGACGTGCTGCACGAACTCGAAGAACTGGTCAACCGCTGCCTGGCCGCGCTCGATACGCAAAGCGCCAGCGTCGAGGGCGTGCGCCAGGTCGCCGACATCCTCAACCGCCTGCAGGACAACCGCGCCGGCATGGTCGAGCTGCTGCGCGCCCACGATCCCGAGGTGGTGTCGCAGATCGAGATGTCGATGTACGACTTCTTCATCCTGTCGCGCCAGACCGAGCAAGTCATCACCCGCCTGCTCGACGACGTGCCGCTGGAACAGTGGGCGATCGCGCTCAAGGGCGCCGAAGCGCCGCTGCGCGACGCCATCCTGGCCGCCATGCCGCGCCGCCAGGCCCAGAGCTTCGAAGACCTGATGCGCCGTTCGGGCCCGGTCCCGATGTCGCGCATCGAGCAGACCCGGCGCGAGATCATGGCCACCGTCAAGGAACTGGCCGACGCCGGCGAAATCGACATCCAGCTGTTTGCCGAGGCGACCGCCGAATGAAACCGTTCAGGTCCTTTCACTTCCCGCCGCTGCACCAGGTCAGCAAGGCGCGTCCGGCCGGATCGGACGGCGTCGGCTCGACCGAGGAATGGCAGAGCGCGTTGGCCGACGGCTACCGCCAGGGACAGCGCGAAGGCTATGAGGCGGGCCTGGACCAGGGCCGCGCCGAAGGCTATCCGCGCGGCGAGGCCGAGGGCCGCGAACTCGGACAGGAAGAAGGCCGCGCCGCCGCGCTGGCCCGTTTCGACGAACTGGCGCGCCCGGTCGACGCCATCCTGGACAGCCTGGGACAGCTCAAGGCCGACCTGCGCGCGGCCCAGCGCAACGAAGTGGTCGACCTGGTCGGCAAGATCGCGCGCCAGGTGATCCGCGCCGAGCTGGCGCTGCAGCCGGTCCAGCTGCTGGCCCTGGTTGAAGAAGCGCTGTCGGTGATGCCGCCGTCGCGCGACGAAGTCGAAGTGTTCATGAATCCCGAAGAACTGCGCAGGGTGCAGGAACTCGATCCCAAGCGCGCCCGCGCCTGGACCCTGCTGCCCGACCCTGCCCTGGAACCGGGCGAGTGCCGCGTGCGCTCCGGCGACAATGAAGTCGACGCCGGCTGCCAGGGCCGCCTGAAGGCGGTGATGGAGCAGGTCCACGACCAGCTCATGACCGAAGAGCCGACGCCATGATGGCCCTGGCCGATTCCTTGCGCGCGGTCGACATCGGCGCGGTGCCGGTGGCGACGCCGACCGGGCGCCTCGTCGGCGCCCAGGGGCTGCTGCTGGAGTCGGTCGGCTGCCGCCTGCATACGGGCCAGCGCTGCCGCATCGAGACCGTCGACGGCGAGTGGCTCGACGCGCAAGTGGTGGGCTTCCGCGAAAAAGTGTCATACCTGATGCCGTTCAAGAAGGCGACCGGCCTGTCCACCGGCGCGCGCGTCCTGCCCACGCCGGACAAGAGCGAGCTGATGATCGGCCCCAGCTGGCTGGGCCGCATGGTCAACGGCCTGGGCGAACCGATCGACGGCCTGGGCCGCCTCGGCGGCGACCAGCCATTGTCGACCACCCCGCCGCGCGTCAATCCCCTGAAGAAGGCGCCGGTCGAGGAACCGCTTGACGTCGGCGTGCGTGCCATCAATGCGATGCTCACCATCGGCAAGGGCCAGCGCGTCGGCCTGATGGCCGGTTCCGGGGTCGGCAAGTCGGTGCTGCTGGGCCTGATCACGCGCCAGACCGTGGCCGACGTGATCGTGGTCGGCCTGATCGGCGAACGTAACCGCGAGGTGCGCGAATTCGTCGAGCGCTCGCTCGGCCCCGACGGCCTGAAACGCGCCGTCCTGGTGGTGGCGCCGGCCGACGAAAGCCCCCTGATGCGGGTGATGGCGACCGAGATGTGCCATGCAGTCGCAGCCCATTTCCGCGACCGCGGCCAGAACGTGCTGCTGCTGTGCGATTCGCTGACCCGCTACGCGATGGCGCTGCGCGAAGTGGCGCTGTCCCTGGGCGAACCGCCGGCCACGCGCGGCTATCCGCCGTCGGTGTTCTCGAACATGCCGCAGCTGGTCGAATCGGCCGGGAATGGAGAACAGGCTCGAGGCAGCATGAGCGCCATTTATACGGTGCTGGCCGAAGGCGACGACCAGCAGGACCCGGTGGTCGACTCGGCGCGCGCGATCCTCGACGGCCACATCGTGCTCACGCGCGAGCTGGCCGAGCGCGGCCACTACCCGGCGATCGACGTCGCCCAGTCGATCTCGCGCTGCATGGCGCAAGTGGTGCCGCAGGAACACGCGCTGGCCGCGCGCAAGCTGAAGGCCGCGATGGCGCGCCATGCGCGCGTGCGCGACCTGATCCCGCTCGGCGCCTATGTGCCGGGCGCCGATCCCGAGACCGACCGCGCGGTGCAGCTGCAGCCGCAGATCGAAGCCTTCCTGTGCCAGGGAACGCGTGAGGAAGCCCCCATGGATGGCTGTGTCGATGCCCTGAAAGCGATGATGGAATGAAGCGAGAACACACGATCCGCAGCATCGGCACCCTGGTGCAACTGCGTTCGACCCAGGTTGACCGCCTGCAGGCCGACCTGGCCAGCCAGGAAGCGACCCGGATGCGCTACCAGAACAACCTGGACCGGCTGGCCGCGCTGGCCGAAGGCAGCGGCGCCTCGGGCAATGCGCGTGGCGCGAACGGCGCCAGCGGCACCACATCGCTGCTGTCGCCGGCGCTGGCCCTGAACTGCGGCGCCTACAAGCAGGGCGTGCTGGCGCTGGCCGACAGCCACCGCACCGACCTGTCGCTGCACGAGGCGAATATGGCGGTGGCGCAGGGCCGCCTGAAGGATGCCTGGGTCCGGCGCGAGCTGCTGGGCAAGGTGCTGGTGCGCGAGCAGGATGCGCATGCGGCGGACAAGGAACGCGCCACCAGAAAGCGCGAAGACGATATCGCCACCCAAGCTTGGATGGCCGGAAAAACGGGCGGCCAGGCCGCGGCTTGAGCCAAGCATACGAATAAACCGAGGAGCAATTCATGGCAACAGCAATCAGCGCCCCAACCTACGATCCGATTCCGACCGCGAACGACCTGGCCGACAAGTACATCGCCTCGCGCCAGGCCATCCTGACGGCCCAGAAGTCGGCCGCCAACGCCACCGAGAAGGGCCTGGCCGACCTCAGCTCGGCCCTGTCCGCATTCCAGGCCAGCCTGGCCTCGCTCACCGGTCTGAACAAGACCATGTACGCGCAGTCGGCGGTATTCGGCGACACCACCCTGGGCAGCGCGAGCGCCACCTCGACCGCGGCGGCCGGCACCTATTCCTTCTTCGTCAAGCAGCTGGCCGCACCGAGCCAGGTGTCGTACACCGGCCTGACCGACAGCACGGGCGTGGGCGGCAAGCTGACCGTCAACATGGGCGGCGCCGCAGCCTTCGAAGTAGACATGGCCAGCGCCGACGCCGACGGCAACGGCACCCTGACCCCGCGCGAAATCGCCGCCGCGATCAATGCCGCGGCCAACAACGGCGGCAAGGTTACCGCCTCGATCGTCAACACCAACGGCACCTCGGAACTGGTGCTGACCTCCAAGGAAACCGGCGCCAACACCGCGCTCACGCTCGACACCAGCCTGCTCACCGGTACATCGAGCCTGGCCGCCGCGAATGCCGACCCGGCGCGTCGCCGCGTGCTGTCGCTGGCCCAGGACGCCGAGATCCGAGTCGGTTCCGAGACCGGCACCGTGATCACCCAGGCCACCAATACCTTCACCGCCATCGACGGCGTCAAGATGACCTTCACCAAGGCCCAGGCCAGCGGCGAGGCGCCGGTGACCCTGACCGTGGGACCGGACGACAAGGCCACCACCGCCAATGTGCAGGCCTTCGTCGACGCCTTCAACAAGCTCAGGACCACCCTGACCAAGCTGACCTCGGGCAACGACCCGGCCACCAAGGCGGACGACGGCGCCTTCGCCCGCGACGGCGGCGTGCGCGCGCTGAACGACCGCCTGACCGCCCTCTTGCGTCCTGGCAGCGGCGACTCGCTGGCCACCTTCGGCATCATTGCCAACCGCAGCGGCACGCTCGAGCTGAACGCCGACCGCCTGCTGGCCCAGCTGGCGCGCAACCCGAATGGGCTGGACGCGGTGATCGGCGTGGCCTCGGCCTCGAACCCCACCGGCGTCGCAGGCGAGCTGGACAAGTACCTGAAATCCTGGAGCAACGGCGTGGACGGCCAGATCAAGCAGCGCCGTGAACAGAACGGCAGCCTGCAGACCCGCCTGACGGACAAGCAGTCGCTGCTCGACCAGCAGCACCGCGCCGCCTACGACCGTTACCTGAAACAGTTCACCGACCTGCAGACCATGCAGGGTGTGATGAATTACAACGTGAGCTTGTTCGATGCCCTGTTCGGCAACGACAAGGATTAAGAAAGCCCGACCAACATGTCCTATCAGGAAGCCTACGGCAGCTACCACGCCGTCAATCTGGACGCGCAGACCTCGCGCGCCTCGCCGGTGGAACTGGTGCTGCTGCTCACCGACGGCCTGCTCGACGAACTGGCGCGCGCACGCGCCCACATCGTCGCGCGCCGCTACGAAGCCAAGGCGAAAAGCATCGACAAATGCGTCGAGATCATCAACGGCTTGTCGAGCTCGCTCGACTTCGAGAGTGGCGGCGAGACCGTCGCCAACCTGGCCACCATCTACGAGTTCTGCGCCACGCGCCTGCACGGCGCCAGCATCAAGCTCGATCCGGTCATGGTGGACGAGGTGGTGCAGATCCTGACCACCATCCGCCAGGGCTGGAAAGGCGTACAGGAACGCAATGGATAGGACGCCCGTCATCGAGCGCCTGGCGGCGCGCCTGCGCGACGCCAGCGCACGCGCCGACTGGGACCTGCTGGGACTGGCCGTGCGCGAGCTCGGGCCCCAGGTCCAGGCCCTGGCCGAGCGCGGCGCCTGGAGCGCGCGCGAACGCGCGGCCCTGGCCGGCCTGCGCGCGGCGCACGATGGCGCGGCCCAGGCCAGCGCCGAAGCCGCCGCCGGCCTGCAGGAACTGCTGGGCGACTTGCACGACAACAAGGAAGGCCGCATGGCCTATGCCCTCGCGGGCGAACTCGAACCGGGCAGCATCACACAATGAACTTCTCCATGAATAGCGCGATGAATGCCATGAATGCGGTCGGCAATACCGCCGCCAGGGCCACTGCCAACGGCGCGCCGCTCAACGCTGCTACGGCGGCTACGGCGGACACGGCAGCGCCGATGACGGCGCTGGCGCCGGGCGCCGGCGCGGCCCTGCCGCAGCCGGCCGCCCAGGTGCTGCCGTTCCAGCACTGGATCGCGGCCGACGGCGCCATGCCGGCACCCGACGCGGCCGCGCCCGTTGACGCCGCCGCGCCCGAAGCCACGCCTGGGGACAGCCCGACCGAGCAGCAGGAAGACACCCTCGTCGCCGAGCAGGCCGTGGTCATCGACGCCGCGCTGGCCGCGATGACGCCGCAGGTCGCGCCGGCCGCGCTGCCGGCCATGATGATGGCAATGCCGGGCGCCAAGCCGGCCGCCAACGACGGCAGCACGGCGCCGGCCACCGCTCCCGCCGCTGCCGTGGCCACCGTTACCGATGCGGTCGCGGCGCTCGAGGCCCAGCCGGCGGTCGCCACCCGCGCCGCGCCGGAAGCGCCAGTCGTGCCGCTGGCGGCCGCACCGGCCGCGCCACGCGCCGACGC
>NZ_JAXCWM010000037.1:0-252 GCF_034045115.1 Massilia sp. CFBP9012 | reverse complement strand
TACCGCACCTTCATCCTGGCCATGGGTAGATCACTTGGTTTCGGGTCTACACCCAGCGACTGTCGCCCTGTTCGGACTCGATTTCTCTACGGCTCCCCTATTCGGTTAACCTCGCCACTGAATGTAAGTCGCTGACCCATTATACAAAAGGTACGCAGTCACGGAACAAGTCCGCTCCTACTGTTTGTATGCACACGGTTTCAGGATCTATTTCACTCCCCTCCCGGGGTTCTTTTCGCCTTTCCCTCACGG
>NZ_JAXCWM010000036.1:0-257 GCF_034045115.1 Massilia sp. CFBP9012 | reverse complement strand
CTTCGAATCCCCACACGTAGGGCGCGCAGGCGCCCTACTCCTCTGTGACGTTCCGGAATGAAAAAAGCCACCTTGCGGTGGCTTTTTCATGCTGCTTGGCGGAGAGGGTGGGATTCGCCTACATCCTGCAGGCCGCGGCATCGCGAGTACGCGATGCCCTTCGAATCCCCACACGTAGGGCGCGCAGGCGCCCTACTCCTCTGTGACGTTCCGGAATGAAAAAAGCCACCTTGCGGTGGCTTTTTCATGCTGCTTGG
>NZ_JAXCWM010000035.1:0-627 GCF_034045115.1 Massilia sp. CFBP9012 | reverse complement strand
TCGATATCGAGTCCTTGGCGCTTGAGGATACGGAATAGTTGTTCTATGTTCCAGCGTTGCTGATACCACTCTACGATCTGGAGCGCTTGCTCGGTCGTTTTCACGTCGTGAGTCGTCAGCAGCACCCAATGGACTGCTGCCTCTCCAGGCAGTACGGTGTCTGGCGATTCACGTAACTCCACGACCGATAGAACGATGTTCGGCTGCTTGGCCTTGCAGCCTTTGGGACACCGGATACTTACCGTTCCATACCGGACTTCCATGTGGGCGCAGTGAGCAGATCGCGCGCCGCTACGAGCGCCGTCGGTGCTTCGATATGCTTTGCCTGCGCTCCGAGCTGGTACTTCCAACTTCATGCAGGCTGCTGCTGGCTGCGCAACCAACCAGCCGAATAACGTGCCTCCGCCTTCGAGTTCACGATCGTGACGCGCTCGCGTAATGAGGTGGGTGCGTTTGTTTGGGATGCGATCCCACTCCTCGTAGATATCGCTCTCGCGATCTGCAACTACTGTCACCGAAGCGGCTCGATACAAACGCTTTTCGGCAGCCTTCGCTCCGTCGATCCAGCGCATCGACTCTTTTTCTTCGATGGGCCTGCGCTCCCGTGGTCGCTCCGTCGTCACTTCC
>NZ_JAXCWM010000034.1:0-638 GCF_034045115.1 Massilia sp. CFBP9012 | reverse complement strand
GCAGGCGGCTCGACCGGCTCGCTGGCTGGCGGCAACGGCGGCGCGAACGGCGCCATCGGCACCGGCGCCGGCGGCGCGGGCGGCGCAGGCGAATCCAACGGCGGTGCAGGCGCTGCAGGCGGCCTGGGCGGCGCAGGCGGCACCGGCGGCGCATCGTCGGGCTCGACCCTGACCGCATCGAACGGCGCCAGCGGCGGCGGCGCAGCGATCGGCGACGCCACCTCGACCTCGGGTTCCGGCGGCATGCCAGGCTCGGGCACCGAAACCGCCGGCACCGGCGGCGCCAGCGGCGCGGCCACCAACACCGGCGGCACCTCGACCGCAGGCAGCCCAACCAGCGGCGCCAGCTCGGGCACCGCGGGTGACTCGATGGCCGGCACCGGCGGTGCAGGCGCGGCAGGCGGCGCAGGCGGTTCGGGCGCAGCTGGCACCAACACCTCGGGCGCCGGCGCAGCAGGCGGCGCGGCCACCGGCGGCACCGCAGGTTCGGGCGCGGCACTGGCAGGCACCGGCGGCGCAGGCGCCACCGGCACCGCAGGCACTGGCGGTTCGGGCGCGGCTGGCACGGCAGGCGCTGGCGGTAACGGCGCCACCGGCACCGGCGGCGCAGGCGGCGCGGGCCAGGGCGGCACGGCAGG
>NZ_JAXCWM010000033.1:0-1439 GCF_034045115.1 Massilia sp. CFBP9012 | reverse complement strand
AGTGCTGCAACCAGTGTGAAAGTAGGTTATCGTCAGGCTAGTTATATGAAAAACCCCACCAGGTGATCCTGGTGGGGTTTTTTGCTTTCCGGCGCCGCTTTCCAGGAAATCGTCCCGATGCGTCCTCCAAACGGCAGCGGCGTATCTCATGCACATGGCTGGTATGGAATCGCAGCCAACTCGGCGGACTCGTCCAGCATACTGCCATGACCATCAACGCGGTCCTGATCCTGATGGCCGCGACGCTGGTACTGCGCCATGCGCTGGCGCGGCGAATGGATGCCCATCGACGCTGGGCGCTGCGGCTGTTCATGCTTGCCAGCGGTGTGTGGTTCTTTCGCGTGGGATTGATGTTCTGGATTGCCGTGAATGGTGGGCCCGTAGGCTTCGATCCGGCGACGTTCCGGGGTCCGGCACTCGATATCTTGACCTTCCTGCAGTATCTGCTGCCGCTCGCCTTGCTCGAGATCTACTTCCGCGCGAAGGAAAGCGAGAGCCGTACAGTGCCATTGTCGACAGCAGGCGTGCTCATGGTCATGACACTGGCAATAGGTCTCGGAATCGGGATGGCGACGATTGCGATGTGGCTTCCGAACCTGTAACGAAGCCGCTCTAATAAAAAAGTCCGCCGGTTGGTGACTGGCGGGCTAGGGTGACTGGAGCGACCGGTTCAGGCGGCGTGCATTCCACTGTTGATGCGCAGTTCGAGCTTGTCCCAGAACCGGTCGTGGATGGGAAGCAGCAGCACATTGCAGATCGGTTCGAGGATGGCGGCCAGGCCACCGAAGGCGAGCGAGCCGGTCGCGCCATAGATGACGGCAAAAGCCACGACCATGTGCATGAGCGTCTGGCTGACCTTTTCAGCGGCAATGCGCATATAGCGTTCGCGAGCCGATTTCGCTCCCTCGCGGATGGCCGCCCAGGCTTTTTCATGGAACGGGAGGAGGAGGACGTTGATCACTGGTTCGATGATGATGGCCAGGCCGCTGAACATGACCGAGCCCGTCATCGCATAGGCGATTGCGAAGGCGATCGTCATGTGGGTGATGACCTGGCTGGTTTTCTTGGCTGCGATGACCATGGTGTTGCCTCTTCGCTTCGGTTGCTGACTGTAGAGCCAAATGATAATGATTCTCGCTTATAGTTGAAAGCAAATAATATTGAAGAGGTTGATAGTTCCGATCTATCGCTGGGAATGCGAAATGGGTAAGACGGGGCTTGCGGGATCTGTCATCGGTTTGTTATAGTCTCGTTCTCCCGACGCAGACGCAGCCTTCCAGGCAGCGAAAAGCGGAAGGAAAAAGAGGGTTGACGAGATCTAAAAAACGCTTCATACTCTCTCTTCTCTGCTGCTGACGAACAAAACGATTCGAAGCAAACAGCAGATGAAGCAGCACCGAATAAAGTTCTTTAAAAATTAACAGTCGATAAGTGTGGGC
>NZ_JAXCWM010000032.1:0-4841 GCF_034045115.1 Massilia sp. CFBP9012 | reverse complement strand
CCGCCGACTTTCGCGACCACCTGTTCGCCGCTGGCGACAGCGCCCTTGATATTGGTATCCCCACCGCTTTCGATGGCGAGCTGCTTGCCGGCAGTAACGTGCGAATTCAGTTGCGTGGTGCCCTTGCCGTCTTCCTTTCCCTTGCCCACACTGGCGCTGGCGGTGAAGCCGATCGAAGTGCCATTGCTGCCGAAAGACGCACGATATTGAGCGAACCCGCGCCGCCAGTGCCAGCCTTGACTGTCAAGTCACCCGCGGAAGCCACGCCGGCGCCGATCACCGTCTGGTTCTGATGCACCTGCCTGTCGTACACTTTGCTCGACGGATCGTTGTACTGGCTGGTATTGACCTCGTTGACCACCGCCCCGATGTTCACATCCTTGCCCGCAGTAAGCCAACCCGTCCCGCTGCCGCTCGTCCCGATCGCCACCTGGGTCCCCGTCAGGTTCAGGCTGCCCCCTGCCTTCATCCCCAGATCGCCGCCAATATTGATCTGGCTCAGCGCATGCGTAATGCTGCTGTCGTTCTGCGTATAGCCGCTGATCTGCGACTCATAGGTGCTGCCGGTCTTGATCGTGTTGAAGCGAATGTCGTTGCCCGCCGTGATGAACGCGTTGCCAGCAGTGATCTTGCCGGCCAAGTCGGCCAGGTCCCGTGCCGCCTCGATGAGACGGTGGGCCGCTGCCGCTGGCGCTGCTCGAGGAAGAGGCGCGCGTGCAGTATGGCGGTAAGCTGCTGTTGGCGCGCGATCTCGATCATTACGTGCTGGATCGCACTGGCGAACTGCGGCTGGCGGTTGAATAATCTACAGCGCTCGAAAACCTTGCTGCTACCCATGGATGCAGCAACCGCGTACACTGGGCCGTTCCGAACGGCCGCTATCGGGACAGAAACGGTCGTTGCGATAATCAAAATTGCCCAACCCGAGAAAGGATTCAGATGGTTGCAGACGTAACTTTCTTTGAAGGACCACTCAAATTCCAGCTTCAGTTTGCAGAAGTGGATCCGACAGATCTTGGTGTCCAGGCCTGGCTTGAAGTTGAGTATGCAGGATGGAGCCAGTGTCTTAAATGGACTGCCGAGCACTTTGGCTCGAGTATGACGCTCTCCTTCGATTTGAAAATGAACTCCGCGACGCCTGCAACGCCGAACTGTAGGAAATGAGCAAGTATCCAGTACTTCACTTCGAACGCCATCTATCTCAGGAGTATCTGACGATCAATCCTCGATCAGAAAGGCAGTCACAAGACGGCGACAACATCGCAATTCGTTTGAAGATCAATGCTGGGTCAATGCATGCGCTGTATTCAGCGTTCAATCAGTTCGGCAAATGGTGGTGAAGTGAACCGTCACTTGAACGAACTGGGTGAGCCACATCTTCATCTCGCAGGCCTCAAGCTGTGGGTACACGGATACAGGTATCGAGACGTAGATGACTATTGGGACGGAAATTGGCTGAACGCTACTGCGGTTTGCTCTGAGAACGGTGCAACCGTGCTGGTACGAGGAGCTTTCATCCGCACCGATGAAATTCAGGACTGGCAGCATGCCCTGGACAAGCTGCTCGCGGACCTACAGGGTGAGGCGACACTCGAATGCATGGAGCCCGAGATTGCAGTGACGTTAAGGGCGAAATCTTTAGGCGCAATCGAAATGGAAGTGCGGATCACGCCAGACCAATCGACTCAAGAGCACCGATTTATTTTTGCCATCGACCAAAGCTATCTAGAGCCGATATCATCGCAGTGCGCACGATTGCTAACCGCCTTTCCAATACGCGGCTCCTGAAGGTCTGCTTTGGGTCGCAGCTCAGCGTTACTCTGTCGCAGGACAGCCGGATGATTACTGCTTTGCTGGCGTCAGCTCGATTTCCTGCACCTTGGGATCGTGTTCAGGTGTGAGCGTGAATTTGACATCTACCTTGCCGCGCTCGCCGATCAGCGCAAAGGCGCCGCGCAGTCTGTTCTCAGCTTTGATAGGGCCAACCGATGTGATCTTCCCGATCAGCTCAAGCTTTTCTCGCGCGTGCTCAATCCAATCCTCACGCGAGCGGTCGAGGAAGAAATTTTCGGCCGCCCCTGATGCCGCCATCCACCGCGCCACCGCGGCCAGGTTGGGCGGGCCGCCCGCCACTCACAACACAGCAACGCCGTCAGGTCTAAATCCTTACAGGAATAGCCGAGACCGCGTCCCAATGTCAGACCTGACACCAGTGTCGCTTACTCATCAATAAATTACTGCTCCCCATATCCAAAGTCTGCAGAAAAATTATTGCCTCTCAAATTAACTGCGAAGTCTAATACCGACCAAACTCCTTGACCGCCCTCCTTCATCTTCTCACGAAGCATCAGACAAAGATTCCCGATTTTTGACACAATTCGGCCATCATTTATGCCAAACCAATTCTCCTCCCCTGCCTCATCAATATAATCGAAGAAGAATTCATTCATACCACTCTCGTCAACACTCAATTCTATCTTCACAACGAATTTTAATTTAATGATCACAGCCTCACTGGGGGCTTGCTCGATTAGCATACGAGCTAATTCATTATATATATCAATATCAGTTTTCATTAAGTTCCTCCAGGGGTGTTTTTTATCTGCAAAGTTCTCTGCCTGCCCCCCTCTATTTGATAAATTATTGTAAATTCATCAGGGCGCTTTGTGGCATTATTATATATTGGCTGGATACTGACCTGAACAGTCTTATTTTCACCAAGAGCTCTTGCCCATTCATTTTCCAGCTTTTTCCATTCGCCTTTATTCAAATTACCGTTCATGGGAACTATGTTAAGTTTCTCACCTGGCCCGGAAAATATAGACGCAATTAAATGACCACCTTCGTCGCCCGCGGCACCGCATTTTCCTGCCACACATTGTTGATATTTATTTCTGTCAAACGTCTGTAAATTCAGGCTCCCCTCTACCTTATTTACTCTCGCAAGCTCATCAGTGTGATAAAGATAGCTCCCGTCCACGTTATAGATCGTGTTGGCCTCGGGATTGTTTAGTATTTTACTCCAATCGCCTTTCGAGCCTGACGCGACATCAATCTGTATCTTTCCCGTCGGATGGATTTTTGTTGCAGCGCTTGCCACGCGTGCGGCTTCTTCTGCTCGCACGCCACTCTTTATCAGCGTACCAGCATGTCTGATAGCTTTCCCAAGTCCTGGGGCTACATCTAACACGCCAGTAGGAAACAGAGCTTCATTTGCTGCGTAGAGGATACCTAGTGCCGCGATCTCGCCATCAGTCAATCCGCCCGTTGCAGCGGCGGCATCCAAGAAGTCGCTGATCTGTTTCTGCCTCTTCTTTAACTCTCCTATTTCGAGCTTCTCCAGAAGTTCGCCGACCTTTTCGAGTCCTTCGCTGCCCTTTTTTGAAAGATAGTCTTTGGACCTTTTCAGCCCAGCTGCAACCTTCTTTAACTGTAGAGAGTTGTTTTCAAGTTCAATAAGTGCGGCTGTATTCGACGTATTGGCTTCCGCTCCAGCCACTACAGCAGCGCCAACAATGAATGTTTGGATTAAGGCAGAACGTGCATCCTTTTGCTCATTCGTCAAATCGCTACCGTCTACTGCTGTTAGCGAGCTAACTAATGTCGCGCTCGCTGCGGCTATTGCTGCAGTGCCACACTGTGCCCCATTAGCGTTGGCTCCAGCACATGAGGATATGGCGTGCAATGCAACGTGTGCTGGAGATCCCTCCGCGAGCCCATAATCTTCCGCAAGCTGTTTAATGCTGCCAGCAATATTCGACTGAGCCCAATTTACCAGGCTGCGCTGAATGAATTCGTTCGTCGCTCCGCTTACATCGCCAGCAGCGGCTGCTGTAAACGCGGTCGCAATCTGGCGATAAGTACCACCTGGCCCCCACTGATCCTCAAGCGTGATCGATTGAATACGTTTAGCTGTAGCTTCCTCCATTAATGAACTAGCTGCATCAAGCAAACGCTGCTTCTCTTGGCCATCCGGAAGCGCTTCAGCTTTTGCGGTGAGCGCATCCGCCTCGGCATCCAGATTTTCGGCCTTCGTACGAACGCTATCTATTTCCCGCGATTTATCCGCAATGAACGTCGATACCTGCCCGGTAAACGCCCCGACGATCTCGAACCCCGCCTGGATCGACGCCTGATCGAAGTTGTTCTCAATCCGCCCACTCGTATCCTTCTCGTTCGACACATCGCGGTTGAGCTCCGCCAGCATCTCCTCGGCAGTCTTCCCAGTCAGCGCCTGCTGTTGCTGTCCATTGGTGATCGTGACCACACCACCACTAATGCCGCTCACCGTCGTGCTCGAATCGTTGCCTGAGGCACCCAGCGCGACCGGCGCATTCATGCCGCTGCCGCCGGTCTGCATCCACTTCCAGCTGTCACCGCCGACGCCGGAAGTATCCGGCGCCGCATCCCGGCTATCGCCTTCGGTGCCGAGGCCACCGCTCAACCCGACGCTGTGTCCCTTGTAGTCGGCATGGTTCGCAATGTCGCGCACGGTCAGCGAGCCGGTCGTCAAGCTGTTCTTGCCCGCATCGATCGCTTCCTGGCTGCTGCTAATGACGGCGCCCTTCAGGTCGGTGTTGCCGTCGACGACCAGCTGGAAGCCGCCGGCGCCGGCCCGGATGCCGCTCTGCTCCTGCACGCTCGCGTAATCACTGCTCAGCTTGCTGTCACTGAAACTACCGCTGACGCTGACGCCCATGCCGAAGGTGCCGCTCACGCCCAGGCTCTGGTTCTTGCTGTCGAAGGTGGCCGTATCCTGCAGGCTTTCGATGTTCAGGTCGCCGCCGACTTTCGCGACCACCTGTTCGCCGCTGGCGACAGCGCCCTTGATATTGGTATCC
>NZ_JAXCWM010000031.1:0-5127 GCF_034045115.1 Massilia sp. CFBP9012 | reverse complement strand
TCGCTTCGTCTCAGATTTCTCTGCCGATCTTGCTACCGTAACCGCTTGATTACGTTAACATTTTTCGGTCATGCCGAAGCGGAGGCGAACTATAGCAAAGCCCTACCCAGTCGCGCAAGTGCTCAGCAATAATATTGTTCTGCAGTGAAAAATCAGGGCGACGGCGCCACGCCGCGCAGCTGTTCCGCGTCCTGCAGCGGCGAGGCGCCAAACAGGCGACGGTACTCGCGGCTGAACTGCGATGGACTTTCATACCCCACCTGGAAAGCCACATTCGCGGCTTCGACGCCGCCGCTCATCAGTAACTTGCGCGCCTCCAGCAGCCGCACCTGTTTCTGGTATTGGAGCGGACTCATGATCGTAGCGGCCTTGAAGCGGCGATGAAGGACCGACGGGCTCAGGTGCACGGCCTCGGCCAGCTCGGCGATTTTCAAGGGTGCGTCGTAATGCTCGCGGATCCAGCTGATCGCCTTGTTCACGGCATGCTCGCGGTGGCTTCCCATCAATCCCTGCGTCAGGGTGGGGCCGCCCGGCCCCGTCACCAGGTGATACATGATTTCCTGCTTGACCAGACGCGCGAGGACAGGCAGATCCGACGGCCGGTCGAGCAGCCGCAACAAGCGTTCGAATGCTTCCAGCAAGGCCGTACCCGCGATCTCGACGCTGACGAGGGGCGGGTCGTCTCCCCCAGACGGCATCGGCAATCGCATCTCGAGCATGAAGGAGGCAAGCTCCTTGGGGTCGAGATCGACCCGGATGCCGTAATACGGTTCCGCTTCGCTGGCACGCACGACCTGGCCCGAGACTGGGATCGTCGTGCCCGCCTGCACATAGCAACCGGCGCCGTAGCGCAGTACGCGCTCACCTACCAGCATCTGCTTCTCGCCGTGCAGCATCAGGCACATCGACGGCTCCAGCATCCCGCGGCCGATCGCCGTCGGTCCCCGGCGCCGGATCAGCCCCAGCCAAGGCAGTGCCGTCGACAGGTCATCGATGTCGTCCGCCGAGGAAAAGCGGCGGCTGACCGTCTCCAGCAACTGCTCAAGCAAGCCGCGCTCAGAGCGACTGTTCATAGCCAAGCAGGGTCTTTGGTTCGAGATATTCCTCCAGCCCGAAGATGCCGAATTCACGCCCCAGCCCCGACTGCTTGAATCCACCAAACGGCGCCATCGGCTCATCGTACAGGCCATTGATGAAGATCCGGCCCGCTTCGATGCGGCGAGCGACACGATTCGCACGCGCCACGTCTCCCGAGAACACATAGGCATGCAAGCCATAGATCGTGTCGTTGGCGATCGCGATGGCATCTTCCTCATCGTCGTAGGCAATGACGGACAGGACCGGTCCGAAGATCTCCTCTTTTGCGATGGTCATGTCGTTGCGGACATTGCTAAACACAGTAGGCCGCACGAAATAGCCGCGCTCCAAGCCCTGAGGCAAGCCGGTACCGCCCAGCAGCAGGGTTGCGCCCTCCTCGATCCCTTTGCGGATATATCCTTGCACGCGCTGGTACTGGGTGGCGCTCACCATCGGCCCGATCCGGGTTTCCGGATCGCGTGGATCGCCCACCTTCAAGGCCCGGAACGCCGCGACGATGCCTTGCTCGGCCTCCCGCAATCGTGCGCGCGGCACCAGCAGGCGCGTACCGGCCAGGCAGGCCTGGCCGCTGTTCATGGTTGCCGCCGCCGCGATGAAGGGCATGGCCTTGTCGAAGTCGGCGTCGTCGAGCAGGATTGTGGGCGACTTGCCGCCCAGTTCCAGGGTGACGCGCTTGAGCGTGTCCGCGGAACCGCGCACGATCGACTTGCCGACTGCGGTGGAGCCGGTAAACGAAATCTTCGCAATGCCCGGATGGCGCGCGAGGGCGGCGCCGACGACGTCGCCACGGCCAGTCAGGATGTTGAACAGGCCGGCCGGCACTTCAGCCCGGTGTAACACGCGGGTCAGCAGTTCAGTCTGGCGCGCGCTCAATTCGCTCGGCTTGATCACTGCCGTACTGCCGGCGGCGATCGTCATCGCGAGTTTGCTACAGATCATGCCGTAGTTTGCATTCCAGGGCGTGATCAGGCCAACGACACCGAGCGGCTCCATGCGCACCCGCGCGCTGGCAACCTGGCGCTCGAACGGGTAATCGGCCAGCAGCGTGCGCGCCTGGTCGAACGAGGCGGCGGCCCGCTTCGATGTGGCGACGGAAATACCGTGAGGTCCGCCATATTCCTCGATCATTGTCGCGATCAATTCCTCTTCTGCGTCGGCCACCACCTCATGCAGACGTGCGAGCCAAGCCATGCGCTGTTCGCGCGACGATCCGGCAAGTTCACGATAAGCGGCGGTCGCTGCGGCAATTGCGTTTTCCGCGTCGACCTCGTCGGCCAAGGTGACTTGCGCCGCTTCCTGCCCGGTGACAGGGTCGACCAGGGTAAAGCGCTCGGCGCCATGTGGGGTGACGAATTGTCCCTTGATATAAATAGTGTCGATCGATTTCATGGGCACTCCATTCAAGACAATGTTCATTCATCATAGAAGTCAGGGGGAGTCGGGAGGTAGATGGTTCCTCGCATCCTCTTGCCTGATCCTGTCATTCGCGCGAGGATCCGACAATTTGCCGTATTGCAGAGATGGCGTCATGTAAGTGCTTACGCACGCCACATCGCTCGTGCTTCGGCACTGCATCAATTTCGTCAGACAATCGCTTGCAATTATCTAGCGTGCGATCTATATTGGAAGAATGAACGCGACCACGCCCACCTCCCCTGCGACGCCCATGCTCGACGAGCAACTGTGCTTCGCCCTGTACTCGACCTCGTTGGCAATGATGCGGGTCTACCGCGGCTTGCTGCCCAAGCTTGGGCTCACCTATCCGCAGTATCTCGTGATGATGGTTTTGTGGGAACAAGATCAGCTGACCGTGTCCGACATCGGCGAGCGCCTGTTCCTTGACTCTGCGACCTTGACACCCTTGCTCAAGCGTATGGAAGCGCAGGGACTGGTGCAGCGTAACCGCGCGCGCAGCGATGAACGCCAGGTGATCATCAGCCTGACCGACGAGGGCAAGGCATTGAGGAAGGAAGCCGCCAGCGTGATGCCGGCGGTATTGTGCGCAACCCAGTGC
This sequence comes from Massilia sp. CFBP9012, assembly GCF_034045115.1. Taxonomy (NCBI): domain Bacteria; kingdom Pseudomonadati; phylum Pseudomonadota; class Betaproteobacteria; order Burkholderiales; family Oxalobacteraceae; genus Massilia; species Massilia sp. CFBP9012. The sequence goes on along the minus strand of NZ_JAXCWM010000031.1, from coordinate 2,015 downwards.
TCGGTCGACGAAGCCGCGGCCCTGCGCGACCAGTTAGTGGACCTGCGCAAGAGCCTGAACGCCAGCACCGACTGAGCGGCGCCTGATAGAATCGGCAGGTCAGGCCGCGATCCGCAGCGGCTTGCCTTCGGTGCCGATGCGGAACACGCGCACGGTGCGCAGCAGCGTCGCTGCCTGTTCCTTGAGCGCCGCGGCCGACGCGGCGGCCTGCTCAACCAAGGCAGCGTTCTGCTGGGTTGCCTCGTCCATTTGACCCACCGCATGGTTCACTTGCTGGATACCGGCATGCTGGGCTTCGCTTGCGGTGGTGATTTCAGCGATGATGCCGCTGACTTCCTTCACGCTGCTCACGATGTCGTCCATCGTGGCGCCGGCCTGCTCCACCAGCTTCGAACCCGCATCGACCTTGGCGGCCGATTCGCCGATCAATGCCGAGATCTCCTTGGCGGCAGTGGCCGACCGCTGCGCCAGGTTGCGCACTTCGCTCGCCACCACGGCAAAGCCCCGTCCCTGCTCGCCGGCGCGCGCCGCTTCGACCGCCGCATTCAATGCCAGGATATTGGTCTGGAAGGCGATCGCGTCGATCACGCTGGTGATATCCGAAATCCTGCGGGCCGAGGCATTGATATCCTGCATGGTATCGACCACGGCGGAGACGACGGTGCCGCCCTTGCTTGCAACCACGCTGGCCGATGCGGCGAGCGTATTGGCGTGGCGGGCGTAGGCGGTATTCTGTTCGACGACAGCAGTCAGCTCTTTCATCGAATCGGCCGTGCGGCCCAGCGAGCTCGCCTGTTCCTCGGTACGCATCGACAGATCGTCGTTGCCGGCGCTGATCTCACTGGAAGCGGTCGCGATCATGTCGGTACCGCCGCGAACCTGCGCAACGATGTTTTGCAGACTGGCCTGCATTTCACGGATGGCATGCATGACGCTGGCATCGTCATTGGGACGGACGGCGACGTCGACGGTCAGATCGCCCGCAGCAATGGCCGACGCGATGCGATTGACTTCGACCGGCTCGCCGCCCAGCTGGCGCAGCAGATGTGCCGTGATCGCGCTGCCGATCAGCACGCTCAGGGCCACTGCGGCGAGCGTGACCACGATGATCGTGGTTTTGGCGGCAGCGATCGATTCCTGCGCATGGGCCGTACCGTCTGCGACATATTGCTGCACAGTGGTGATGACGCGGTCGATATCGAGCACGTTCTGACGGCGCAGCGGACTGCATTCGTTGACGAGGAAGCTGCCGTATTCGGTCAGCTGGCCGGCATCGCGATAACGGCGTGGGCGGTTCAGCTCTTGCGCCATCTGCAACAAGCCATCGCGCATTTTCGCAAAGTCAGCATTCCCTACAAACAGTGGCTCCAGGGCCTGCAGTTCGGCGAGATAACGGGCTTTGTGTTGGTCCAGGAGGGCGAGTTCACGCCTGGCGTCGGTGACGTCCGGGAAGATGTAGGCATTGCGCGCGGCGAGGCCAGTCTGGGCAAGCGATTCGCGCAGCTCGTACAGGCGCTCGAGCTGGGTCGTGCGCACGGTGTTTTGCGCGGCAAGTTCCTGACCGACGTTTCCTAATTCACGCCATGCAAAGATGGCCAGTACGATGATCAGGATCCCGACCAGGCCGAACCCCACGCCGAGTTTGGCGCGCGTGCTGAGTGCAGAAAGTGATCGCATAAAATTCTTATTAAAAGTGATGAGGCAAACGAAGTCCCTGCCGGTTTTTATATACCAACAAGAAAAACTAAATGGGTAACGAAGAATTATAGAAAACTATTCGCCGCGCACGATTGATTCTGTACGGAAAGCAAGGTTATCTGTACGCAATGTGCTTTATGACAATGCGATTTGGTGCTTGAACAACAGACTGATTCGTCAAGTCGGAAAAGCAAAAAACCCCACCAGGATCACCTGGTGGGGTTTTTCTTATAACTAGCCTGACGATAACCTACTTTCACACTGGTTGCAGCACTATCATCGGCGCAAAGTCGTTTCACGGTCCTGTTCGGGATGGG
>NZ_JAXCWM010000030.1:0-5567 GCF_034045115.1 Massilia sp. CFBP9012 | reverse complement strand
TATAACTAGCCTGACGATAACCTACTTTCACACTGGTTGCAGCACTATCATCGGCGCAAAGTCGTTTCACGGTCCTGTTCGGGATGGGAAGGGGTGGGACCGACTTGCTATGGTCATCAGGCATGACTTGTACGAGCATTCGCGACAGTGCGCGCATGCTCTGAATCTGGAAGAAGTATTGTTGGGTTGTAGCTTGTATTCAAGCGAGTTGTACTCGTCACAACCTTGACTACCAAGGTTATAGGGACAAGCCTTACGGGCAATTAGTATCAGTTAGCTTAATGCATTACTGCACTTCCACACCTGACCTATCAACGTCCTGGTCTCGAACGACCCTTCAAGGAGCTCAAGGCTCCGGGAAATCTCATCTCAAGGCAAGTTTCCCGCTTAGATGCTTTCAGCGGTTATCTCTTCCGAACTTAGCTACCCGGCAATGCCACTGGCGTGACAACCGGTACACCAGAGGTTCGTCCACTCCGGTCCTCTCGTACTAGGAGCAGCCCCCTTCAAATTTCCAACGCCCACGGCAGATAGGGACCAAACTGTCTCACGACGTTTTAAACCCAGCTCACGTACCACTTTAAATGGCGAACAGCCATACCCTTGGGACCGGCTACAGCCCCAGGATGTGATGAGCCGACATCGAGGTGCCAAACTCCCCCGTCGATATGAACTCTTGGGAGGAATCAGCCTGTTATCCCCAGAGTACCTTTTATCCGTTGAGCGATGGCCCTTCCATACAGAACCACCGGATCACTATGTCCTACTTTCGTACCTGCTCGACTTGTCGGTCTCGCAGTTAAGCACGCTTATGCCATTGCACTATTAGCACGATGTCCGACCGTACCTAGCGTACCTTCGAACTCCTCCGTTACACTTTAGGAGGAGACCGCCCCAGTCAAACTGCCTACCATGCACTGTCCCCGATCCGGATAACGGACCAAGGTTAGAACCTCAAATGAACCAGGGTGGTATTTCAAGGATGGCTCCATAGAGACTGGCGTCCCTACTTCAAAGCCTCCCACCTATCCTACACAGATTGATTCAAAGTCCAATGCAAAGCTACAGTAAAGGTTCATGGGGTCTTTCCGTCTAGCCGCGGGTAGATTGCATCATCACAAACATTTCAACTTCGCTGAGTCTCGGGAGGAGACAGTGTGGCCATCGTTACGCCATTCGTGCAGGTCGGAACTTACCCGACAAGGAATTTCGCTACCTTAGGACCGTTATAGTTACGGCCGCCGTTTACTGGGACTTCAATCAAGAGCTTGCACCCCATCATTTAATCTTCCAGCACCGGGCAGGCGTCACACCCTATACGTCCACTTTCGTGTTTGCAGAGTGCTGTGTTTTTATTAAACAGTCGCAGCCACCATTTTATTGCAACCCGTTCATCCTTCCACAGTAAAGTGGTCAAACTACTAGGGCGTACCTTATCCCGAAGTTACGGTACCAATTTGCCGAGTTCCTTCTCCCGAGTTCTCTCAAGCGCCTTAGAATACTCATCTCGCCCACCTGTGTCGGTTTGCGGTACGGTCTCGTATGACTGAAGCTTAGAGGCTTTTCTTGGAACCACTTCCGATTGCTTCATCGCACATGGCGACTCGTCTCAACCCCTTGAATTACGTGCCCGGATTTGCCTAAGCACCTTCTATGAGTCAAAAACTGACTATTCCAACAGTCAGACAACCTTCCGCGATCCGTCCCCCCATCGCATCATACGACGGTGCAGGAATATTAACCTGCTTCCCATCAGCTACGCATCTCTGCCTCGCCTTAGGGGCCGACTCACCCTGCTCCGATGAACGTTGAACAGGAAACCTTGGGCTTACGGCGTGCGGGCTTTTCACCCGCATTATCGCTACTCATGTCAGCATTCGCACTTCTGATACCTCCAGCATCCTTTACAAGACACCTTCGCAGGCTTACAGAACGCTCTCCTACCATATCCAATAAAGGATATCCGCAGCTTCGGTGACTGGCTTAGCCCCGTTACATCTTCCGCGCAGGACGACTCGATCAGTGAGCTATTACGCTTTCTTTAAATGGTGGCTGCTTCTAAGCCAACATCCTGACTGTTTTAGCCTTCCCACTTCGTTTTCCACTTAGCCAATCTTTGGGACCTTAGCTGGCGGTCTGGGTTGTTTCCCTCTTGACACCGGACGTTAGCACCCGATGTCTGTCTCCCAAGCTCGCACTCATCGGTATTCGGAGTTTGCAATGGGTTGGTAAGTCGCAATGACCCCCTAGCCATAACAGTGCTCTACCCCCGATGGTGATACTTGAGGCACTACCTAAATAGTTTTCGGAGAGAACCAGCTATTTCCAAGTTTGTTTAGCCTTTCACCCCTACCCACAGCTCATCCCCTAATTTTTCAACATTAGTGGGTTCGGACCTCCAGGGCGTGTTACCGCACCTTCATCCTGGCCATGGGTAGATCACTTGGTTTCGGGTCTACACCCAGCGACTGTCGCCCTATTCGGACTCGATTTCTCTACGGCTCCCCTATTCGGTTAACCTCGCCACTGAATGTAAGTCGCTGACCCATTATACAAAAGGTACGCAGTCACCCCACGAAGAGGCTCCTACTGTTTGTATGCACACGGTTTCAGGATCTATTTCACTCCCCTCCCGGGGTTCTTTTCGCCTTTCCCTCACGGTACTGGTTCACTATCGGTCGATTACGAGTATTTAGCCTTGGAGGATGGTCCCCCCATGTTCAGACAGGATTTCTCGTGTCCCGCCCTACTTGTCGTATGCTTAGTACCACCGGTCTGATTTCGTGTACGGGGCTATCACCCACTATGGCGCTCATTTCCAAAAGCTTCCACTATCAGTCCGACTATCACATACAGGCTCATCCCATTTCGCTCGCCACTACTTTGGGAATCTCGGTTGATTTCTTTTCCTGCAGCTACTTAGATGTTTCAGTTCGCCGCGTTCGCTTTGCATACCTATGTATTCAGTATGCAATGACCTAAAAGGCCGGGTTTCCCCATTCGGAAATCTGCGGATCAAAGCTCGTTTGCTAGCTCCCCGCAGCTTATCGCAAGCTACTACGTCCTTCATCGCCTGTAATCGCCAAGGCATCCACCATGTGCACTTATTCACTTGTCCCTATAACGTTGGCCTCTTCATGAGTTAAAGAGATCGTCACAGAATTCAAGAGTACAACTATGTTTGCTTGATACAAATTACTACTACCCTCAACATGTGCTGTCGCACACGCTGATAAAACTTTACTTCTTCCAGATTGTTAAAGAACGAAAAAACAGTGATCTCGAAAAGACCAAACCTAAATCCATCCAGCTAGCTGCTGGTGACTTACGTTTGAACTTTTAACCATTTACTAAATGGTGGAGGATGACGGGATCGAACCGACGACCCCCTGCTTGCAAAGCAGGTGCTCTCCCAGCTGAGCTAATCCCCCATGTGACGCGGACTTTGATCCCCACCTACGTGGGGACAAGCTTGGTAGGGCTGGTTGGACTCGAACCAACGACCCCCGCGTTATCAACACGGTGCTCTAACCAGCTGAGCTACAGCCCCGATAAAACTGTTCTTTACATTCAACAGTCGATAAGCGTGGACGCTTGATGATGGGTCGTTAGACCCCGGTGCTACTCTAGAAAGGAGGTGATCCAGCCGCACCTTCCGATACGGCTACCTTGTTACGACTTCACCCCAGTCACGAATCCTACCGTGGTAAGCGCCCTCCTTGCGGTTAAGCTACCTACTTCTGGTAAAACCCGCTCCCATGGTGTGACGGGCGGTGTGTACAAGACCCGGGAACGTATTCACCGCGACATGCTGATCCGCGATTACTAGCGATTCCAACTTCACGCAGTCGAGTTGCAGACTGCGATCCGGACTACGATACACTTTCTGGGATTAGCTCCCCCTCGCGGGTTGGCGGCCCTCTGTATGTACCATTGTATGACGTGTGAAGCCCTACCCATAAGGGCCATGAGGACTTGACGTCATCCCCACCTTCCTCCGGTTTGTCACCGGCAGTCTCATTAGAGTGCTCAACTGAATGTAGCAACTAATGACAAGGGTTGCGCTCGTTGCGGGACTTAACCCAACATCTCACGACACGAGCTGACGACAGCCATGCAGCACCTGTGTTACGGCTCTCTTTCGAGCACACCTCGATCTCTCGTGGCTTCCGTACATGTCAAGGGTAGGTAAGGTTTTTCGCGTTGCATCGAATTAATCCACATCATCCACCGCTTGTGCGGGTCCCCGTCAATTCCTTTGAGTTTTAATCTTGCGACCGTACTCCCCAGGCGGTCTACTTCACGCGTTAGCTGCGTTACCAAGTTAATTAAAACCCGACAACTAGTAGACATCGTTTAGGGCGTGGACTACCAGGGTATCTAATCCTGTTTGCTCCCCACGCTTTCGTGCATGAGCGTCAATCTTGACCCAGGGGGCTGCCTTCGCCATCGGTGTTCCTCCACATCTCTACGCATTTCACTGCTACACGTGGAATTCTACCCCCCTCTGCCAGATTCTAGCCTTGCAGTCTCCATCGCAATTCCCAGGTTGAGCCCGGGGATTTCACGACAGACTTACAAAACCGCCTGCGCACGCTTTACGCCCAGTAATTCCGATTAACGCTTGCACCCTACGTATTACCGCGGCTGCTGGCACGTAGTTAGCCGGTGCTTATTCTTCAGGTACCGTCATTAGCAAAGGATATTAGCCTCTACCGTTTCTTCCCTGACAAAAGAGCTTTACAACCCGAAGGCCTTCTTCACTCACGCGGCATTGCTGGATCAGGCTTGCGCCCATTGTCCAAAATTCCCCACTGCTGCCTCCCGTAGGAGTCTGGACCGTGTCTCAGTTCCAGTGTGGCTGGTCGTCCTCTCAGACCAGCTACTGATCGTCGCCTTGGTGAGCCTTTACCTCACCAACTAGCTAATCAGATATCGGCCGCTCCAGGAGCACAAGGTCCGAAGATCCCCTGCTTTCATCCTTAGATCGTATGCGGTATTAGCGTAACTTTCGCTACGTTATCCCCCACTCTTGGGTACGTTCCGATATATTACTCACCCGTTCGCCACTCGTCAGCGGAGCAAGCTCCCTGTTACCGTTCGACTTGCATGTGTAAAGCATGCCGCCAGCGTTCAATCTGAGCCAGGATCAAACTCTTCAGTTCAATCTCTGTTTGTTGACTCTTTCGAGTCACCCTGCATTGCTGCAGGGGTCGCTCACTCAAAATACTGACCGTTACTCATTGCTGAGCAACGTATTTCTTTTTTGTGAACATTTGATAATTTAAGTAATCAAGAACCGAAGTTCTTGGCACCTTCATCAAACGCCCACACTTATCGACTGTTAATTTTTAAAGAACTTTATTCGGTACTGCATCATCTGCTGCGTTGCTTCGAAGCGTTGTGTTCGTCAGCAGCAGAGGAAAGAGAGTATGAAGTGTTTTTCGTTTTTCGTCAACCCCTTCATTTCGCTTCGTCTCAGATTTCTCTGCCGATCTTGCTACCGTAACCGCTTGATTACGTTAACATTTTTCGGTCATGCCGAAGCGGAGGCGAACTATAGCAAA